>JAQWPY010000030.1 GCA_029245145.1 Pirellulales bacterium | reverse complement strand
GCGATCGCACGGGTCGTGGGTGCAAGGTTGTACAGGGGGGTTTCCCGAGCGGTCAAAGGGGTCAGACTGTAAATCTGATGGCATAGCCTTCGCAGGTTCGAATCCTGCACCCCCCATTAGAAAAACGAATACCGGTGGAACCCGGAGAGTGGATAAAAAATAAAACGGAAAACGACGGAAAACGTAGGGGAGCATTCGAAGCGGAATCAACTGGAGACAAGTTTTGTGGATTGTGGATAGTGTGGTTTGAGGCGCATTTCTACCTTTGCGGGTGTAGCTCAATGGTAGAGCCACAGCCTTCCAAGCTGAAGACGAGGGTTCGATTCCCTTCACCCGCTTTGCGTTAGGGTATGTTGCGTAAACCGCAGACATCGGGTGAACCGCAATAAAAACTTGATGAAAGAACAAGGATATAGAGTTGACTTGCCGGACAATGCGGACGACCACCAAACCAAGGGTCGGACTGACGGTGAGTCGCGGAAAAGGAAAAGTAAGCGTAGTAGGGGGACGGCCATACCGGCAAAAGCGGCTGCTGTAGCTCAGTTGGTAGAGCACGTCCTTGGTAAGGACGAGGTCATCGGTTCAAGTCCGATCAGCAGCTCTTCGGCTGCAACGATTTGGAACTCACGCCTTGACCAATCGTTGGTAAGCAAGTCAAGCCACTTGGCGATTTTATAATTTGAATAACAAGCGGGGGCTGGAAGGGCCTCCACCAGGGAACCCGCAAGCAAAAAAGGAACGATTCATGGCAAAGGACACCTTCGAAAGAAATAAACCTCACGTCAATGTTGGCACGATCGGTCACATCGACCACGGAAAGACCACCCTCACGGGCGCTCTCCTTGCCGTGCAGGCGCATAAAGGGCTGGCAAAATCCAAATCGTACGCTGATATCGCGAAGGGCGGAACGGTTCGTGATGAAACGAAGACAGTGACGATTGCGGTCTCTCATGTGGAATATGAGAGTGAAAAGCGGCACTATGCCCACATCGATTGCCCGGGGCACGCTGACTTTATCAAAAACATGATCACGGGTGCCGCCCAAATGGATGGCGCCATTCTCGTCGTGTCGGCCGCAGATGGCCCGATGCCCCAGACGCGAGAACACGTTCTGCTCGCGCGGCAGGTCAACGTGCCTTCGCTGGTGGTATTCCTCAACAAGTGTGACTTGGTCGACGATCCTGAGCTTTTGGATCTCGTGGAAATGGAAATCCGAGAACTTTTAGAGGCAAACGAATTCCCGGGCGACGAAATTCCAATTATTCGTGGTGCTTCGAAGCCTGCGTACGACAATCCGGGCGATGAAGAAGCGACCAAATGCATTGCCGAGTTGATCGACGCGATCGACAGCTACATTCCGGATCCGGTTCGCGAAACCGATAAACCTCTGCTCATGGCGGTTGAAGACGTCTTTTCGATTGAGGGTCGCGGCACCGTGGCAACCGGTCGAATCGAGCGAGGCGAGGTAACGGTGGGCGACGAAATCGAGGTCGTCGGCCTCACTGAAGAAAGCCGTAAAACGGTCTGCACTGGTGTCGAAATGTTCAATAAGACACTCGATCACGGTGAGGCAGGTGACAATGTCGGCATGCTTCTTCGTGGTGTAAAGCGGGAAGATATTGAGCGAGGCCAGGTCCTTGCGAAGCCCGGCAGCATCACACCGCACACCAAGTTCGAGGCGGAAGTCTATGTACTTGCCAAAGAGGAGGGCGGGCGACACACACCTTTCTTCAACGGGTACAGGCCACAGTTCTACTTTAGAACGACGGACGTGACCGGTGCTGCAAATCTTCTCGGTGATGTGGAAATGTGCATGCCTGGAGATAACGCAAAGTTGGAGATTGAACTCGGCAAACCGGTTGCGGTGGACGAAGGTGTCCGCTTTGCGATTCGAGAAGGCGGGAAGACCGTTGGTCGAGGCGTGGTAAGTAAGATCCTGGAGTAGTTGTGACATAGAGTAGTTGTGACACGGAGGGGCGTAGCTCAATTGGCAGAGCGCTGGTCTCCAAAACCAGAGGTTGCGAGTTCGATTCCCGCCGCCCCTGCCATTTTTGGGCGCGGTGGGGGATCGATTCCGCGGTGCGTCCCGAATGGTTCATTTTTAAGCGATCGATAGAACTCGACAAAACCGTAATTGAAGCAAGCAGAACATGGCAGCAGCATCCAAAGATTCCACCGCGAGTACCGGGTTGGCAGCCTTTCTGCAGAACCTTTTTCACGCTGGACTTTACAAACGCAAGCAAGGGCGAATCACCCGCCAGGTGACCTTCGCAGCCATCGCTGTCACGGTGCTGCTTGGATGTTGGC
This sequence comes from Pirellulales bacterium, assembly GCA_029245145.1. Classification (GTDB taxonomy): domain Bacteria; phylum Planctomycetota; class Planctomycetia; order Pirellulales; family UBA7805; genus UBA7805. The sequence goes on along the minus strand of JAQWPY010000030.1, from coordinate 8,481 downwards.
AGTTACACCAATCGGCTGCTGCAAAAGATATGGTGATGCGGATTGGCGTTCCGGGCGGGCTCCTCTGCCTGGGTCTATGGATCGCCTACCGGCTGGTAAACCTGCCTATGTTTTCCGACTTTCTCATCTCCGTCGAAGCGGAAATGAGCAAGGTTTCCTGGCCTACCAAGACAGAACTTGTGCGTGGATCGATGGTGGTTTTGATCACGATTCTTTTCTTGGCGGGCTTCCTGGCGATGTTTGACTTCCTCTGGGCAATGGTCTTCAAAGGCCTGGGAATTGTGGGCTGAACTTACATGGATTGATGGTGTTTAAAAACAACCCGTTGGATTTGAACGTGCCGTTCAAATTACAGATTACAGTTGAAGGAATTTTGTCGTGAGTGAGGATCGAGAACAGATCGAAGAGAGCGTTGTTGCTTCCGAAACAGAAGCGCAGTCTCCAGTCGACGAAAATCAACCGGGCGATTCCTCTCCAGAGACACTACAAGAGGAATTGGTGGAAGACGAGTTGTTAGAAGACGAAGTCGCCGAGTGGGCGGACGAGGAAGATCTGCAGGCACTTGCAGAAGAGCAAGCCGAGAGACAACGGAATCAACAAGAGGTCGAGGATGTCGCACCGGTGGAGGAAAATCTCGACGTCGGCCCCGCCGAATCTCGGGTCGAGGAACGACCGCTCGATTGGTACATCCTCAAGGTTCAGAGCAATCGGGAGGACTCGATCGCTGCCGGATTGCAACGGCGAGTCAAAATGGCAGGACTTGACGAGTACTTTCAAGATATCGTTGTGCCGGTGGAGATGGTCACCGAATTCAAAGGTGGAAAAAAACGTATCGTCAAAAAGAAGCTGTACCCGGGTTATATCGTGGTGCACATGATCATCAACGACGAAACTTGGTTCCTCGTGCGGGAAACGCCTGGCATCGGTGACTTTACGGGTGCTGCAGGGCAACCGACGCCGATGATGCCGAGTGAAGTTGCTCGTATTGTCCCCGAAGAAGACGATGTGGAAACGCAAGAGCCTAAGTTAAAAATCGGCGTGGATGTTGGAGACCGCGTAAAAATCAACGAAGGCACTTTTGAGAACTTCGAGGGTGATGTTGACACAATTGATGAAATGAACGGACGCGTGACGGTGATGATTAACATCTTTGGTCGCTCGACTCCCGTGGAATTGGAACATTGGCAGATTGAAAAACTGTAGTCACTCGCTAGGCATGTAATCGTTTCGGCGGCAATGGTAACGAGGCCGTGACGACAAGATTCAACGCAGAAAATTCAACACAGAAAAAACTAAAAAAGGCAACCTACTATGGCAAAGCAGTTGGCTGGCACAGTGAAGTTTCAGGTGCCCGGAGGCCAAGCCACCCCAGCACCACCGGTCGGTACCGCGTTGGGAAGGTTCGGAATCAACCTCGGTCAGTTTGTGCAGCAATTCAATGACAAGACCAAGGATGCCGGCGGAATGCCCATTCCCGTTGTTGTGGACGTTTACAGCGATCGCACGTTTGAGTTCGTGACCAAAAGTCCGCCTGCCTCTGCTTTGCTGAAGCGGGCGGCAGGAATCGCCAAGGGCTCGGGGGTGCCAAACAAGGATAAAGTGGGAACCGTTACGCGTGCACAAGTGGATGAGATTGTGCAGACAAAAATTGCCGACCTCAACGCAAGCGACAACGACAACGCGAGGCGGTTGATCGAGGGGACCGCGAGAAGCATGGGCCTTGAGGTGGTGGATTAGATCCCGGAACAACTCAAATCGGGCAACCTGTAGAGACTTAACATCAACAGAAGATCGAACGGCTAACGAATCGATTCGGAGACAGTCATGGCGGCGGCATCAAAGCGAATGGTAGGCCTTGCGGAAAAGGTGAGGGACCAAAGTCCTGTTTCCTTGAAGCAGGCTGTAGAAATACTAAAAAGCTTCGGGGAGCTTAAGTTCGACCAATCGGTTGAAATTGCAATGCGACTCGGAATTGATCCCAAGCAGGCGGATCAAATTGTGCGAGGTTCCATCGTGCTTCCTCACGGTATCGGCCGCACGAAACGCGTGGTCGTGTTTGCCAAGGGTGCCGCGGCAGATGCTGCACGGGAGGCAGGTGCCGATGAAGTCGGTGACGACGATTTGGCGAAGAAAATCAAAGACGGCTGGCTGGAATTTGATGCCTGCATTGCAGCCCCCGACATGATGGGGCTCGTCGGTCCCTTGGGTCGAATGCTCGGTCCCCGTGGGTTAATGCCGAGTCCGCGTGCGGGAACTGTGACACCAGACGTTGGCAAGATCGTGCAGGAATACAAAGCGGGAAAGGTCGAGTTCAGAAACGATGCGGGTGGCAACGTGCAGGCGGTTGTCGGCAGGCTTTCATTTGATGAACAAAAGCTTGAAGAAAATGTTCAAGCGTTTATCGACTGCATTACTGGAATGCGTCCAGCTACCACTAAAGGTCAATACATTAAAACCATCGCAATCAGTGGAACGATGACTCCGGGAGTTCATATTGCAGCATAATCGCACCGAGAGGGAATCGGCCCGACTCGTTAATGCCGTTTCGTTCTCCGCGATTGTGTGACGATAAAAATTAGGTACACCATGAGTAAATACGTCAAAAGTCTCATTAGTGATGATCTGGCAAAACGCCTCGCTGGCGAAAGCGATTGTCTTTTGGTCAACGTGATCGGCATGGATGCAAATCATACGATGACACTCCGTCGGGAGTTGCGAGCGAAGGATATCCGCCTGACGGTCGTCAAAAACAGCTTGGCAAAGCGCGCCACGGCGGGGACCCCGCTCGAAGCCGCCTTCGAATCGATCAGCGGGCCGATCGCTGTTGTCTGGGGCAGTGAAGATACTGTTTCCCTGGCGAAAGAAGTGGTGCGGCTCAGCAAGGATGAAACGTTCGAGGGATTTGCGGCGCGGGGCGGGGTGATGGATGAATCGCCACTCACGGAAGAACAGGTGCATGATGTGAGCAAGTGGCCCGGTCGTGGCGAGCAGTTAAGTATTTTGCTCGGCCAGATACTGAGTCCCGGCGCCACCCTTTCGGCACAATTGTTGGGGCCGGGTGGTGCCCTCGTGGGTCAAATCAAGGAGTGCGGCAAAGAGGAAAACGAATCAAGCTGATAATCCAAATTTTATATTTTGGCAACATCCGAAGGTTGTCTGCTAAACAGAAAGGGAGAGATGCGAGATGTCTGAAGAAACTACTGCAACCTTAGAATTCAGTGATGCGACGAAAGAGTTCGGCGATAAGATTGTCGCAATGACGCTGAAAGAAGCAAAGGAACTTAGCGATTACCTGGAAGAGGTCCACGGAATCAAGCCGGCTGCCGGAGGTGGCGCGATCATGATGGCCGGTCCTGCTGACGGGGGCGATGGCGGTGGAGGCGAGGAAGAAGCCCAGTCCGAATTCGACGTCGTGCTCGATAGCTTCGGGGACAAGAAAATCGCAGTCATCAAGGAGGTCCGCGCGTTGACTGGCCTCGGCCTCAAAGAAGCAAAGGAAGTCGTGGATGGCGTTCCCAGCAAGGTCAAGGAAGGAATCTCGAAAGAAGAAGCAGAAGCAGCAAAAGCCAAACTGGAAGAAGCAGGCGCTACGGTTTCGATCAAGTGATATTTGCTGCTCCGGGCAGGAGCAGCACACCGATCTGTCCCCAGGTTAATGGCCTGGGAAAACCCGCCGCCAATTTCTTTCAGTTGAAGTTTATGAACTGCTACTGCGACCATATTTTTTCTCGCACGGAACCGCAATTCTCTCCCGATGGGGTTTTGCTACCTCTGCGGTCTCTGTGCGCGCAATCGATCTGTCGCAAACTGATCGCTGTTACGACAAATTACTGCTAGGAGCGTTTCCCTTATGGCAACCACGGCAAACCGACGTTTGAACCCGCAAAATATCCGCCGCTTCGGTACGGATAGTGCCCCCCATCCTCTGCCGAGCCTGACCGACATCCAAACGGCAAGCTACGCCCGCTTTCTTCAATACGGCATCGGCGATACGGAAAGAAAATGTGAGGGACTTGAAGCCGTCCTGCAAGAAATTTTCCCAATCGAGAGTTACGATAAGACCCTGCGTTTGGAGTACCTGCGATATGAATTGGGAAAGCCTCGCTACGAACCAGATGAGTGCCGACAACTGCGGTTGACGTATGGTAGGCCGTTTCGCGTATGGCTACGGTTGACCAAGGAAGAACCGATCGAAGAAGAGGTCTACCTTGGCGATATGCCGATCATGCTTGGTGGCGGTGAATTCATTATCAATGGTGCCGAGCGGGTCGTTGTGAGCCAACTCCACCGGTCCCCCGGAGTTGATTTTGTCTGTGAAGCGGACACGAGCGACCGGATGTTGCATAGCTGTCGCATCATCCCGGAACGAGGCAGCTGGATCGAACTCAACGTCAATAAAAAGGACAGTTTGACGGTCCGTATCGATCAAAGCGGAAAGTTTTCCGCTATGACGCTTTTGCGGGCAATGGATCCAAAATTCAGCTTGAATCGTGATATTATCAAAAGTTTCTACAAAACGACGACGGCAAAGGTTGTCGATGGTCGAAGTCTCGGGAAAATTGAGGGTAAAATTGCGGTCGACGATATCGTCTTCCCTCCCAAGAGTGATCGGGCGGGAGAGATCATCGTGGAATCGGGACACAAAATCTCAAAGGCCGCTGCAGAGACCATTTGCACTTCCGGCGTTGGCACGGTGCAGGTCATGCCCGAACCGAAAACTCCTTTGATCTTCAACAGCCTCGCCGAAGACAATACGGCAAGTCACGAAGAAGCGATCCTCCGCATCTATCAACGGTTGCGCCCCGGCAATCCTCCGCAACTAGAAAAAGCGAGGGCTTTATTTACAGAAAAATTCTTCGATACAAATCGATATCGTCTCGGAAAAGTGGGTCGATTTCGAATCAACCGTAAACTTGGCCTGAAGGTTTCGGAAAATGAGATGACACTGCGTCCCGACGACCTCCTCGCCTCGATCAAATATCTTATTCGCCTTGTCGGAAATGATCCGGCCGTCGAATTGGACGACATCGATCACCTCAGCAATCGTCGACTGCGGACTATCGACGAATTGGCGAGTGATGAAATGCGGAAAGGTTTTCTTAAACTGCGCCGTACCGTGCAGGAGCGAATGAGCCTCAAAGACCAAGAGGACATGACTCCCCGTAGTCTGATTAATCCAAAAAGTATTTCTGCGGCGATCGAGTATTTCTTCGGTCGTGGTGAACTCTCCCAAGTGGTCGATCAAACAAATCCACTTTCGATGTTAACGCACGAGCGGCGACTCTCGGCGTTGGGACCCGGCGGATTGAATCGGAAGCGAGCCGGTTTCGAGGTGCGCGACGTGCATATCTCCCACTACGGCAGAATCTGTCCTATCGAGACACCGGAAGGAACGAACATCGGTTTGATTTCTTCCCTCGCCATGTACTCGACGGTCGACGAGTACGGATTTTTGGTCACACCATACCGGAAGATCAAAAACGGCTTGCTGACCGAGGATGTTGTCTGGTTGCGGGCAGACGAGGAGGCCAATGCCTACGTCGCTCCGGCGGATGCAGCGACCCGGGACGGAAAGCTCACAGCTACCAATTTGGTGGCACGCCATCTTGGTGACTTCGAACTCGTTTCGGCCGATGAGATTGAATATATCGATGTGGCACCGAGTCAGATGGTCGGTGTGTCGGCAGGTCTTATTCCTTTCCTCGAGCACGATGATGCGAACCGCGCGTTGATGGGATCGAATATGCAGCGGCAAGCGGTCCCTCTGCTTGTCGCGGAACCCCCGATCGTGGCAACGGGAATGGAGAAAAGTGTTGCAGCAGATTCGAGTATGGTCGTTCGTGCACGCCGCGCTGGCACGGTGAGTTATGTCGATTCAGATCGGATTGAGATTGGTTCCGAAACTTACACGATGCGAAAGTTTGTCGGGCTCAATGAACGGACCTGTCAAAATCAGAAACCGATCGTGACAATCGGTCAACGAGTCGAAAAAGGTGACGTAATCGCCGATGGCGCAGCGACCCGAAACGGGGAACTCGCCCTTGGCCGGAATGTGTTGGTCGCATTTATGACGTTCGACGGCTACAACTTCGAAGACGCCATCATCATCAGCGAAGAATTGGTGAAGGAGGATTCCTACACATCCATTCATATCGAAGAATTCGATATCGAGATTCGCGAAACGAAACTGGGACGCGAAGAATTTACACGCGATATTCCCAACGTGAGCGAAAAGGCTTTGCGTAATCTTGATGAGAGTGGAATCGTACAAATCGGCACGTATGTGCGACCAGGAGAGGTTCTGGTCGGTAAAGTTTCGCCCAAATCGAAGAGTGAACTGACGCCCGAAGAAAAATTGCTCCACGCCATTTTTGGTCGGGCGGGAGAAGACGTCAAAAATGATTCGCTCGACGTTCCCTCGGGTGTCGAGGGAATTGTGATCGATACGCAGAAATTCTCTCGGCGAATGAGTCTCTCGGATGAGGAGCGTAAGGTATTTGAAAAATCGCTCAAAGAGGTGGAATCAGAGGGCAATGCCCTTATCGCCAAAACCTTCACGCGAATGCTGGAAGAAATCGAGGAGGTCATCGGCCGACCTGCCACATCCGAGGACGGAACACCACTCTCGGCGGATCAGGATCCCAAGTTCCTGGCAGAAGTTGCCCCTCGGTTCGATATTGCGGGGTTGAATTTACGCAGCGAATCGAAAATTGAAGCGGTGAAGAAGATCTATAAAACGCACGCACCGTTGGTTGAAGAGGCGATCGATCAACGGGATCACAATTTGAATTCCATGAAGCGAGGTGATGAACTTCGAAGCGGAGTTCTGCAAATGGTCAAGGTATACATTGCAACCAAGCGATGTATTTCTACCGGTGACAAAATGGCGGGGCGTCATGGAAATAAAGGTGTGATTGGAAAAATCCTGCCGCAGGAAGATATGCCGTTTTTGGCCGATGGTACGCCGGTCCAAATCATGTTGAACCCGTTGGGCGTGCCGAGCCGAATGAACGTCGGACAAATCCTCGAAACGCACCTCGGTTGGGCTGCCTCGAAACTCGATTTCCAGGCCGTCACCCCCGTCTTCAATGGCGCGACGGAGGAGATGATTAAAACGGCACTCGACGATGCCGGGCTTCCCTCGACCGGAAAGGTTCAACTCTACGATGGACGAAGCGGCGAACCGTTCGAACAGGAAACGACAGTGGGCTACATTTACATGCTCAAACTGCACCACCTCGTCGACGAAAAAGTGCATGCCCGCAGCACAGGCCCCTACTCGCTGATTACCCAACAACCTCTTGGTGGAAAGGCGCGCTTCGGTGGTCAACGCTTCGGTGAACTGGAAGTCTGGGCGCTGGAAGCTTACGGTGCGGCGTACATCCTTCAAGAATTGCTCACAGTAAAGAGCGATGATGTGGAAGGTAGAACAAAAATTTACGAATCGATGGTCAAGGGTGAAAACACGCTCGAAGCTGGTACTCCGGCGAGTTTTGACGTACTCACAAATGAGATACGCGGCCTTGGTCTCAATATGCAATTAGAGAAGCGGCGAATTTAAGCGAAATTTTTTGATCAATGCATCAAAGATGCACAGACAAACAACACTCAACAGCAATTCTAGACCATGAGGAAAACGATTCTGCAGGCGAGTTGCCCGTCGACGCGGGGCATTAGCATCTCGACTGCAAACGCATTCCCAACGAAGGAGATTTGGTAGATGAGCATTGGCGAAGGCTCCTACGATCGCATCAATGATTATGCGTCGGTAAAAATCAGTTTGGCCCGACCGCACGACATCCGCAGTTGGTCTTTTGGCGAGGTCAAAAAACCGGAGACCATCAATTACCGGACCTACCGACCGGAAAAGGATGGCCTTTTCTGCGAAAAGATTTTCGGTCCCGAAAAAGACTGGGAATGTTCTTGTGGAAAATACCGGGGAATGAAATACAAGGGTATGATATGCGACCGTTGTGGCGTCAAAATCACTCACAGTCGGGTGCGCCGCAAGCGGATGGGTCACATTGAGTTGGCAGCGCCGATCGTCCACATCTGGTTTTTCAAAGCCATGCCGAGTCGCCTCGGCAACTTCTTGGCGATGAAAACCACGAGCCTTGAGAAGGTTATCTACTTTCAGGATTACGTCGTCACTGAACCGGGCGATACACCGCTGACCAAGCAGCAATTGCTCACGGAAGAAGAATACCGAACCGCCATAAGCGACTACGGCGAAGGATCCTTCGAGGCCTACATGGGGGCCGAAGCAATTCATAAATTGATGCTCGGCTTGGACCTTGTGCAGCTCTCCGAACAACTCCGTGGAGAACTGGCGACCACCGGTTCAAAACAGAAAGAAAAAGAGCTGATCAATCGACTCAAAATTGTTGAGTCGATTCGTGACAGCGACAACAAGCCCGAATGGATGGTTTTGGATGTCATCCCCGTCATTCCGCCTGACCTCCGGCCGCTTGTCTTGCTTGA
>JAQWPY010000008.1 GCA_029245145.1 Pirellulales bacterium | reverse complement strand
AACCAATGCCTTCCCCAACGCTGACCGTATTCCTTTCTAACGAGCAGCCCTTCGATCAACAGTTCGTAGGCGTTCTCTCGTGGATCGGAAAGAAATGCTTCGATTTCCTCCTCGGTCGGTGGCAAACCCAAAAGATCGAAGGTGGCGCGGCGGATGAGCGTCCGGCGATCGGCCTCCGGCGAAGGCTTCAGTCCGGACGCCACGAGCGAATCGAGAACAAAATGATCGATCGCACCACGCGGCCAGGACGAATCCTCGTGTGCAGGCACCTCCGGCAACTCGATGGGACGATAGGCCCAGTGATTCTTCCCAATCGTCTCCATCTGCGCAAGCGGCGTATCGTCCGATGCCTGTTGCTTGCCGCTCCAAACGGCGCCCTCATTAATCCAACGCACCAAATGGGCCTGCTCCTCCGCCGTGAGCGGATCGCCCTCCGGGGGCATGGCCATCTCTTCTTCGTCACCGCGTACGGCCCGCAGCAGCAGACTGCTCTCCGCATCGCCCGGCACAATCGCCGGTCCCCGCTGACCACCGGCCAGCAGCGCCTCGCGCGAATCGACTCGCAAGCCACTCTCCTGGATTTCATCGCCGTGGCACTCCGCACATTTTGCCAAGAGCAAAGGTCGAACGTGGTTTTCAAAATGATCGAGCTGATCTCGCTCGGAACCGCGCGCCGAAGAGAGTGCGACGCAGAACCCCAGTGCATAAACCAGGCAGGCAATCGGGCGAAAAACCGGGGTACACATGCGGCATCACGATGGGGATCAGCGGAAGAAAACCGGACATGTGCAGTATATCTCGACCGAATGACCTCGGTCAACGCAAGCAGGCCCTTATGCCAACAATTCGCGAACCACCCGCCCGTGAACATCGGTTAAGCGGTAATCGCGCCCTGCGTGACGGTAGGTAAGCCGCGTGTGATCGATACCGAGTTGATGCAGAATGGTCGCGTGCAGATCGTGCACTGTGACTTTGTCCTCGACCACATGATTCCCCCATTGGTCGGTTTTGCCATACGTCACACCGCCGCGAATTCCACCACCCGCCATCCACGTGCTGAAGGCGTGGGCGTGGTGCCCGCGGCCGGTCGCGCCTTGATTTACTGCGAACGGATTGCGGCCGAATTCGGTCGTCCAGACCACCAACGTATCATCTAGCATGCCTCGACGCTCAAGATCCTTGATCAGGGCTGCGATCGGGCGATCGACATTTCTGGCCAATTTGTTGTAGCGGGCCATCTTGCCGTGCGTATCCCAGTTGCTTCCCGAATCAGAATCGGTATCAATCAGTTCGATGAATCGCACATCCCTCTCCGCCAGACGCCGTGCCACCAGGCACTGCCAGGCAAAGGAGTCCCGCGTACCCGGTTCGAGCCCATACAGGGCGTGCGTTTCGGCAGTTTCCTCCGAGAGGTCAAACACCTCGGGCGCTGCATTCTGCATCCCGAAGGCGGTCTCAAAAGAGCGAATCCGTGCCGAAAGGTTCGGGTCGTTTTCGCGGCCCACAAGGTGTTGTCGGTTGAGGTAACCGAGCATGTCGAGTTCGGTCTGCTGAAGATCGCTCGTCGCGAGAGGCCGCATGTTGGGAATCGGTTGCTGGATCGGTCGCAACCGCGTGCCCTGATGGACCACCGGCAAAAAGTCGGATCCCCATACCTGACCGCCACCGTAGGGCAAACCGGGAGAGATGACCATGAACGAAGGTAGATTGCGATTCTCACTGCCGAGCCCATAACTGACCCACGACCCCATGCTGGGCCGATTGAAATTGCTCGACCCGGTATGAATGGCAATCGATGCACCGAAGTGATCGCCGTTGTCGGTCCACATTGAACGAATCAAACCGAGCTTATCCGCAACGCTTCCGATTTGCGGAAAGAGTTCGCTGACTTCCATTCCACATTCGCCATAGCGATGAAATTTCCAATCGGCACCTTTGCAGAATCCGGGATCGGCGACCTTTTGATCGTGATACTTACGCAGTTCGGGTTTGGGATCGAATGAGTCGACGTGCGAGACACCCCCGGTCATGTAGAGAAAAATGACCCGCTTGGCACGCGGCGGAAAGTGCGACTGCTTCGGCGTAAGCGGATCTGCACCACCGGCGACCGTGTCGGCCAGCAGTTCCGAAAGCATGCCCGGCAGCACCAGACCACCGGCTGCGAGGGAGCGTATCATCGTTCGTCGCGTATGCTGCATCGATCAGTTTCCCATCAGTCGATATACAAAAAGGCGTTACTGGCAAACATGCTCCGCACGCATGCCGCCCACGCATCCCGTCGCGGATCTTTCTCTCGCTCTGCATCGACTTCGCTATTCACTTTATCGGCAGCCGCGATAGCACGACTTGCCTTTTCAAGATAATTTTGGATTCCTACCAACTCTTCGTCGGTCGCCCGACGCCCGAAAAGCCAACGATAGGCCCAGTCGATTGCCGATCGATCGCTTTCGGTTTCACGGATAATTCTTTCTGCCACCGCAAGACTCTGCTCATGTATGAAGGGCGCGTTCATCAGATAGAGCGACTGCAAGGGTGTACTCGTACTGCGCCGTTCCGGGAACGGGATATTGCCGTCAGGCCCATCGAACAGATCGATAAACGGTATCTTTCGCAACCGCGACTGCAGCAGATAAATACTCCGCTTGTCGGTCTGGTAGTTTTCCTGAAACGGTTCGTGCTGCCTGTAATGGAAAGTTCGCTTGTGAGGAAAAGGATGCGAGCCGGCCGGTTGCCGGTCGAGCCGGCCACTGATCGCCAACACGGTATCGCGGAATTCCTCGGCACTGAGACGGCGACGATTGGCCCGGTGAAGAAAAACATTCTCAGGATCAATCGCTTCGCTCGCCGCGAGCGGCTGCGAGCTTCGCTGGTAAGCTTGACTCCGCATAATGAGCCGATGCATTCCCTTCACGCTCCAGTCGTGCTCCATGAAGTAGCGGGCCAGGTAGTCGAGTAATTCGGGATGCGATGGCGACTGTCCGCGAAGACCAAAATCGCTGGTCGTTCGCACCAGGCCGCGACCGAAGTGATGATGCCAGATGCGATTGACCATCACCCGGGCGGTGAGCGGATTTTTCGGATCGACAATCCAATCGGCCAGTTCGCGACGGCCGCTTTGGGCGAACCCCTCAGGCAGCGTCTGACCACCGAGAACCTGCAAAAAACCGCGGCGTACCTTTTCTCGCTTGATCCCCGGGTCGCCCTGTCGCTGCACCTGGGCCTCGTGCGGATTGCCTTCGGAGACGGCATAAGCAATATCAACTTCCGGAAAACTTCTGGCAATTTTCGTGTACTTACCCCACAGCGATTTAATCTCGTCATTGAGGCGGTCGAATTCCTCTTTTTTATCGGGACGCTCCCGGACGTTTTTCCTCTGATCGCGCAATTCGTCAATTTCTGCAAGGACGGGCGACAGTTGAGCGCGGTGCGGGCCGAGAATTTTATTGAGCTCTTCAGTTTCGAGCCGATAAACGAAATCAGCGCGACGCTGTTTATGCTCGGCACCCGCGTGAGGAAAAACAGAGCTGTCGAAAATTCCGTAGAGCGCGTAGTAGTCGCTGGTCGGCACGGGATCGAATTTATGATCGTGGCAACGGGCGCAACCGAGCGAAAGCCCCAGAAACGTTTTGCCCATGTTGTCGATCACGTCCTCCAGCATCACATGCTTCTTTGTGTGAGGACTCACACCGATTCGACGGGCAATCGCCAGATAGCCGGTCGCGATAACCTGGCGCCACCTTTCATCCTCATCGCGATAGGTCAAAAGATCGCCCGCCAACTGCTCGCGGATAAACTGATCGTAGGGCAAATCGTGGTTGAAGCTATCGATCACATAATTGCGGTATTGAAATGCCTCGGGCACCGGGTAATCAGAGGCATCGCCTGCCGTGTCGGCGTAGCGGACCAGATCGAGCCAGTGTCGCCCCCACCGTTCGCCATATGCCTCGCTCGCCAACAGCCGTTCGATCAGCTGTGCGTATGCGTCGGTCGAATCGTCCTTTAGAAATGCGTCGACCTCCTGCGGAGTCGGCGGCAGACCGGTTAAATCGAACGTCGCGCGACGGATCAGTTGTTCGCGCGAGGCCGAATCGCTCGGCTGCAGCCCGGCCGCTTCGAGCCCCGCATCGATCAGCCGGTCGACCACACCGCTGGCCGTGGCAGCCCGCTTTTGGGACTGTAGGAGTGCGAGCGGACGAAATGACCAGTGTTCACTTCGCAGCGCCTCGATCCGCTCGCTCGGCACCGTTTCGGCAAGCGGTACATCGGCAGTCCAGACGGCACCGCGATTGATCCAGCGCATCAGATGTTCGATCGATTCAGGCGAAAGTGGCTCTGCCTCCGGTGGCATCGAAAGATCGTCGACCGCGTGACGGACCGCGGTGATCAGGAGGCTTCCGTCTGCATTGCCGGGAAGAATCGCCGGGCCTCGCGAGCCGCCCTGCAACATGGCGCGTCGCGAATCGAGTCGCAACTCGCCCTCCTGCATTTCACGACCGTGGCAGGCGACGCAGTGCTTGACGAGTACCGGCCGTACATGCCTCTCGAAATGCGCCTCGCCGGCGCGATCCGCGGCTCCGGCCATACCGGTCCCGAAGCTCATTAGCCAAGCCAGTGAGCAGAGTGCGCCTTTCGATACATGCAGAGGGCCACAATGCATAAAATCAAACAACCGCGGGTGGGGGTTGGGGCGGTGGAAGGTGGGCGGTGCGAGTATAAAGTGCAGCCGCGCGACGCGTCAACGTTTATGTGCTTTTTGTCGATGTTTTCATCTTTTTTAGGCAAGAAAACCCCTCTACGGTATGGACGGTTTATGGGGCACCGGTCAAAATCGCATCGGTCCATGGCAGAGTCACCCGTTGGAACCCGATTGCATGCAAGCTCAACCGATCCTCATCTGTGGCGCCGGCCCGGTGGGGCTGACCGCCGCAAACGCGTTGGCGCGGCACGGTATCCCGCTGCGCATCATCGACGTTGCCGAAGGTCCTACAACGCTCTCCAAAGCATTGGTCATCTGGCAGCGGACGCTGCAAGTGCTCGACAGTCATGTACCGCTCACCGCGTTCTTGCCTCACGGAAACTCGCTGCATCGGGCGACCTTTTGGGCCAAAGAGAAAGTTCTCGGTGCAATCGAGATGGAAGATGATCCACTCAACATCCCCACCGGGTTATTAATTCCCCAATCCGAAACTGAGCGGGTTCTGATCGGGGCGGCGGCCGAGCGCGGTATTGAGGTGGAGTGGCAGACGCAACTCGTGGATTTTGCTGCAGATGATGAAGGAGTCACCTGCAGACTCCAATCACCCCGCGGCGAAGAAGAAATGCGCTGCAGCCGCCTGATCGGATGCGATGGGGCACACTCGGTCGTACGGCATAAGCTGGGCCTCGCTTTCCCGGGCGAGGCCGTGGATCGTCGCTGGCTGCTGGCCGACATTGAAGTCGACCAGGAGACCGACCCGCACGCGATGCGGATCGAGGCATCTGCCGAAGGGATGGTGGCCCTGTTTCCCATTGGTAAGAGTCGCTGGCGGGTGATTGCCGACGGCGGGCCAGCGGAGGATGCCTCCGAACGGGTTGAGCCGACCGACGCGCAGATTCAAGCATTACTCAGTCAGCGGACCGCGACCGGTTGGAAAATAACCACAGCGCACTGGAAAAGTGAATTCCGGGTGAGTGAGCGACAGATTGAAAACTACGTACACGGCCGCGTCACCCTCGCTGGCGACGCGGCGCACGTCCACAGTCCGGCCGGCGGGCAAGGCATGAATACCGGCATGCAGGACGCAGCCAACATGGCCTGGAAAATAGCGCTCGTAGAAAAAGGAGGCGCTCCGGAAGGTTTGATCGCCACCTACCAGGAAGAGCGGCATCCGATAGGTGCAGAAGTTCTCAAGGCGACGGGACGGATGTTGCGAGCCGCGATGATCTCTAACCCCATCGCCAGGTTTCTGCGCAACACGGCCATGCATTTCGGACTTTCACTGCCCGCCGTTCGCGCACAGCTGACAAAATTTCTCAGTGAAGATAATATCTCCGTGCGCGGCAGTTCGCTCTGTGGTCCCGATGAAGGTGGAGGGAAGGTTCGGCCGGGCGATGCGTTTCCCCACCTGCCGATTGAGCAGCAAGGCCAGCGGATGTCGGCAACTCACCTCCTCCGCGGCAACGAGGCGACCGCGGTGGTGTGGGGACAGGCATGCACTGAATCGATCGGCGACACTTTCGGCACCGGTGGAGGAGGATTTCGGCTCGGTCGCTGTGAACTCGATGTCACCGAGGGCACCGCGCATCTGCGAGCGCAATGCGGACTTACTGACGACGGCTGCATTTTGGTGCGGCCCGACGGGGTCGTGGCGGCAGTGGGCCGCACGGCGAGGGTCATCGAAGAGACAATGAAGCAATGGCAGGAAGTATAGTGGGGCTTATTTGGGGAATTGTACGCCCAACTCGACGTAACGAATTTCGTTTGCCGACAATTCCTTTTTCTTCGTCTGCCAATCGATGAAATTAAATTTGAGCTGCTCTTCGAGCTTTCTATCTTGAGCAATCAGCTTTTCGTGTCGGCGATCGATCACTTTGGCATGTTCTTTCATGTGCCGCGAAAGTGCGTTGAGTGCATCCCTTTGGGCCACCATTTCAGCCCACTGCTCGTCGGAGTAGCTTGCCCGCTTTGAAGATTTTGCGAGCAATATTTTATTGAGTCGCGCCAAATCAGCTCGGCTTTGCCTTCTTCGCTGGGCAGAATTTTCGCTCTCCAGGTAGACTGATTTCGCCGATCGCCGCACGCGTTTGCGTTCGGCCACGATCTCTACGCGTATGGATTCGAGTTGCTTTAACTCACTTCTGATTTCTTTCATCTCATTTTGAAGATGCTCGAGTTCCTGAACCACGCGGGCCGTCCGCTTGGATCGCGAGGTGGATGCGAGCCGCTGCTGGCGTTTTTCCAATTCGATATTTTCCATCCGCTGCTCGCGGAGGCGCTGCTCCTGCCTCCGCTGATGCGTAACAAAACTCGGCTCGCTGCCGGCGGGTAGCATCGCAAGCGGTTGCATCTCTTGCGAGTTGTCGACGAGTTCCTGCAAATCTTCCGAACATACGGCAAAGTTCACATTTTGCGCATCGGTTTGAATCCACGTATTAACTCCCACAACTTCGCCGCGGGCATTGACCAACGGTCCGCCACTGTTTCCGGGTGAAATGGGGCTCGAAGTCTGAATCCAGGTGACCCTTTCGCCGAAATCGAGCGCCGCATCGAGTCGTTCGCCTCCATCGACGTCGTCCATCGCGATCTGCCGTATCTCGGTTCCCGAGCGGATGGCGCTGACGATGCCGTCGGTAATCGAACCGAGGTATCCACGGGGAGCGCCCAGGGCGTAAACGGTCTCACCCTTACGGGGAAGCGTTTTGGTGATCGATAGCGGCTTAAAGTCATCTCGACTGCTACGGATCCGCAGCAAGACCAGATCTTTGTCCTCCGCTACCCCGATGAACCCGGCCACCTCGTAATGGGAGCCATCGATAAACTTGACGTCGGCCGAGCCGGTGTTCTGAATCACATGCAGGTTGGTGACAATCGTCCCGGTCGAATCGATCAAAAACCCGCTCCCGTTTCCATTGGCCGTTTCGATCTGCACGACCGAGCGGTCGGTTCGTTCAATCAATTGGTTGTCGCTATCGGTGGGTTGTCGGGGTACGGTTGACGGTGCATCGTTTGCCTGCTGCCGATCAGGCAGCGGCATCCGTAGCGACGGCTTATTTCGCGGCGCGTCATTCTGCGCCGGCCCGAGAAACGAGCGGCGCTCAATCACAAGAATGGCAAGCAATACCACCAACGCCGTACCGAT
>JAQWPY010000006.1 GCA_029245145.1 Pirellulales bacterium | reverse complement strand
GGTTGGGTCGACTCGGATGGCGACGGTTACCGAGACAAGCTGATTGATGGCAAGCGACGCAAATTTGAATTTACGATGGTTGTCCGCAACGCGCCGGAGAGAATTAAAATTTGTGAATTGCTCGCCCAAAATCTACGACTCGCAGGCGTTGCCTGCAACGTCAAGCCGCTCGAATCCGCAACGCTGCAGGACAAAATGTTCAACAAGCAGTTCGATGCCGCTTTCGGTGGATGGGGCACGGGTGCCGACCCCGATACCTCAGACAACATCTGGGGTACCGGCCAGCAGCGGAACTTTGTGAGCTATAGCAATTCGATGATCGACGAGTTGTTTGCCGAAGGCCGCAAGCTTCAACAGGACCGTAAACTCTGGAAAGAACTCAAGCTCTGGCAGGATGCTGATACTCGTCTTTATCTCGTGCTTGACGAAGAGTTGGCCGAAGAGCGGCCCACGCGGGAAGACTGCTATGCTGCGATTCACGCACTTCTTTGGCGCGACCAGCCCTACACCTGGCTCTTCTACCGCAATGCTTTTGAAGGATTTAGCAAGCGGCTGCGGGGCTACAATTTCAGTCCGCGGGGCATCACGGGCTATGGACCGGGTTTCAGCAGTCTTTGGATGCCGACCGATTGAATTTGTCGGCAGCACTTTCCACTGATGCAGAAAGACCCATTGTCGGGCTGATCTGATCCGGCGTTGACGTTGTCGGTGTGTCCTATTAAGACTTCCTCATGCTGCATTATCTCATCCGCCGCATCCTGTTCGGGCTGGCAACGCTGCTGGTGATTACCTGTGCCGTCTATGCACTGGTGCGTCATATGCCGGGTACGCCTCTGACGCTGGATCTAGCGGAGATGAGTCTCGATCAGCAGATCAGTGGTTCGGAAATGAAACGGTTGCAACAGCAGTACCATCTCGATCGACCCTGGTATGTGGGATACTGGCTCTGGTTGGGAAATCTCAGTCACGGTGATCTAGGCCGCTCGATCAAGGAGAAAAAACCGGTATCTCGGGTGATCGGTGAACGTATTCCCCGAACCCTTTTGCTCTCGGGAACATCCCTGGTTTTGGCTTACATGCTTTCGCTTCCTTTGGGACTCTATAGCACCGCGCGCAGCGGCAAACTCGATGAGAGGACGATCAGCACATTTCTCTATATGCTCTACGCAGTACCCACCTTCGTGGCTGGTCTGCTTCTTTTGGTTTTCTTTTACAAGGATCTCGCCGGAACGCCCTTCCAATTAGAACCTGGAATGCACAGTCGTAACTATGATCAGTTGAGTCCACTGGGACAGGTACTCGACATTGCCAAGCACATGATTCTTCCGGTGATTTGTTTTACTTATGGGTCCCTCGCTTACTATAGTCGCTTTATCAAATCCAATATGGAGGAAGTGGTTCGGCAGGACTATATACGTACTGCCAAGGCCAAGGGGGTGGGTCCGGTTCGCATCCTGTTGCACCACGCCTTTCGAAATACGCTGATTCCTTATGTGACGATGATCGGCTTGACGCTTCCGGCACTCATCGGTGGATCGGTCGTGCTGGAATATATTTTTAATTGGCCCGGTATGGGTACGTTGTACCTGCAGGCTCTCTTTCAGCGCGACTATCCGGTGATCATGGGACTCACTTTGATTTTCTCGGCCCTGACCCTGCTCGGGCAGTTGTTGGCCGATATTCTCTACGCCGTGGTCGATCCTCGAATTTCGTATCAGTGATGATTGTGGAACGTGAAGTGATGGCAAACGAAACTACGATAAACGCGCCCCCCGCGATCGGTTTTTGGACGGAAGCGTGGGTCCGCTTCCGCCGACAGCGTCTGGCGATGGCGGGCTTGATTTTTGTCGTTTTCCTTGCGCTCGTCGCGATCTTTTCTCCTGCGATCGTGGGGACCAAACCGCTCGTTTGTCGGTACAAGGATCACCTCTATTTTCCCGCCTTGGGTTATTTTTATGAGGCGTGGGAAAATCCAATCTTCATGACCGATGGAGTGATCTACAATTATCCGCAGAAGATGAAGGAGAAAGATCCGCAGAGTTGGGCGGTCTGGCCACTTTTGTATCAAGATCCACTCCGACGTGTCAAAGATGGAGAGTGGGAAGGGATGTCTGGTAACCCGATTGGTGCTGGGGGGGTACCGAGTAGTCGGAATCTGTTCGGGACCAATGATCTCGGCGAGGACGTTTTTGCCAAGATGGTTCACGGTACTCGGATCGCCTTGGTAATCGGCTTCGTTTCTACCGGCATCGCTGCGGTCATCGGTATTGTGGTGGGTGCTGCGGCAGGTTTTTTTGGGGGTTGGATCGATTGGATGCTATCGCGAGCGATTGAAATCATGATGTGTATTCCCGTGCTGATTATCATGCTTGCGTTAATTTCAATTATCGAAGAACCAACGATTTGGCATCTGATGGTGGTCATTGGCGTTTTTGGCTGGACCGGCATTGCACGGCTTACCCGAGCCGAATTTCTCAAGCTCAAGCAGCTAGAGTATGTGACCGCAGCGAAAGCATTAGGTTTTCGCTGGCCGCGATTGATGTTCCGGCACATTTTGCCCAATGCATTGGCGCCCGTAATCGTGCCCATCACCTTTGGAATTGCTGCTGCGATCCTTATTGAATCGACGCTTGGGTTTTTGGGAATCGGTAACCCAGATAAGACCAGTTGGGGGCGGCTACTTAGCGAGGGGAAAGAAAATTTGCAAATGTGGTGGTTGATCGTTTTTCCGGGGGCGGCAATTTTTTTGACCGTGCTGGCTTACAACCTGATCGGTGAAGGGATCCAGCAGTCGACAGACCCCACGTTGAAGGCTTCGAAGCACTAAGTTGCCGCATAGAAAGAGCAAAAGATAATGATGCTCGCGAGCGAGTCGGGATGACACCTATGGAAAATCTTCTCGAAATCTCCGATCTGCGGACTTATTTCCACACCGAGGAAGGTGTCGTCAAAGCGGTCGATGACGTCACGCTCTCACTTCGAAAAGGGCAGACGCTCGGCATCGTCGGTGAATCAGGTTCGGGAAAGTCGGTAACTTCTCTTTCGGTGATGGGTTTACTCGGAGGAAGTGCCCGCATCGAAAGCGGTCGGATTGCGTTTTTGGGACGAGACCTCGTGAGGCTCGGCGAGGCGGAAATGCGTCGAGTTCGCGGCAGCGAAATCAGTATGATTTTTCAGGAGCCGATGACTTCGCTGAATCCCGTATTCACCGTGGGCGATCAAGTGATCGAAGCGATTCGTCTCCATCAGGATCTATCGACAAGCGAAGCAAAGGACCGCACCGTGGAACTTTTTCGCGAGGTCGGCATTCCGGACCCGGAGCATCGGATCGACTATTATCCTCACCAATTGTCCGGTGGCCAGCGACAGCGGGTCATGATTGCCATGGCGCTCTCGTGCAACCCGCAATTGTTGATCGCCGATGAACCGACAACCGCACTCGATGTAACGATTCAGCGTCAGATACTCGACATCCTCCGCGATCTTCGAGATCAACGCGGCATGGCCGTGGTATTTATCACCCACGATTTGGGCGTGATTGCAGAAATTGCGGACCACGTGGCGGTGATGTTTAGGGGAAAGGTTGTAGAGTATGGCGATGTGCTGCAAATATTTTCTGCACCGAAGCATTCTTATACAAAAGGTTTGCTCGCCTGCCGTCCTCGACTCGACTCGGATTACCGGCGATTGCCGACAGTCAGCGACTTTATGGAGATCCGTCTCGAAGAAGGTCAGCAAGTCGTTGAAGAGAAGCAACTGACGAAAGAAAAAGAATCGCAGTTGCGCACTGCTGGTCGCGGTCGTCTGCTTCACCCCAGGATTAACACATCGAATCTTTCTGGAGATGCCCGCGTGGGCGACCGCCTCGCCGATGCCACGCATGTGAGCGAGGGGACCGCCCCCTTGCTCGATGTGCAGGATCTCAAAGTGCATTTCCCTGTGCGGAAGGGCCTTTTCAAGCGCGTGGTTGGCCAGGTCCGCGCGGTCGATGGTGTTAGTTTTCAAATTTACCGGGGGCAGACCTTGGGGTTGGTGGGGGAGTCGGGTTGTGGAAAAACAACGACCGGCCGAGCACTGCTTCGGTTGATCGAGCCGACTTCGGGCGGCGTGTTTTATGATGGAGTGGATCTATTGGCCATGCGACCGGCTGCACTCCGTCGCTTGCGACGCAAAATGCAGATCATCTTTCAGGACCCCTACGGTTCGTTGAATCCTCGCATGACGGTAGAGTCGGCCCTGATTGAGCCGATGGCATTGCACGGGATTGGTCAATCCCGGAGTGATCGAATCGACCGCGCTGTGGCACTTCTGGATGAGGTGGATATGGATCCGATGCATCTGCGACGTTACCCACATGAATTTTCTGGTGGGCAGAGACAGCGTATTTGTATTGCCCGTGCGTTGACGGTAGAGCCTGAGTTTATTGTCTGTGACGAGTCGGTCTCCGCGCTCGATGTCTCAGTTCAAGCGCAGGTATTGAATTTGTTGAGCGACCTTCAGGAAAGAAGACAACTCACTTACATTTTTGTGAGCCACGACCTCTCCGTAGTTAAATTCATGGCCGATATGATGGCGGTGATGCACGACGGGCGTTTTGTCGAATTCGGAGTTTCGGAGGAAATTTATGCCAATCCCCAAAAGGCATACACCCGTAAATTGATCGATGCCACCCCCGATGACCGGGTGGAAGATATTCGGCGCCGGGTCGAGGCGAGGTCGGCATCGGCTCCGAGCAACTCAGCCGGATGACGCCATGGGCATGAATTCGTGAAGGCTTGCCTCGATGAGGCCCTCGCATTGAGAAAGATTTGATAGCAGGCGGACTGCGCACAGCGGGTCGGCCAGGCCCCAGGAATCTAGATCGCCCGCACGGTAGCTTTGGAGCACCGACGCCCCAATGTGAAAGTTCAGCTTTCCGGAAAATGCTTGTAGGGGCAAAAAGTCACAAATCGCCTTCCTCGCCGATTTGATTGTGAGGGCTGCTGCGGTCTGTTGATGATGTTCTAGTTGTCCCCGAAGATCTTCTGCAAAATCCAAGCATCGTTCGGAGTTGGGTGCAAAGCGACTGACTGGGCCCGATTGCTCGATATGTGCCAGAAGTAAATCGGTCCATCGCAGTGTGCATTCCGCGAGAGAGTGAAGTTGTTGCTGTGTTTCGCTATCAACGAGCTTGGTGTCGAGTTGACTGAGAGCCGTCTGCCGCAGTGCACTGTGGAAACTGACAATGTGCTCGGCGACACATTGGGGCGGCATGTCGTGCTGCGGGTTACGCTGATTACTACACGATAAAATCGCAGCCCATACGCGGGTCAGCGGTTCGCTTACAATCATCTCCGCGATGAGTGAAACGACTCGGGATTGGCATGTGTTATCGCGAGCTTCCGATGCATCAAGCGAGGGCTGTTGTCTGTTATCCGGTACGTTCTGATCCCCGTGGGGCAAATAAAACTGCCATCGGTCCAAGCGATCTCGAGAGGATGACCAGTAGAGTGCGAGGTATGCCTCGAGATCATCTTTCGATTTGACTGAAAGATCGGGAGGCTCGATCGTCAGCAGGCAGGAGAGCTGAAGCAGATCTCTCGCGTGCATCTTGCCGTGCATTGAACTTTTAAAAAAATCTTGCATGGAGCGAGAAAGAACGCAAATCGTTTGCCAAATCGAACGAACGATTGAGGAAGGTCATAAAACAGGGGGAAAACACCGTTTTCCCCCTGTGTGGGACGATCGGTCTCGTTGAGAACTCGCATTTTTCAAACATGTGATGTTGTCTCTCGGCAACATCGCCAGAATCCTAGCCACATCGACTTGTTTCGCTTTCGCAACAAGACCGCCCCACCAGACGATTTCGCTGCCAATCGATGCGGTTTGTACTGGGAGCGATGTCGCGACTCGAGTCCGATTGCGTCTCCCCGGAGGCCGGCTGGTTAAATGTATGACTGAGTGTAAGGAGTGCTCTTCGCAGCCGGCTTTTTACGGTTCCTTGGGGAATGTTGAGCTTTTCGGCCACCTCGCGAATTTTGAGTCCTTGATAGTATACGAGATCGAGCGGTTGGCGGAGAATTGCCGGGAGGTCGTCAACCGATTGGCGGACCGACTGTTCGATTTCCCTTTGTTCAAGTTGCTGCTCTGGAGATGCAGTTGTACTCTTGATTCTGTTAACCAAAGCAGTGGGGGCGTTTGTCTCGGCGGCGTATTGTTGATCGAGGCTTTGCAATTGATGTCGTTTATTTTTTCGCTGAAGATCGATCGCCTGGTGCGTCGCAATGGCATAAAGCCAGGGCTTGAATCGTCGTCCAGGTAGAAACTGGTCTTGCTTCAGGTGTACTTTGAGCAAGGTAGTCTGGAGTGCGTCTTCCGCCCACTGTGCATTACTGAGCATGCGGTACAGATGGCGAAAAAGCACGGACTCATAACGGCGTATCAGTTGGTTGAAAAATTGTCGATCTTGACTGTTTCGATAGCGACTCCAGAGAGATTCGTCGCTTTGCCGATCATGAGAGAAGTTGCCAGCGGGTGGAGACAGAAAGTCCGTTTTTTTCGTGCAATGGACCATCGTGGCCTGCTTTCTGATTACAACTGATTTCGTAGCGCATCGATCGGATTTCCGGACAAGGTGCAAGCGACGCACCATTCGTCTGGTTTCCGTTTGATGAAATGGCGAAACGCAGTTTTGTTTTGGATGCCCGGTTGGAAGAGTTTCCGGCCGAGATC
>JAQWPY010000005.1 GCA_029245145.1 Pirellulales bacterium | reverse complement strand
GCAAGCCGCTGGCGGATCTCGTGAGAGGAGAATTTCTGGCGGTTGATCGATCGAGGATGACCCGTCTGTTCCATCCCCTCACGATCGTTTTCTGTGCCGACTAAGCTGTGAAAATAAACTCCCGGTATACCGCGCAGGGCGAGCATGAGCGCTTGAGACGCGAGGAATTTTCGGATGTGCAGGGTGGGGTCGACATCATGCATCGCCGAAAAATAGGTGATGTTCAACTCGTAGGGACTCTGACTTCCGTCCGGTTTTTCTCGCCAACTAACGCAGCCACCCAGTTCGATGACTTTTTGCGCCATCGCATCGATTCCTTCGGAAGATACAATTCCTTCAAGCGGTCGAACTCCGATACCGTCATGAGACGCAGTGAAGTTGAAAAAAGTCATGCCCGCTTCAGGGTACTCCAATTCATCGAGCCAGCGCTGCAGGAGTGAGGCATCACTCCGGAAATAGGCATCGAGCAACAGGGGCGCTAGGCTGAATTGATAGACGGCGCGTGCCTCATCACCCGCACCGAAGTAGCTGATATTTTCTTCGTGTGGTACGTTTGTTTCGGTCAGTAAAATAGTTCCGGGGGCCACAACGTCGACGACGTCGCGCATTAACTTGATGATTTCATGCGTTTGTGGCAGGTGCATGCAGGAAGTGCCGATTTGTTTCCAGAGAAAACCAATGGCATCGAGACGAATAATTTTTGCTCCCTGCGAGACATAAAAGAGCAGGATGTCGAGCATTTCCAAGAGGAGTTCCCCCGAGGAAAAATTGAGGTCCATCTGATCATCGCTGAATGTGCTCCAGACGTAGCGTTGGCCGCGATTGGTGTGCACAGGTGTCAAAAGCGGACTGGTGCGTGGTCTGGTGACGCGCGCGAGATCAGTTTGGGGATCGACCTCGATAAAAAAGTCGGTATAGGGTTTTTCTCCGTTAAGAAAACCAGCGAACCAACTGCTTTCTTTCGAACAATGGTTGAGTACAAAATCGACGGCGATTGAGAATTTCGTTCGCAGATGGGCCACGTCGTTCCAGTCTCCCAAATCTTCGCGGATCATTCGATAGTCGATGACCGAAAACCCGTCATCCGAAGAGTAGGGAAAAATGGGTAAAAGGTGGATCGTATCGAGTGCACGATCGAGTTGATGTTCGATCAAAAAGTTCCGCAACGTTCGAAGTGCCGGTGTCGTTGCGTCTTGAATCTGATCACCGTAAGTGATCAATACCACCGTCGATTCATCCCACAATTGATTCTCGGAGTGGGCTGCAGAATGTTCAGGTATCTTCGAACGATGCTTCTCGAGGAGTTGCTCGATTTTCGTCAGAAGGTCGGCAGCGCGCTGGCCATAAAGAAAATCGAGTCTCTTTAGTATTGCTGCCCCAGTCTCTTTGGAAACAGACGTCATGCCATATCCCTCTCGGATAGGATCAACGCATTTGTTGACTATCCGATACTTCGCTGCAACGGATTTGCCAGCGACTGAAGCGAATCGAGTAAGCGATCGAATTCTTCAAAGTCAAGAGTTTGGGCACCATCACTCAGTGCGGTCGATGGGTCGGGGTGTACCTCCACCATCAAACCATCCGCTCCTGCAGCAAGTCCGGCAAGCGACATGGCTGGCACATAACTTCGCCGCCCAGTGCCGTGACTCGGATCGATCAGAATGGGCAAGTGAGAATTTTCTTTGACGGGAGGCACAACCGATAAATCGAGCGTATTTCGCGTATGATCCGTAAATGTCCGTACGCCTCTCTCACAAAGCACGACATTTTTGTTGCCACCGGCAAGCAGATACTCAGCAGCCATGAGCCATTCGTCGAGCGTCGCGGACATGCCGCGCTTTAGCAGCACCGGTCGGCCACATTTGGCAACCTTCTTGAGCAGCGAAAAGTTTTGCATATTGCGTGTGCCGATTTGCACCATATCGGCCGTTTCTGCAACGGCATCCACCTGCTCGGTGTCCATCACTTCCGTGACAATTCCGATCCCAGTTTTTTCGCGGGCACGACGAAGGATTTTCAGGCCTTCATGTTCCATCCCTTGAAAACTGTACGGACTTGTCCGCGGCTTGAAGGCGCCCGCTCGAAGAAGATGAATCCCACGCGATACAAGCTGCTCCGCCACCCCAAGCAGATTCGATTCGCTTTCCACGCTGCAGGGCCCTGCAATGACCGTGAAAGATCCCGGACCGATGCGCGCCTTTCCGGCCTCGACGGTTGTGTCCTCCGGATGCATCTCACGGCTTGCCAGTTTGTACGGTTGCGTAACCCGAATCAATTCACGGACGCCAGGCAAGACTTCCAGGCTGCGTGGATCAACGGAGGAGGAATTTCCCGTGATCCCGATTGCGGTTCGCGTGGGGCCGGGCATCGGATGCGCATCGAGTCCCATCTGCTCGATCGCCTGAACGACCTGGACGACTTCTTCCTCCGTTGCTTGATGCTGCATGACCACGAGCATAGTCGAATCCTCTTAGTTGTCAGTTCTCGCCAGTCGTTCAGTCATCCTCATCCCAGTCTTCATCATCGTCCCAGTCATCGTCCTCGTCGTCGTCCTCGTCGTCGTCCTCGTCGTCGTCCTGCGCTTCCGGGTCGTCGTCTTCGACTTCTTCCCATTCCTCATCGTTGAATCCGTCGTCCTCGTCCTCGTCCTCGTCCTCGTCCTCGTCCTCGTATTCATCGTCGCCCGCGTCCTCCTCTTCGTCCCCGTCCTCATATTCCTCGTCGAAATCACTATCGTCTTCCATGACGCTGTCCGGAACTTGATTGTGCTTTTCGTTTTCAGGATCCAATAACCTCGCGGGGTCCTGCACATCAACCACTCTCACCTCTCCATCCTCCTCTATTTCAGACAGCCCTAACGTTGGATCACATTCTCCACGCATGTCGATCGCTGAGTGGGAAGTCTCAGTTGCTCGCAGCATAGACGCCCGAGGAAGTTCGTCAAGACTGCGAAGACCGAAGACCTCCAAAAAGTTGCGGGTTGTACCATACAAAAAAGGTCTGCCCAGATCATCGGCGCGTCCCGAGATACGGACCATTCCTCGATCCATTAACTGCCGCAGGATTTCCCCACACTGCACACCTCGTACCTTCTCAATATCTGTGCGGACGACCGGTTGTCGGTAGGCAACGACTGCCAGCGTTTCCATTGCAGGCCCCGACATACGGATTTCCACGGGAACGGAAACCATGCGCCGGATCCACGGGGCAAATATTTTCTGAGTGCGCAATTGATAACCCCCGGCAACCTCCTCCACGCGGAAAGACCGGTCGCTGCTTTCGTAAATGTGATTTAATTGCTTGACCATGGTTCGCGCGGCGGTTCCGTCTTGAAGATGGGCGAGGCGAGCGAGTTTGCGACTCGGCAGCGGGTCGGAAGCAAGAAAAAGGATCGCCTCAATCTGTGGCAATATATCCTCTTCGACCGGTGATGTCGGGGCATGCTTAGGAGGAGACGGTATGCTCTTTAGCGCGCTATGATGCCCTCGCGTTTTTTGGGAGATTGTCCCCGCGTAGCGAAGCGATGTGCTTCGCAGTCGATCGCCAAGATGTTCAGAGGAGTGGTATTGCACGCAGTAACTCAGTAATCGGTTTCCCAGGAGCAAGAATTTAGAAAATCACGAGAGTTACAAAACAGTGTCCAAGCGATCTTTGCGAATCGACCGTCCGACAGCAATGAACTCCCGCAGAACATCCAATGTAATGAGATGCGCAGGGCCAAGTCTACGCGAAAATGCTTTGATTTTCGTGGCGAGAAAGGTCCCGGCTCGTTGCAATATCAGCGAGGAACCGCGACGCTGCCGAAATTCTTCTTTGGCTTCGCATTCCCGAGGGTAAGCAAGGAGCCCAGAGACAGTCATTCAAGCGGATTCTATTTCTTGCGATGGCGAATCTTGGCCCGCATCCGCCGCTTCTTGCGGCCAATTTTACGCCGCCCTTTACCTGATTTTTTCGTGCCCAAATCAAAACTCCCGAGAATGACCTGTGTAGAACGAGTCCAGTTTAACACGCAACCGGTTTTTGTAGCAAGGAGTCGAATCGAATCATTCTTCGGTACTCTTGTCGCCTTCTTGTACGTCTCGTGCGTTCCAATCGATCCCAGACAATTGCGCCAGTGCGAGCTGAAGCGCCTGTGTGCCGCTGTTCTGGTGTCCCTGTGCCGCGAGTGCGACGTAGAGTTGCTCCGCCAAGGCGAGTCCTGGCAATGAAATCTGCATGCGACGAGCTTCTCCGAGGGCGATTCCCATATCTTTGATAAAGTGGTGCACGAAGAACCCTGGTTTAAAATCGCCACGCAGGATTCGTGGCGCTAAATTTGAGAGTGACCAACTTCCTGCAGCGCCCGAGGAGACCGACTCCAGCACGGTATCGAGATCGAGGCCGGCTCGGTAGCCGTAAAGCAGGGCCTCGCAGAGGCCCACCATACCGCTAGCGATCAGCGTTTGATTGACCATTTTGGTGTGCTGTCCCATGCCGGCCGTTCCCTGATACACGATTTTTTGCCCCATCAATTCCCAGAGCGGCCACAGCTGCCGACACACCTCTTCGGGACCTCCGAGCATGATCGAGAGTGTCGCATTTTGAGCGCCGATGTCACCACCGGAGACGGGCGCATCGATCACAGTGATCGCCGATCGTTCGCCCCGACCGGCAATTTCCATCGCCAGGGCCGGCTGACTGGTCGTCATGTCGACGAGAACGGTTTCAGGTCGGGCAGCCTGAAGCAATCCACGCTCTCCTAGGTATACCGCCTGCACATCCTCGGGATAGCCAAGCATCGTAAAAACAATATCCGACGCTTCGACGACCCCTGCGGCGTCATCGGCCCAAACGGCCCCTTGCTCGATGAGTGGTTTGGCTTTGCTTGCGGTCCGCGTGTGCGCGGTGACCGAATATCCAGCAGCCCGGAGATGTCCGCACATGCTGCAACCCATGACGCCCAGGCCGATCCAGCCGATGCGGGTTTGTGGGGAAATCGGTTCCATTTACCAACGATCTTCCGGCCGTGAAAAGATCTGACTGAGCAGAAAGGCTCGCCGCACGGTGGCAGGGTCGCCGATTAAGTTTTGCAATTCGGCGGCGGCACCGGGAAGGTGCACGATACTTTGCTCACCTTGATCAGCAGGGTCGGCACCCTTTGCCGAAGAGGCGTCGGCCGTGTTTGCGAAATCGGCCTGTGGTTGCCGTATTTTCTGGGCCGGCTTTTTTCTCCCAACCGATCGTTGGACTGGCGAGGGCATGGCAGCCCTTCGCGGCGGGACCGCTTCGGCCGTGATGATCGGTTCGGAGTCTGCAGTTGTGGGCCGTGGCGAAATATCTCGTTGCTCAGTTTTGCTTTGCCCCTTTCCCAAGAACCGCTCAATTTCTCGGGCTAGCTCATCATCCGCCGCCCGTTCACGATCTCCCTCCGGTGCCTCTGCTTCAGGCGGTTTTTTACGTGCCCGGTTAATCCCCGCCATGACCTGACTGACGACCCAAAAGATAACGAACAAAATCGGTACGATCGCACCGAGCAAGTCTTCCAAATTACCCATGGCATTACCGAATCTGCGTTTTGATTTCTCGAGATGCCCCGAATCGGACTCCTGCAGTGTAAATCATCGCGGCTTCAGAAAAAAGCAGCGGATTCGCATCCACAGGAAGAAGCAACAAATTCTCTTTTTTCTGCGAAACTCACCGGCAGGCGGAGGTATAATCACCGCCAACCTTAAAACGCGATGTGGAAGCTTCGTGTGCCGGTGCATTGTGCAAAGAAAATGTGTGTTGACTTTCGGATCATTGCGAGAGTCCAGAAGATGTTGAATCAGTCTCTCCTGCGATTGACGAATACTCGGATTGCAAATCGGCTACGATATTTTCTTTTCGTATTTCTCGTTGCCGGCACGTTTTACAATCCGACGTTTGCCGCGACTCCAGCGGTTGAGATCGAAGTGATCAACGAAGGAGTGAGGTCGCCCACGGCACCGCAAGAGTGGGCCGAAATTCTCGGGCGGGCCGGTTTTGCCAAGGTTTCTATCCGTTCTCAAAAATCGGGAGATGCGACGGGAATCGAAAACATTGGAACTTCGCGGGTGCCCCGTTATCGCGTGACTGCCTTTTTACGCAATGACAAGCTCGTGTTGCCGCCTGGGGATCGGTTTGGCAAGCGCGATTTGAGGCAATTGCGATCGTGGATCGAAAACTTTCAAAACGAAATCACCGAACAAGCGAGCCCCAAGGGCCCCTTTGGTTTATCGTCGCAGCAACTCAATACTCTTCGGGAGCAGATGGCGGTTCCCATCCGGCATAAGACCGCCGGGCAACTGACCGAACGCATCTTGACTGCAATCCTCAGGAATCGACCACCGACTGTCGAGTTTGCAACCGGCTCGCGACGCGAACTCGAAGCCCGGGATGTCGTATTAACGAATGAACTAGAGGGGCTGGCAACCGGCACCGCCTTGGCAGCCCTGTTACGCCCTGTTGGTTTGGGTTTGCATCCTGAAGTCTCGGGGAGTCGGATTCGCTGGACCGTTGTCGAAAGAAAGGCAGCGGAGTCGGTCTGGCCGGTCGGCTGGGAATCGGATCAGTCGGCAGGTCGTACGCTGCCGATTCTGGGAAAACGGGTCGAGACTCAGAAGGTGACGCTTCCGCTCGATGCTGCGATCCGTCAACTCGCAGAAAGAATGAAAGTGTCGTTGCTGGTCGATGAGCATGAATTGGAGTCGGAAGAGATCGATTTTACGGCGGAGGTTTCCATGCGAGAGGGCCGCTTTTTATATTCCGCGGTTCTGCGGCATTTGCTCAGGCAGCAGGGACTTTCGTTTGCGGTGCGACTTGACGATTCGGCGAAGCCCTTCCTTTGGGTTTCGACTTATCGGAGTTTGAGGTCGCCTTAGATCATACGGCGGTAGCGGTTGCCGTAATGCCGGCACGATGCTCTTTCAAAAATGTGACAAGATCTCCATGTTCCGGATCGGCATTCTTCAGGCCGCTGAGGTCCGTGAATTGAAACTTGAAGGTGTCTCGCGATCCGGCAGTCAATCGTCGACGGTTCGCTAACCGCGCTACCCTCCCGAGCGTGAACTGTCCTGAAGGACCGGTGAGCGATAATTCCAAAGCCTGGGGTTTTTTTGTATGCAGCGTTGCCCAGGGTTCTTTTTGCTCCGGTACGAAAAGGTGAACGACCTGCTGATTATTCCAAGCGAAATGCCCGCCGCCCGCAGTTTCTTCCAGCATGCCGTGCAATCGCTCTAAAAGCGAGGGTGACCATTCACGTTTCCGACCAAGTGGAAATCCCTTGGAAGAAAAGTGCCACTTTTCCCCCATTACTTTCCAAGGCATCACATCCTCGGGCCGCTCTTCTTTTTTGTCGGTTATTTTTTTGAATCCAACGATCGCATCATCGAGCATTTTCCAGAATGCGGGATGCTCGATCTCACGCATCGAATGAACTTGTAATTCAACCTCCTGCCAAGGACCCCGCAAATTTTTGCATCGCACCCTTTGGTCCGTTCCATAGATCGGGAGGTCCTGCATGTCGTTGAGAGGCGTCATGCCGACACTCTCGACAAGCGTCTCGTATCGAAAGGTACGTGAAGCGGTGCGAAACTTGAGCTTTACCAACCACTCCTCCCCGGTCATCGCATGGAAAAACCAACCGTGCGCTTTTTTAATTGCTGCAATTTCGACGGCACTGCGATTATCCCACTCCGTATCCCGGAACCCACCCACGCCTTCAATGTATTCGACGACTCGCTCGACCACCTTTCCATCCCAGCGGCACGGCTCTCCACTTCGTGCAATGCGGGTTTGCGTATGCCAGCGACGGCCATTTATTTCCCACGGCATTTTTTGCTCTTTGCCGATATCTGCGATATCGATGTCGTCTTTTTTGACTTTTTCCTCACCGACGAAGTCGTGCATTTTTCGCATCGTGTGCGGTCCGGCTTTGAGGACCGGGCCAAGTACCTCGCCCGTATGGCTTCGAGGAAATCGTTTATTGTTTACAGCGTGTTCCGCATACTCTGCTACTTGTTCGGGTGTCCCCCACGTCACAATTTGTCCGCCCTCCGCTCCGGCCTCGGGCCCTAAGTCGATGACCCAGTCGGCCGACTTGATCACATCGAGATTGTGTTCAATCACAACGACGGAGTTGCCCAGATCGACCAGACGATGGAGTACGTCGAGCAACTTACGAAGGTCTTCGAAGTGAAGGCCCGTTGTCGGCTCATCGAGCAGATAGAGAGTCCTCCCCGTATCGGGTCGGGATAATTCGGCTGCCAACTTCACACGCTGCGCCTCACCACCGGAAAGCGTAGGTGCTGCTTGTCCGAGTTGGAGGTAACCGAGTCCCACATCGCAAAGCGTTTTCAATATTCTACGTATTTTTGGAATCTTATCGAATAGTTGCAGTGCATCCTCACAAGGCATTTCCAGTACGTCGGCAATATTCCGCCCGTGGTATTCGACGCTCAGTGTCTCCGGATTATATCGCTTGCCCCGACACGTATCGCAGTCGACCCAGATATCGGGGAGAAAGTGCATTTCCACGGCCAGTTGACCGTTGCCGTCACAATCATCACAGCGGCCTCCGGGGGCATTGAAGCTGAACCGTCGCGCCGTGTAGCCCCGGACTTTCGCTTCCGGCAGTTGGGAGAAAAGATTGCGTATCAAATCGAAGAGACCCGTGTAGGTGGCCGGATTCGAGGTTGGTGAATTCCCAAGCGGTCGCTGATCGACGCGAATGACTTTATTGATGTGCTGAATTCCCCGGATATCGTCGTGCGGGGCGGGCGTTGTCTGTGCACGATGCAGTCGACGGGCCAATGAATTGAAAAGAATGTCATTGATCAGTGAACTCTTCCCACTGCCACTCACTCCGGTGATCGCCGTCAAGGTACTCAGCGGTATAGCGACATCGATACTCTGTAAGTTGTTGTGGCGTGCCCCCAGAATTTCCAGGGTTGGATTTCCGGGAAGCGCCGGTTTGCGGACAATACGTTTTTTGGCAGTGGCGATTTTCTTCTTTTCTGTAGATTGCTTTCTTTTCTTCTGTTCCGCCGTGCGACGATTGGTCGGGACAGGAATCGCTTTCTTGCCGGTGAGATAGGGCCCTGTAATCGAGGCCCGCTTGCGACCTAGCGCGGTGTGCGGGCCTTGGGCGACGATTCTACCTCCGTGCCGTCCGGCGCCAGGACCGAAATCGAGGAGATGATCGGCTGCAGTAAGTACCTCGCGATCATGTTCGACTAGCAACAAGGTATTGCCCAGATCGCGGAGTTGACGGAGTGCCGCGAGCAGTCGTCGGTTGTCGCGTGGATGGAGGCCGATGGTGGGCTCGTCGAGAACGTAAAGCACACCACAGAGCCCACTCCCCACTTGACTGGCAAGCCGAATCCGCTGTGATTCACCTCCGGAGAGGCTCGGAGCGGGACGCGCGAGGGAAAGGTAGTCGAGGCCGACGTCGCAAAGAAATATGACGCGATTGGTGATTTCCCGGACTAATTCGCCGGCAATCTTTTTTTCACGCGAGCTCAGCTTCCATTGCTGCATTTCTCGATGCAGCGATTCCAAGGGCATGCGACAGTAATCGGAAATTGTTTTCTTGCGGAATTGTACGGCTGAGGCATCCTCTCGAAGCCGGCTTCCTCCACAGTGGCTGCATTCGACTTCACTCAACAGGTGTTCCATCTTCCCGCGAAATCGCGATGAGAGTCGCGATGCCTCATCGAGCGCCGGGTAGAGCCCCTTGTACTGAAATCGGAATAAAGTTGCGCCGCTTTTGCCGCGTTTTGTCCTCGCGCGTACATCGAACCAGGTATCTCCTGCACCGTAAAGAATGATTCGGCGAGCCGCCTGCGGTAATTCATCAAAAGGTACGTCGACCGGTACCCGCAACTGTTCGGACATTGCGTCCAGCATCCACTGAGAAATCTGCTGGTCGACAGAGGGCCAAATGGCAACCGCGCCCTCCCGGAGCGAGAGTTTACTGTCGCGCAAGAGCGCCGAAAGATTGGTTCCGGTTTCAGTTCCCAGTCCCTCGCACGATTCGCACCAGCCGAGAGGACTATTGAAGGAAAAATGGTGCGGTCCGAGCGGTTCAAAGCTGAGTCCGCATTGATCGCAGGCGAAGTGTTGGCTATGAACTTCGACTTTCCACGCCGTCTCTTCCCGCTGCGAGTCGACGATTGCCACGCGCATCGTGCCCTCGCCCAGTCCGAGGGCCGCCTCGACACTCTCGGCGATGCGACCGCGCGACTTTTTATCGATTTTCACGCGATCGACCACCACTTCCACGTCGTGCTTCCGGCGGCGATCAATTTCAGGTGTGCTATCGACCGAATATGTTTTTCCATCAATTCGCACTCTTACGTAGCCTCGCCCACGTACCTGATCCCAGAGCGACTCGTACTTATCTCCGGATGAAACAGTCAGGGGAGCAAGCAGGTAGAGTTGGGTTCCGCTCGGATGCGCAAATATTCGTTCGATAATTTCATCTACGGTTTGTGTACCGATCTCAGAGTCGCACTCGGGGCAGTGTGGCGTGCCGATACGAGCAATAAGAATCCGTAGATAGTCGTAGATTTCAGTTACGGTTCCCACGGTCGATCGCGGCGTGTGCCCCATGTGCCGCTGTTCGATCGCGACCGAGGGAGAGAGTCCCTCAATCTGTTCGACCAGCGGTTTTTGCATTTGCGCGACGAACTGTCGAGCGTAGCTGCTGAGGCTCTCGACGTATCTTCGCTGACCTTCCGCATAAATCGTATCCATGGCTAGTGACGTCTTGCCACTGCCGCTCACTCCACAACAGACCGTCATTGCGTCGCGAGGGATTTTTACGTCGACATCCTTGAGGTTGTGCTGCCTGGCACCCCGTACCACGATTTCGCGAGTGGGCTCCCGCTGTTTTTTTGGTGGAGGTTTGGCTGATGTCGAAGCGTCTCCCTGCGAGAAAAAGTGCTTCAGTGAACGACCGGTGTAGGATTTGGCATGACTAGCGATTTGTTCGGGCGTTCCGGTGGCGACGATGTGCCCGCCTGCTGCGCCCCCCTCGGGTCCCAGGTCAATGACCCAGTCGGCCGTCTTGATGACATCTAAATTGTGCTCGACCACCAAAACAGTGTTGCCTGCCTCGACAAAATTATTGAGTACCGAAAGCAGCATTTTGATGTCGGCAAAGTGCAGCCCCGTCGTCGGCTCATCGAGCAGGTAGAGTGTCTTTCCAGTGCTCCGTTTCACCAACTCGCGGGCAAGCTTGATCCGCTGTGCCTCACCCCCGGAAAGCGTGGGCGAGGGCTGTCCCAGTTTGATGTAATCGAGCCCCACGTCGTGCAGCGTTTGTAGCTTGTCGTGGATTTTGGGGATGTTTTCAAAGTGTTCGAGCGCTTGCTGGATATCCATCTCCAATACATCGGCAATAGATTTTCCCTTGTAGCGAATCTCTAAAGTTTCCCGATTGAATCGTCGTGCACCACAGATCGGGCACGGTACCCAGATGGCCGCGAGAAAATCCATCTCCAATTTATTCGCGCCACACCCTTCGCATGCCTCGCAACGACCTCCCCGAACATTAAAGCTGA
Organism: Pirellulales bacterium; assembly: GCA_029245145.1. Lineage (GTDB taxonomy): Bacteria > Planctomycetota > Planctomycetia > Pirellulales > UBA7805 > UBA7805. The sequence continues at coordinate 74,294 of JAQWPY010000005.1, read as the reverse complement.
AGCGGCCTGCAGAGTAACCACAGCGTTTCGCATCGGGAAGTTGCGAGTAGAGTTTTCGGATCTCGTCGAAAACTTTAATGTAGGTTGCCGGATTGGATCGAGGTGTCCGGCCGATAGGTGATTGATCGATAGCGATCAGCTTATCAAGGTGGGCAAGGCCCTCGATCGCAGCGTGTGCCCCCGGTTCGCCTTTGCCCAAATTTAAATCCCGGCGAAGTGATTCGACCAGGATGTCACTTACCAGTGAACTTTTCCCCGAGCCGGAAACGCCGGTCACACAAACCAACATCCCCAACGGAATTTCGACGTCAATGTTTTTCAGGTTGTTATGTGTTGCCCCGAGGATGCGGAGTTTTTTTTCTTCGCTCAGCCGCCGCTTGGAAGGGATTTCTATTTCCTCGGTGCCCGCAAGATATTGTCCCGTAACGCTTCGCTTTTCTTTCGCGATCTCCTTCCAGTCGCCTTCGGCAACGACTTCTCCTCCCCGCACTCCGGGACCGGGGCCGAAGTCGATCACCCGATCTGCGGCGCGCATTGTATCTTCATCGTGCTCGACAACGACAACCGTGTTCCCCAAGTCGCGTAGACTTTGCAGCGTATCGAGCAATCGTTGGTTGTCTCTCGTGTGCAAGCCGATCGAGGGCTCATCGAGGATGTAAAGGACACCAACAAGTCCACATCCAATTTGACCAGCGAGACGAATGCGCTGTGATTCACCACCCGAAAGGGTCGGTGCGGTACGATTGAGGCTCAGATATTCGAGCCCTACGTTTTCTAAAAACCCTAACCGCCCACGGATTTCTTTGGTCAGCTCTTCCGCAATGGTCTGTTGTGTTTCGGTCAAGAGCAGCTTGCTGAAAAATCGCCCCGCATCGGCGACCGGCAAGTCGCACAATTCGGGAAGCGTTCGCGAGGGCTGTTCCGCAAAGTAGGGATCTCCCGATGCAATTCGCACCGCCCGCGATTGCGGATTTAATCGCTGTCCTTCACAGTCGGGACAACGAATGGTGTTCATGTATTTTTCCAATTTGCGGATTTGGGGAGTACTCCGGCTGTTGCGGTATTTTGAAAGTAATTCCGGGATGATCCCCTCAAAAGTGCCCCCGTGCTTCATTCCGCGCTGGCCACCGCGCCAGGTGTAGGTGATATGTTCAACGCCCGTTCCCCAGAGCCAGAGATTTTGAAGTTCCTCACCGAGTTCTTCCCAGGCCGTTTCGAGCATCGTGCCGGGTGGTAGATCGTGCAGACGCTCGACAGTTTCGGCAACACCTTTGTAAATGTGCCGGTTCCATCGCCCCATCGCTTTGAGTTTGCCGAGCAGTTCGATGGCACCCTGTTGGACAGAGCGATCGGGCCGTGGAACGAGCAGGATTGGATCGAAGCTAAAAAATTCACCCAAACCATCGCATGTCTCGCACATGCCTTGGGGACTGTTAAAACTAAACAGCTGTGGCGAGAGAGGTGCGAAGCTGACCTGGCAGTGAGTGCATGCGAACTCAGATGAAAGTTGCAACTCACCTCCCGTCAGTTGCTGCTTTGGCTTCGAACTTTCCGCGGCTTTGCCATCGGTCGTCGGGTCGATTGCGACAATCAAGTTTCCTTTGCCGACGGAAAGCGCAAGTTCGACCGCCTCGGCGAGTCGTGTGCGATTGCGACGATTGATTTTCAAGCGATCGACCACCACTTCAATATTGTGGCGCATTTGCCGATCGAGACTCTGATCTTCGCTGAGGCTTGCGATCCGGCCATCGATACGTGCTCGCGAAAATCCCTGTTTGAGAAGATCGGTGAACAGATCGCGGAATTCTCCCTTCTGGCCTCGAATCAATGGTGCCAGGACGGCGATCGGTGTCCCGTCGCTCAGGCCGATGATCTGCGCGATGATCTGCTCACGCGTTTGCGCGGTCACTGGCAGGCCGCACTGCGGGCAGTGCCCCTGCCCTACCCTCGCATAGAGTACGCGCAGAAAATCGTAAATTTCGGTAATGGTTCCGACAGTTGACCGAGGGTTGCGGCCCGACGTTTTTTGTGAGATTGAGATTGTGGGACTCAGTCCCTCGATGGAGTCAACGTCCGGTTTTGGCATTTGCCCCAGAAATTGTCGTGCAAAGCTCGAGAGACTTTCGACGTACCTTCGCTGCCCCTCCGCAAATACGGTATCGAACGCGAGGGAACTTTTGCCGCTCCCACTCACACCAGTCAGGCAGATTAAATGGTTGCGCGGAAGTGTGACATTGACGGAGCGAAGGTTATGTTCGCGGGCACCTTTTATTTGTAGATCGGAGGCGGGCATAAATTCTGGAGCCTAGCGAGGGTCGCGGAGAGACGATAAGGACGACCATCACATTTCGGTGTCAGGCAGGTGCGAAGACCGAATTGTAATCGTCCTCGGCAATGGATCAATTCCCAAATGACGGAAAGAAATCGAACGAGTCGCAATATGCATTTTGCTCGCTCTTTTTACCTTAAGCCTTTCGTTGACCGGAGGAGCCAAACCGATTATATTGAGTAACGACACAAGCGGTTGCGGCCGAACCGTCTAACCCCCCCTCCAACAGGGATTCAGTTCAGGGGTACAACTTGCACTGCATCCCCCGCAACTGCCGGAATTCTCGGCCGGTGGATGATGTTGATTCTTTTTTCGGTTGCTAAATTTCTCACCGTGGTACCCTCACTGGCTCGTCCGCTCTCGATTCGGGCCAGTGCCTCTGTGCTGCTGTTTGCCGCAACCGGTCCGTCCGCAATGTGGGCTGCGACCTCGGAAGAGACCGATTTTTTCGAGCAGCATATCCGCCCCATATTTCATACCTATTGCACGGAATGTCACGGCGCTGAAAAGCAGGAAAGTGGTTTGCGTTTGGATCGCCGAGAAGCCTTTTTTGCAGGCAGCGACTCGGGCCCCGTTCTTTCAAATGAAACGGATGAAGAGGGTCTCCTTTTTGAAGCGATAAGCTACAAGAACGAGGATTTGCAAATGCCGCCCGACGACCCTCTACCCCCCGAGGCACTTGCCTTGGTAAGGCAATGGATTGAAATGGGTGCTCCTTGGCCGGTCGATCCGGAGGAACAGGGGGGAGCGTCTCCCATTGAGAGGATTGATGAAATCCAAAATTCACATTGGGCGCTGCAACCGATCAGGCAGCCTGAAATCCCTAAGGTGCAAAACACGGCATGGCCCAACAACGGGATAGATTGTTTTATTCTTGCCCAACAGGAAGCCAACGGGTTGAGCCCATCACCGCGTGCTTCCTCCCGACAGTTGCTGCGTCGCGCCAGCTTTGACATGCTCGGGTTGCCGCCTACTGCTGAGGAACGAGATCGTTTTTTTGACAGCGACGGCGAAATCGACTGGGGCAGCTTTGTCGATCACCTGCTTGATCGACCCGAATACGGCCAGAGATGGGCGCGGCACTGGTTAGATGTGGCCCGCTACGCAGATACAAAAGGATACATCGGCGTCGGAAAACGGGAAGAGCGATATGCGTATGGTTGGACGTATCGCGACTACGTCGTACGTGCGCTAAATGAAGATGTGCCTTTTGACGATTTCATTCGCCATCAACTTGCCGCTGATCTTCTCGACCTCGAAGAGGAAGAGCAGTGGAAGCTGGCAGCAATGGGTTTTTTGACCCTGGGTAATCGCTTTATCCATAAGCGCCATCGGATCGTAGGGGATCAGATTGACGTCACCATGCGTGGATTTCAAGGGCTGACACTCATGTGCGCCCGCTGCCACGATCACAAATTTGATCCGATTGGTATGGACGACTATTACGCGCTGTATGGAATTTTCGATAGTTCGATAGAGCCTTCTTACGATCAGAAACCCCTGCTGACCGAAGAACCCCCCATAGAAGATACGCAGTATGCAAATTTCAAAAACGTTTTTGATAAGCGGATCACCAAATACCATGAACAGCGTGTCGGTTTAAGGCAGAAAATTCGCCAGGAAATGCGATCGTACGTTGGTGATTATCTTGAGTTCGTGGTCCACGAAACGATGCCTGCACACCGCACAAAAACAGACCTCAACTACAAAACAGAGCGCACCTTGTTGCGGCGACACAATCTTGTTGCCGATGGAGGTGTGGTTCTCTGGACGCGGTATATTTCTGCTCGCGAAAACGACCCGATATTCGGTCTTTGGCATCGACTTGCCCGACTCGACCCGGTCGCTTTTTCTGCAGAGGCCGGTGAGTTGATCGCGTCTGCGGATCAAACGAATCCGCGTCTGCGTACGGCGCTGGAGCAGGCGGCCCCGTCGACCATGATCGACGCAGCACAGGTATACGGGGAAGTACTCGAAGCGGTGCATGCCGAGTGGCAAAAAGTGTTGGAGGTCGACCCGGGCGACGAGGGATTTGAAAATCAAGTGGACGAGCAGTTGCGATTAGTACTTTACGGCGACGGGTCTCCCGCGGTCGTCGATAATGATGAACAGGCATATAATCTCTATCACATCAGCGAGAAAAATAATCTCAGGTCTCTCCAGCAAGAGGCACAGAATACGCTGGTGCAATTCATTGATACCGTGCCGGCCCGCGCGATGACGCTTGTCGACAGGGATCTTCCCAGGGATGCCGCAATCCACATTCGTGGGGATTGGCGGAGAAAGGGGTCGACCACGTCTCGGAGATTTCTCCAACTGCTCTCCGGCGCACCCTTCGAAGCGGTCGATTCCGGTGAGCCCTACATGGAAGGCAGTGGTCGGTTGCAGTTGGCAGAAGCGATTGCGAGCCCTCACAATCCTCTCACGGCCCGCGTGATTGCCAACCGCATTTGGCACTGGCATTTTGGTGAAGGTTTGGTTGCAACTCCCAGCGATTTTGGTGTCAGGTCCTCCGAACCGGTTCAGCGAGAATTACTCGATTATTTGGCCGCTTACCTCATAGAACATAATTGGTCGCTCAAGGCGCTGCACCGTCTGATCACGCATTCGGCAACCTACCAACAGGCGAGTGCAGACGATGCAGGGAAACGCGCGGTCGATCCGAACAATCATTTTTATTGGCGGATGAATCGTCGTCGCCTCGAGTTCGAGGCAATGCGCGACGCACTGCTGGCGGTATCGGGTGAACTGAATACGGATGTGGGCGGGTTGCCTACGGAAGACTTCGGCAGCGGACGAAGGAGTATTTACCTTCTGGTCAATCGTCAGCAAATGCCGGGGGTTCTAGCGACTTTCGATGTGAGTGTTCCTGACGCTACCTTGCCGATGCGAAACAAGACGACCGTGCCTCAACAAGCTCTCTACCTGATGAACAACCGATTTCTGGCTGATCGCGCCCGGCAACTCATTGCACGACTCGACCGAGTTTTCGCTGAATCAATCGCACCGCAGAGCTTCGCCGGTCGTGTCGAACAGCTTTACGATTGGGTTTACGGTCGTCAGCCGAGCGAATATGAACAATCGCTCGCCGAAGCTTTCCTCAGCGTACCTTTGGCCGATGCGCCGCAGAGCCTGGCGGTGGATGGGAAGCAGATGGCGTGGGAGTATGGGACCGGGAAGATTGATTCGGATTCGGGAGAATTGGTTTTCAGGCCTTTTGAGTATTTCGACGGAAAAAAATGGCGGGAAGAAGAAAAGATTACGGGCCCGCCGTACCTGAGTGCAAAGGGTGGCTGCCCCAGCGACGACCATGCGGTCGTTCGCCGATTTACGGCACCTGAAGAAGGGCTCTATCTTTTTAAGGGCCGTGTCAATTTAATGCCGGAAGCGGTTCGGGGAGATGGTATCTCGATTCGCATTGTCTCTTCGCGACAAGGTGAACTGGGGCGTTATCGAGCCAAGGAAAAAGAAGAGAGAATACGCATTGAAAAAATTGAGGTCGAAAAGGGTGAGCAAATTGATTTCGTCATTTCGGCAAACGAACACAGTCGGTTCGATGACTACACCTGGCCGATTGAAGTTTGGAAGGTGTCGGTCATGGAAAATGGTGAACTCAACGGACTCAACTCATGGCCGAGCGAGGCGGCTTTCTCTGCCTCGGTGCCCCGTTGGACGGGGTTGCAAACTCCGTGGGAGCAGTACGCGCACGCGTTGCTCATTTCGAACGAATTTATGTTTGTGGACTAAGTGGCACCACTGGATGACTCGATGAATCCTTCTCCACTCGATCGCCGTCAATGGTTGCAGCGTGCCGGTTTGGGGTTCGGTGCTCTCGGGTTGGGGAGCCTGTTGGAGGGAGAGGTATCTGCGGACCCGGAAAAGCGTGACTTGCCTCATCACGCTCCGCAGGCCAAGCATGTGATTCACATTTTCTTCAACGGCGGTCTGTCGCAGATGGACTCTTTCGATCCCAAGCCGCTTCTGAAGCAATACCACGGAAAGCCACTTCCCGGGAGAAGTCCCGAGACGGAAAATATGACTGGCGGTGCTTTTGCTTCGCCCTTCAAGTTCAAGCCTTACGGTGAAAGCGGGATTGAGGTAAGCGAACTTTTCCCTCACATCGGTCAAGTCGTTGACAAGATGTGCTTGATTCGCTCGATGCATACCGACTCGGTGACGCATACTCCCTCGCTGATGATGATGAACAGTGGGACTTTAACGCAGACGACTCCGGCGATGGGGTCCTGGGTTACCTATGGCCTGGGTACGGAAAATCGAAGTTTGCCCGGCTTTGTAGTTCTTTGTCCTGGGGGGCTGCCGATTGCCGGGCCAAATAATTGGCGGAGTGCGTTTCTGCCCTCGGTCTACCAAGGGACACTCGTCGATACCATTAATACCGAAGTCGAGCGACTTGTCGCGGATGTACGCAACCAAAAAATTGGCCTCACCCAGCAACGGCTTCAACTCGACTTGTTGCAAAAACTGAATATGGCCCATCGTCAGCGGACTGGAGAAGACGATGCACTCGACGCACGGATTGAATCTTACGAACTCGCCTATCGGATGCAGGCTGCGGCCAGTGATGCTTTTGATATCCACCGTGAGCCCGAATACATCCAGAAAATGTACGGCGATTCTGCCCAGGGGAGGCAGTTGCTGATTGCCCGGCGACTCGTCGAACGAGGTGTGCGGTTCGTACAGTGTTGGCACGGACAAAATCAGCCTTGGGACAATCATAGCAAACTCGAAAAAGAACATCGATTTCGCGCAAAAGAATGTGATCGCGGAATCGGTGCCTTGATTGCCGACCTCGACCAGCGAGGTTTGCTCGACGAGACGATCGTCTTCTTCTGCGGTGAATTCGGCAGGACGCCGACGACGGAGTTGAGTTCGCAAGGGAAATCGTTGCTCGGCAGGGACCACAATCCTTATGCGTTTACCTGCTGTCTTGCCGGAGGAGGCTTCCGTCAGGGATCGATCTATGGAAAGACCGATCCCTTTGGCTATCGCGCAATTGAAAATCGGGTTCACGTGCACGACTTGCATGCAACCATTTTGCACCAACTGGGTATCGACCACGAGCGATTCACCCATCGGCATGCAGGCCGAGATTTTCGTCTGACCGATGTGCACGGTCGCGTCATCAGGGAGGTTTTGACATGAACCTCCCAAGTCGAGAGAGCCTCGCTCTACACCCACTTTCAAGACGCACGCTGCTCAAGCGATGTGGCATGGGGTTCGGTGCGCTCGGCCTTGCAGGTTTGCTGCATCAAGAGCAACTCTTGGCAGCACCTGCCGATGCATTACCGCAGGTGCGCCCCCGTGCAAAGCGAGTCATCCACGTTTTTCTCAATGGGGGACTCTCTCAAGTTGATTCGTTTGATCCCAAGCCCATCCTTACCAAAAACCACGGCAAGCCGCTTCCGTATCGGCATCCCTTCACTCCCTTCATGACGGGACATGCCATGGCGTCCCCTTTTCGATTTCGATCCCATGGCGCATGTGGTACTGAGGTGAGCGAATTGTTTCCTCACATCGGATCGATCGTTGATGAGTTGTGTTTGGTTCGTTCCATGACAACCTCCTCACCGATTCATGAGTCCGCTCTGATGCTGATGAACTGCGGTTCACTTTCACAACTCACCCCGAGTGTGGGATCTTGGCTCAGCTATGGTCTTGGCTCAGAGAATGAAAATCTGCCCGCGTTTGTTGTTCTCTGTCCGGGGAAAGGACGCGTGCCGGTGAAAGGTGCCGACAACTGGCGGAGCGCATTTTTGCCATCGGTGCATCAGGGAATGTTAGTCGACACGGCTTATCGTCGTGTCGATCGCCTCGTTGAAAATGTTCGCAGCCAACTGGCGGGACCGCAGCAGCAGAGACGCCAGTTGGATTTGGTGCAACAACTCAATCGCCAGCATGCGATCCAGCGAGGTCAGGACGATGCGCTCGAAGGACGGATTGCTTCATATGAATTGGCCTATCGCATGCAAGTTGCCGCCCGCGGTGCCTTCGATGTGAAGGATGAACCGGCACACATCCACCGCATGTACGGCGATTCGGATCAAGCGAGACAAATGATCATCGCTCGGCGTTTGGCCGAACGTGGCGTGAGGTTTATTCAGGTGTGGCACGGTCCATTTCAACCGTGGGATCACCATAATGATATTTTTCCAAAAATTCGCCGCCTCGCTCCGGAGTGTGACCGACCGATTGCGGCCTTAATTCTCGATCTCAAGCAGCGTGGTCTTTTGGATGAGACACTTGTCATTGTTTCGGGAGAATTCGGTCGCACGCCCACCGTACAGATGAACGACGATGGCACCTCCGGCAAGGGACGCGACCACAACTCTTACGGTTTCTCGGCACTTTTGGCGGGAGGCGGAATCCGCGCGGGGATTTCCTACGGGGCAACGGACGATTTTGGGTACAAGGCGGTCGAGAATCCGATTGATGTGCACGATCTCCACGCGACGGTGCTGCACCAATTGGGTTTGGACCACGAGAAACTGATTTATCGTCATGCGGGTCGCGATTTCCGTTTGACGGATGTCCATGGTCGGGTTATTCACGACATTCTGGCGTAGGACCCGGTGGCATGCGATGAAGATTCAACTTGGCGCACACTGTTATCTGTTCACCGATCACTGGAGCGACGCCAGTCTCCCGATCCTAGAGCGTTTGCGTGCTCTCGGCGGGGAAGTTCTGGAAATTGCAATCGGTGACGATGTGCATTTTTCAATTGCTGATACGCGGGTCGAAGCGAACAAACTCAGAATGCAATTGATCGTGAGTCCCGGTGGACAATGGCCAGTTCCATGCGACATCTCGGCCGACGATCCGGCGGACCGCCAACGGGGACTCGCCTGGCACCAGCAGCAGATTGAACTTGCAGCAGAGCTCGAGGCGATTGCGTATACCGGTGCCCTCTATGGACACACGGGCGTTGTTCAAAAGCGGCTGCCGCCGAATGACGAATACCAACGGATGGTTGAGGGTTTACAGCAGCTTGCTGAATTTGCAGCCGAGCGTAATGTGCTTCTGGCAATTGAACCGATGAGCCACTTCCGCACCCATCTGATCAATACGCCTGACCAGGCCGTGGCCCTGCTCGACCGCTGCGATCATCCGAATCTTCGCGTGCTCTTTGACACGTATCATCTGATAACCGAAGTCCGCGATTATCAGGCGGCGATTTTATCAATGGGATCAAAACTTTGGGGTGTACACGCTTGCGAGAATGACCGAGGCGTGCCGGGGGGCGGGCTGATTCCCTGGTCGCGGATTGCCGACGGCCTCCGCCAGATCGACTTCAACGGGCCGGTGCTACTGGAGGGCTACAATTCGTCGATCGATGATTTTGCCTTTCGCCGTGGGATGTTCCACAATGTCTGCCCCGATGCAGATTCATTTGTCAGCACCGGCTTTGCATTTCTTCGAGAAAAGTTTGGCAATTGAACGATAATTACTGTTTGTCGTCGTGCCGAAGGTTTTGTTGCCAGCGGCGCAATTTATAATAGAGTGTTCCGCCCACGCGTTTAATGGTTTTTTTTGCGTTCCAGGCCATCCATTCCCTGGTGAGGACCGTCCAATCCTCGGCTACAAAAGCGGCTGCCTTGCGTGGAGCATCCTCACATTCGATCCCGTATCGGCCAAGCATCGTGCAGCCGTTGATCTGCCAACTTGCACGAACCGGTTCGGATGTGAAGAGCCAGCGGATTCCTGCTGTTGCTGCGGCACGCGCAACATTTTTTCCGTAAGCGCCGCCCGGGATCGAGGCAACTTCGACCGAATGCCCCAGGATGTCGCTCAGCCTCGCGATGCTTTGTGTCCACTCTCCGACAAGTTGTGACTGTGAGCATTGAGACATCGGGTTGGGATGCGAGCAGGTGTGTGAGCCGATGCGATGGCCGGCAGCATCCAACTCGCGAATTTGGTTCTCGTTAACGAAGCCAGGCTTGCCGATCCAATCGGTCGTTATAAAAAAATGCCCTTTCCAGTCGAATTGCCCCAATTCTTCGGCAATGATGGTTGCACTACTAACACCCCCATCGTCAAATCCGATTGTGAAGGGGATGGGTTGTTGAGTGACCTGGGGTAGTTGTTCAATTGTAATCGGTTGTGATTGCAAGACGGTATTGATGGCCTGCAAGTGTTCGACAAACGCTGCGCGACCGAGTTTATATCGGGCGGCTGCCGGGTCGGGGAAGCCGCTTTGCTGATGCGCACCCTCTTCGAGCACATCGTGGTAGAGGAGCGTAATCTGTTTCATTGCGATTGCTCCCGCAGTCGCCGACGGGCATTTTTTTTCCATCGCAAATAGCGGCTCAACCATGGCTGTCCCCAGGTGGCAGATTTTCGTGAGGAAGTGTCAATCGACTCTGCGGTGCCCGCATGGATTTCAGAAATTGTTTCGGCAAGCGGTAAAAGGTTGTCAAAAGTAACCCGATTGTGGATCATGTTTTGCGATTCATTGACCTCGTCGTAGTCATACGTGTAGTAGCCGTATACACCTCCGGTATCGATTCCCGCATCGACTTTCAGAAGAGTCATACCGACCCGCTCCAGATCGTCCTCCGCCAGAGCCCAAAAGCAGCCGTAAGCGTTGCGATATTCGGGGCAAATTCCGGGGTGCATCACGAGCGTGGCTGCCCGCGGCAGGGAAAAAATTCTTTCCGCCAGAAGTGTTTTGCAACGGGCGATCATGATGTCGCAGTTGGCTGCTTGAATAAACTCCTCGGCCTCTGCGGTGTTAGGGCTGTGGGTGATCAGTCGAGGAACGTCGGGCAACTCGGGATATTCCGCTTTTAACTCCGCCAACTTGGCTGCTTCCCACTGCTGATCTTTTCGTCCCCAGACAAATCGGTCGTAAAATCGGAATGCAATCACATCGAGGAACCGCAAAATTCCGACCCGTTGGATCTCGCGACGTATTCGCTTGCGTTTTCTCGATGCGTGTTCCTGAAGCACTACCACCCCTGCCAGTTCCGAAAAAGATGCCAACCAGCGAGACAGGCCGTCGCGATCGAGCGGATGTTGATCGTGGCAGATGAGTAACGTGCGCATCGCGAGGCAACTTTTCGAGGGACAAAAACGATAGAAAAAATTGAAAGTGCCACATGGTAGCATCTGGCTTGAAGAGGGTCCACGCCGCTGTGCAGCGAAGAATTACGAATCGGTTATGATAAGAGCTTGAGATTGCGATGATCTAATGTTTTTTTGGTAGAGCGGATCGTATGTCAGCACGAAGTTTCGGAGTCAGTATTGGAGCGGGAGTTTTCATATGGTTGGTTGCTAGTTTACTCCCTGCAGAATCAACCAATGCTCTTCCGCATCTGGTGCTTTTCCTGTCTGACGATCACGGTGCGGCGGACGCCGGTTGCTACGGCAATCCCGATGTACGGACACCCCATCTCGATCGACTTGCCGAGGAAGGGTTGCGATTCGAGCGAGCTTACTGTGCGTCGCCAAGTTGTACGCCTTCACGATCGGCCTTATTTACCGGTCTGATGCCCGCTCGCAACGGCGCGCATCCTAACCACTCGTCTGTGCGCGAGGGCACCCGATCGCTCCCGCACTATTTTGGGCCCCTGGGCTACCGCACGGTTCTCTTTGGAAAAAATCACGTCTCACCACGCTCTGCGTTCCCTTTCGAATATGTTGAAGGTCGAATTGCTCCGGCAGGACCCGATCAAGGGAGTTCGCTTGATACCGACGCGTTGGAACAATTGCTTGCGGCACACGATCCGAACGTACCACTCTGCCTCATCGTCAACAGTTGGAGCCCGCACATTCCCTGGCCGGAGAACGACGGCTACGATCCGGCGCAGATCGGCTTACCCCCGCGTTCGGTCGATACGCACGAATCGCGCAAAGCACGCGCGCGATACTATAGTGACGTCACCCAGTTGGATGCTCGTTTGGGATGCTGCCTCACCGCACTCGAGCGACATGGATTTTCGGACAATCTGGTCTTCGTTTACGCGTCCGATCACGGTGCGCAATGGCCATTTTCCAAGTGGAATTTGTACGAAGCCGGTACGAGGGTCCCTCTGATTGTCCGTTGGCCGGGGCACGTCGGGGCGGGCCGAACGACCGCAGCCATGGTCAGTCTGACCGATCTCCTTCCGACCTTCATCGAAATTGCGGGTGGGAAACCACCGGGGGAAATAGACGGCCAAAGTCTTGCGGCTCTGCTGGCCGGTGAAACCGACGCGCATCGCGAAGCTATTTTTACCACCCATACAGGAGACAGCCGGATCAATCGGTCGCCCATGCGTGCGGTGCGTACGGATCGCTACAAATACATTCTCAATTTGCATCCCGAGAGAAAGTATGAGACGCACATCTCACGGGGCGTAGCCCGTGACGGCCGCGACTACTGGGAAAGTTGGCTCGCGGCCGCTGTAGACGATCGGTCTGCGGAGCGGCTCGTGGCGGCTTATGAGAATCGACCGCGCGAAGAATTTTACGATCTCTCGCGAGATCCGCACGAGCAGCAGAACCTTTCTGAGTCGCTGCCCTTGGCGCTAAAAAACGAATTGCGGGCAAAACTGGCCGCCTGTCGCAAGTGTCAGGGAGAAGGCCGTTAGGCGGTCGTTCGGGCAGTCCTCTCCTCGATAGCGCTCGGGATCAACTCCGCGTGTGCCCGTTTTCTCCCGTCAGCCGATGCGTTAGGCTGAACCTTCGCACAATCTGCTGATCATGTACCGAAAGTGAGTTCCTTATCATGCAACGGACCCGTTCGATCATCCTCGCTTCTCTGTTTTGGTTTCTGGTTACCGCTGCCGCTTACGGAACGCCGCCAACACCTGGCTACAACCAGCACATCCCGGCGGAGGTATTGACGCCCGAGACGGTCGATACGCGGATCGGCACGCTGAAATTTTTCGATGGTTTACCGGATGACGCGACCGTTGAAACGATCTATGACAATCTTGATTTTCTGCGGGGCACCGAGGCATTTTTACAGTTCATCCCGGCCGCGTCACTCGAGGCGTTGCGAGAGGGTGCCGCTCAGCTCGGCAGCAAGCTTCCGAACCAGGTCGTGATTATGGATCGACTGCTCGATTCGAATCCGCTGTTTCTCACCGGCAATACCGACACGGTCTATGCGATGAGCTTCCTGGACCTTGAGCGTGATGGCCCGACGGTGATCGAAATTCCGCCCGGTTGTGGACCGGGTACCGTGAACGATGCTTTTTTCCGGTTCGTTACCGATATGGGCGCACCCGGCCCGGACCGCGGCAAGGGCGGGAAATACCTGATCCTCCCAGAAGGCTTTGAGGGCGATGTGCCGGAAGGTTATTTTGTGGCGAGTTCCCCTTCGGCGGTGAATTGGTTGATCCTCCGCGGCATGCTGAAAGATGGGAAGCCGGACGCTGCTTCCAAGAACTTTCGTGAAGGCCTGAAGGTTTATCCGCTCAAGGCGAAAGAGAATCCACCGAAGATGGAATTCATGGAGGCATCCGAGGTTCCCTTCAATACCATCCACGCGAACAACTACAAATTCTTCGAAGAAATCAACAATGTGATCCAGAAGGAGCCAATCGATTTTATCGACCCGGAGTTGCGTGGTTTGCTTGCCAGTCTGGGGATGCAAAAGGGAAAACCATTTCAGCCGGATGCACGCATGCAGAAGATTCTCACCGAGGCGGTTGCCGTCGGCAATGCCACCGCACGGGCACTCAGCTTCAAGCCGCGATCGGACACGGTCTACATTTACGATGAGGGCAGTTGGTACACCGCCTTCGATGGGGGTGACTATCGTTGGCTGATCGACGACGGCAAGGGCGGGCGCAATCTTGATGCCCGTGCCTTCTTTTTCTATATCGCCACCGTGAACACTCCGGCGATGGTTAAAGAGATGATCGGTGTCGGATCACAGTATGCACTCAATGCACTCGATACGGAGGGTGCGTACCTCGATGGTAGCCAGAGCTACAAGCTCAATATTCCCAAGGACGTGCCAGCCAAAGATTTTTGGTCCATCGTCGTCTACGATCCGCAGACCCGTTCGGAACTGCAGACCGCGCAGCCGTTTCCGAGTCGCAATAGTCGCCGGGATCAGATGCAGGTCAACGAGGATGGTTCAGTGGATATCTATTTCGGTCCTAAGCCGCCGGCGGGCAAAGAATCAAATTGGATTCAGACGGTGCCGGGCAAAGGCTGGTTTCTTTGCCTTCGGCTTTACGGGCCACTCAAACCGTGGTTCGACAAGTCATGGCGACCGGGCGAGATTGAGAAACTGTAGTCGTTTCTTGAGCCGAACCTGATTCAGCGGATGGGGAGGGATTCGAACCCCCGGTACGGTTGCCCGTACAGCAGTTTTCAAGACTGCCGCCTTAGTCCACTCGGCCACCCATCCTGGCGGGCTCCGTTAGCCCGTCGAACCTGACTCTAACGCCCCCTTCCTTGGCCTGTCAAACGGGGCATTACCGAGTTGTCCCCTGGTGAGAATGAGGCGATACAATGGGGGAAGTCATACTCTCGTGGTTTTGGACGACAATGAAAAAACGTATTCCGCTTACTTTCCTTCTGATCGCGCTCCTAGTGGGGGTTGGCATCCTCGTGGATTACCTGCGTGGTGTGCCTCGTGACACGCAGGCCTCCTACGTCGGCAGCGGCAAATGTGCCGAATGTCATCAGTCAGAGTTTGATCGCTGGCACGGATCTCCGCACGATCGGGCGATGGATCTGGCAAGCAGTGAGACGGTACTCGGTGATTTTGACAGTGCCAAGCTCACCTATCAGGGCGTGACCTCGCAGATGTTTCGCGAGGGCGATCGCTACATGATTCATACCGAAGGGCCGGATGGAGAGATGGATGATTTCGAAGTCAAATATGTCTTCGGCTTCGATCCACTGCAGCAATATATGGTCGAGTTTCCCGACGGGCGGGTACAGGTGCTTCGCGTAAGTTGGGATACAAACAAAGAAGAGTGGTTTTACCACTATCCGCCCGACGTGCGCGACGAGAAGCTCGCCCCCGACGACCCGTTACACTGGACCGGGCGGATGTCGAATTGGCAGCAGATGTGTGCCGAGTGTCACTCGACCAATCTGCAGAAGAATTTCGACCTTCAAAGTGTGTGCTACCAGACCACGTTCGCCGAAATCGACGTCAGTTGTGAAACCTGCCACGGCCCGGGAAGTCTACACGTTCAGCTTGCTGATGCCCCGAGTCTGTTTTGGGATCGATACCACGGATATGGATTGCCGGACCTGAAGAGTAAAAATGCAAAAATCGAGATCGAGTCGTGCGCTCCGTGCCATTCAAGAAGGCACCGCGTAGCCGGTGACTTTCGTCCCGGTGGGGAACTGCTCGATTATTTCGAGCCCGCTCTGCTCCGCGAAGGGCTCTATCATGCCGATGGTCAGATCCAGGACGAAGTCTACGTTTACGGATCGTTTCTGCAGAGCAAAATGCACGCCAAGGGAATTCGCTGTACCGATTGTCACGATCCCCATACAACGCGATTGAAATATCAGGGCAACCAACTTTGCACTTCGTGCCATCAGCACCCGAGTGGCAAATACGATGTGCCGGCACACCACCATCACCTCCCCGGTTCATCGGGTGCCCAGTGCGTTGCCTGCCATATGCCCGAAACGAACTACATGATCGTCGATCCGAGACGCGACCACAGCATTCGCAACCCGCGGCCTGATCTTTCGGTTGAACTCGGCGTGCCCAACGCTTGCACGCAATGTCATCTGGAAATCGAAAACCGCGGCGAAGGTGAGCCCTATGCCGATCTGTTGGCTGCTGCGAACGCTGGTGATGTGGCCGTAAAAAAGATCATTAACCGCATCGATCGACAAATGCTGGCGGCAACTGAAAAGTGGTATGGTGAGCCCGAAGAAAAGCATCCTCACTTTGCCTATGCCTTCGATGCAGCCCGCAAGCGGAAAATGGGGGCTGAAGAGCAACTTGTGGGTTTGTTAAATCAAAAAGATCTGCCGGGCATCGTGTGGGCGACGGCGATAGATTACCTCTCCGAACTCAATACCCCGTCTAGTCGCGCTGCGGTGATCGGCCAGATCGGGCATCCCGACCCGCTGGTGCGTGGGGTGTCCATCCGAAATCTCCATCAACGAGGATACAGCGGAAAAGATTTAGTGGAGGCGGTGGGCCCCTACCTGACCGATCCGGTGCGGATGGTACGTAGTAGTGCTGTGGGCGTGCTAGCACCGCATCGACAGTTACTCGCGCCGGAAATGCGGATTGCCTTTGATCGTGCGGCGGTTGAGTTTACCGAGGGCCAACGTGCTGATGCCGATCTCGCGGGTTCACATTACAACCTTGCCAATTTTTCCCTCGATGCAGAGAAAATCGGACAAGCCGAGACAGAGTATCTGCACGCCCTCAAACTCGACCCCTCTTTTTTTCCGGCTCGCTTTAACCTGGGCATGCTTTACAGCCGGACTGGAAAGGACGAGGAGGCAGAGGCCGCTTTTCGGACTCTGGTAGCACAGGATCCGTCTGCGGGCCTGCCCCGTTATCGCTTGGGCCTGATTTTGGGACGCATGAAAAAGTTTACCGAGGCGGAACAATCCCTCCTTCAAGCGATAGAAAGGGAGCCAAAAAACTTTGACTATCACTATGCACTGGCCATACTTTACCTAGAGAGCGGCGCACTGGAAAAGAGTTTAAATCAGGCTCGGCGACTCGAGGCTCTTGTGCCGGGCGTTCCTGCAACCGGCGAATTGGTCCGCGCGATCCAACGAGAGATGAAGGCAACCTTACTGAAAAAGGAAAGCGGAAATGCCAGAATCCCGAGCGACAGGACCGATGGTGAGTGAGGGGGCGACTCACCATCGGTCTTTTCCTGTCCGTCGTGCGGTACTGTTTCTCTATGCGACGGCACTTTTTTTTGCGACGCATAATCCGCTGATCCACGCCGAAAGTGCTGACCGGATGCACTGGTGGGACGGACTCTTGTGGGGTCTGGTCCGCTTCGGTCACTCGTTGCGACTCGATCGACCCGATAAGTGGTTTCATCTGGTCGCTTTCGGGGTCCTCGGTTTGCTCGCCTTTTGGGCCGCCTCCGTTCATCACCTTCGAGCAACTGCCGAAAGTCGTCGCGGGATGAACGGTAGCGGAATGACGATCACCGGTCTGTTAGTCTGGGGTTGGCTGGATGAGGTGACCCAGCCTTTTTTTGGAAGGCACTTTGACTGGAACGATTACCTGGCCAATGTGGCAGGCATTTTTTTGGCGGTCGTGGTGGTTACATTTTTCTATCTGTTGCGAAGGCTCTGGCACTTAATACGAAACGAGCTGGCGCCTGCCGTCTGAGTCTCGGGTCTGTGGTCGGTTTACAGTGCGTGATATAACGGGCGCAATACAGATCAACACCGAACCGGGTTTTTCCATGCTGCTCACTCCCCTGCTGCACCCCGAAATCAATGCGGTGCTCGCCACCGCCGGACATCACTCCAAGGTGTTGATTGCGGATGGTAATTATCCGGCCTCGACTACGCTGGGGCCCAACGCCAGACTGGTCAGTTTGAATCTTGCACCCGGCGTGGTGACGGTAACGCAGGTTCTCGAGGCGCTGGTCGGCGTGATTCCAGTCGAGAAGGCGGAAACGATGATGTACGAAACGACCGGCCCTTACGCTCTCGATGCCGACCCTCCGGTGTGGCAGGAGTACCGTTCGGTATTTGACCGGGCAGGACTATCGATCGAACTGAAACCGATCGATAAATGGGATTTCTATCCGGCGGTCAACACGCCGGATCTGGCCCTTACGATCCAAACGGCCGATCAGCAGCGGTTTGCAAATTTGTTGCTGACCATCGGCATCCGCATGGACTAAGGTTGCCGATGAAGAAATCTTGCGTCACGATCAGTCTGGTGGAACAGGCCCGGGGTGGCCCCTTCGTTTTTTGGGATGACCCGATCGCCGCGTGCAGAGAAGCGAAGCGGCTCGGTTTTGATGCGGTGGAAATATTTGCCCCCTCTCCCGAAGTCCTCGAGCAAACTACGCTCGATCAAGTGCTTGCCGAAGAACAACTCCGTCTCGCGGCCGTGGGGACCGGCGGGGGCTGGGTATTGCACCGCTTGTCGCTCAGCAGCGCATCTGCGGACGAACGGATGGCTGCAGAGGATTATGTCCGGCGGATGATCGATGCGGGTGCCCGCCACGGGGCAATGGCCATCGTCGGTTCTATGCAAGGGTCTGCGGAAGATGGAGTGGACCGTCGCACCGCGCTGGGCCACCTGGGCGAGTCGCTAGCGAGGCTCGGTAGCCACGCAGCAAGCCATGGTCTGCCGCTGCTGTATGAGCCGCTCAATCGCTACGAGACGAATCTGGTCCATCGATTGGAAGAAGCCGATCAGTTGCTCACCGATGCAGGTGCCGAAAATGTGCGCTTGCTTGCCGATCTTTTTCATATGAATATCGAGGAAGTGAGTCTTGCCGATTCGCTTGCCCGGTTTGTCGATCGTATCGGGCACGTGCATCTGGCCGACTCCAACCGGCGCGCTGCCGGGCTAGGCCATATCGACTATAGGCCGATCGCCGAGTCGCTCAATTGCTACGATGGATATCTTTCGGCCGAAGTGTTTCCGCTGCCGACCTCAGGGGAGGCTGCCGCGGCGACGATGCGGGCGATCGAGCAATTCTTCGTCTGAACCGCCCTGCGTAAATTTCACATGCCGCTTTGGAGGGCCTCGAGGTGACGAGCAAAATGCTCGCCGAGCAGTTCCGTGTAAGTTGCCTGTTCTGCCGAAAGAAGTTCGACCAGTTCCGTGCCCAGCGCATCGGTGAGAACCGAACCAAAAGTGCAGTGCAAAATTTGCCTTCCCGGCCGCGTGAAACCCTTGCCCTGAGGGACGTCTTTCCACAACTCGAGATACGCGTCCTCCAATTGTTCGGCAGTCTGCTGCGAATCGGCGGAGGGCGCATTCTCGAGCGTGGCCGAAACGTGGTAGGTGGCTCGGTCCTCCTCATAGCGGGAGCGGGAGAAGGTAATAATCCGCCGGAATAAGTTTTCGTCGCAGCGGGCAGCAACCCGCAGCGCCTCGAGATACGATGTGCCGGCCGTTTTTACGTGAAACCGTCCTTCCGTCGCTCGGGCGAGCGCTTCATACATCGAGAGTTTATCCGAACCGGAGTGGAGGCTGAGCTTGTACGGGCCCAACGCGGCCGCGATCGCCGCATGGGCATCAAGCGACGTTTCGAGGTCCGTCAGATTGCCCTTGTAATCCACCCCCTTTTCCAACTCACCGATAAATCGTGGCGCAAGGCTCACCAACGGCATTTCACTTGCAAGGCACTCGCTCGCAATGATCGCATGTTCTGCAAGGGTCGTTGGCTGAGGCGTCTCATCGACGGAGAGCTCAATTTCGTACTCTCTGCCCACAGCCTCGTTACGTTCGCGAATGACTTTTGCCAGCGAGATCGCCTTCTGAATGGCAGGGCCGTATTTGACGGCGGCACGAAGGCAGACCTCCTCTGTAAATTCAACGACCACCTTGCCGAAGGAGCGAGTCTTCCCGCAGTACTGGTCGAACCAGGGAGCCTGCTCAGGTGCCATTGCACGTTTTTCTCTCAACTCCGCTTCCGAATAATCGTCGGCCTGCTGATCGACCGCATCGGAGGGATCGATTGTGAAAAAACAGAATCCTGCAGCAACGGTACGAGCGACATCCTCATCGGTTTTGAGATGATCGGCGTCGGCCCCGGTGATTCCCGTCTCGCCGGAGTCGGCCATTCCCGAAAGCGCATCTTGCATCACCTGCTGCGGCGAGCGACCGGTACGCGTCATCTCGCGGATCGATTGCTGAGCATAGATCGGGGCAATGTCGCCTCCTGCGCGGCGCATCGCCTCAATATGGCCGGGAGTGGCTAATCCAATGCGATCACCGAAGCCAAAGCTCCCCTTCAATCCGAGACACACGGGTGAATTCACGATGTGGCCCTCAGGTGTTGTCATCTGGCGTAGTGCATAGCTCGCGTGAGCATCTTATAATGACGCCACGCGATACGCCGTCAAGCGGGCGGCGGTTTGCGATTCTGGGATTCACAATTCGAGGTTGATGTGCAGTATCGCTTGTTGGGTGAAACGGGACTCGAAATATCGACCCTCAGCTTCGGCGCTTCTTCGTTGGGGGCTGAATTCCGAAATATCGATATTTCGGAGGCCTTGAGTTCGGTTCGTGTGGCGCTCGACTGCGGAATGAACTTTATTGATACCTCGCCCTACTACGGTCGTGGGATGAGCGAGGTGCTGTTGGGGCAAGTCTTACCCCAGGTGCCGAGAGAGAGCTACTTTCTGGGAAGTAAGTTGGGTCGCTACGCGCCGACGCATTTTGATTTTTCCGCCCGTCGCGTTGTGGAGAGCGTGGACCTGAGTCTCGAACGGATGAAGGTCGATTATCTCGATGTGATTCTTTGTCACGACGTGGAGTTCATGGAATTGGACCAAATTCTGCAGGAGACTCTTCCTGCACTCGAGAAAATCCGCACGCAGGGAAAGGTGCGATTCATCGGAGTGTCGGGTTATCCGATGAAGATGTTCCGCTACTTTTTGGAACGTGCCGACCTCGACGTTATCCTCTCCTATAACCATTACACGCTCCAAAATAATATGCTGATGGAATTGGTCGCTGAATGTGAGCGGCACGGGGTCGGGGTGATGAACGCGGCGCCCTTTAGCGCCCGGTTGCTGAGTAACGCTCCGCTTCCCGCTTGGCACAAAGCACCCGATTGGGTCCGCGAGGTGGCGGCCCGTGCTGCCAAACATGTGGCGGATCAGGGTTCGGATATCGCTCGCTTGGCACTGCAGTATGCACTAGTCCCCGAAGCCTTGACGACGTGCGTGACCGGTTCGGCGAATCCGGATCGCGTGCGCGAGTGGTGCCGCTGGGCAGAGGAGCCGATCGATGAGCAATTACTTAAAGAGACGCTCGACTTGCTCGAACCGATCCATAACTGGTTCTATGTTGAGGGACGGCCCGAAAACAACGATCCGCTTCCCGCACGTTACCTGCCGACAGGAGTCGCCCCGGGCGAAGCGCAGTGATGCAGGCAATCCAACTTGTAGAGCCCGAAAAGTTCCGCACAATCGAAATCCCCGAGGCCTCCCCTCCGGGTCCCGGTGAAGTTCTCGTGCGTTCGCATCAGTGTGGTATCTGCGGGACGGATATCAGCGGCTATTTGGGGAAGATGCCCTTTTTTGAATATCCGCGGATCCCGGGACACGAATTGGGCGTGGAGGTGGTGGCGGTCGGTGAAGGTGTAACGCACGTTGCGGTCGGCGACCGCTGTAGTGTCGAACCGTACATGCACTGCGGTGACTGTTATGCCTGCGGGCAGGGTGCGATCAATTGCTGTGAGCGACTACAGGTGATCGGAGTGATGATCGATGGAGGATTGCGGGGCGAATTTATCATAAGGGCCGATAAGTTGCATCCATCCGCAAAACTTTCATTCGAACAATTGGCACTCGTCGAGACTTTGGCCATCGGGTGTCACGCGGTCGATCGCGGTGGTGTGCGTGAGGGAGAGGCCTGTCTGGTGATCGGGGCAGGACCTATCGGTTTGGCGACGCTCGAGTTTGTGCAACTTCGCGGCGCCCGACCGGTGGTACTCGATCTGGATGAGCAGCGTCTTGCCTTTTGCCGCGACCGGTTGGGAATCGAGCACGCACTCGCACCGAATGACGATTTGGTCGAACAACTCAAGGCATGTTGTGAGGGCCATCTTCCCGATGTGGTGATCGATGCGACCGGAAGCGAAATATCGATGTCGAAAAGTTTTTCGCTCATCGCGCCGAAGGGCCGCTTGGTGTTTGTGGGGCTCACGACCGGCGAGGTCGTTTTCCGTCACCCGGTCTTTCATCGTCCCGAGGGGACGCTCCTCTGCTCTCGCAATGCGCTGCCGAATGATTTTCGTCAGATCATTAGGTGGATTGAGTCGGGTCGCATCGATACGGAACCGTGGATTACACACCGCATCCCGTTTGCGGAGGTTGCCGATCAATTTCCACAGATCATTCGTCCTGCCGCCCGCACCATCAAGGCGATGATCCAAGTCAGTTAGTTGGCGATGCCAGGATGGGGGGAATGATGAGAGTCACGATCGATGCCCACCAGCATTTTTGGGATCTTGCCCTCCGAGATACGTTTGATTATCGCTGGCTCACCGCAGCAGACAAAACGGCAATTCACCGCACCTATTTGCCGGAGGATCTCAGGCCGCAGTTGGAAGCGGCAGGCGTTGACCGCACCATCTTTGTTCAGACCCAGCATAACCTGGTGGAGAACGACTGGGTGCTGAAGTTGGCAGCCGAGCATCCGTTTATTGCGGGAATCGTCGGTTGGGTCGATTTGACGAGTACCGACTGTGAATCTCAACTGCTCGCGCTGAAAGAGCATGCGAAGTTTGTGGGCGTACGACACATCACGCAGGATGAGGTGGAGGACGATTTTATTGTGAGGGATGATGTTCTTCGTGGATTGCGGCTACTCGAGAAGCACCAAGTCCCTTTCGATCTGCTTTTTTTCGTTAAACATCTTCGGCATGCGAGCACCCTCGCCGAGACATTGCCCGATTTACCCATGGTCATCGACCATCTGGCAAAGCCGGAGATTGCCGCCGGTCGCATGGAATACTGGAGAGACGACTTCCTGGCGGCCTCCGAGCATCCCAATATCTACTGCAAGTTATCGGGGATGGTCACCGAAGCCGACTGGAAGAAATGGACCGTCGCTGACCTGCGGCCATTCGTCGATTATGCCCTCGAGTGTTTTGGCCCCGATCGATTGATGTTTGGATCCGACTGGCCGGTGTGCGAACTGGCGGCAAGTTATGCTGATGTAATCGACGCGCTGCGGACTTTGATTGAACCCCTGTCGGCTGCTGAAAAGGACCAGATTTTTGGGAAGACGGCCGCCGACTTCTACCGGATTGCGCCGGGCGATGGCAACGCTAGCGACAGGGGCGTCTGACATTGACGCCTCCCGGGGTTTCACTAGAATGACGCAACTGCTTATTTTAACACAGGCAAGCCACGTAGCTCGCGACTCGCTTCGGAACCCCTGCGCGCGATTTGATGGACTCATCCTTGACTGAGGTGCCGAAGCAACAAACGGTACCCGAAAAAAAAATGGCGGAAGAAAATCCAGAGCAGCGCGACGTCGGCATGCATGAAGCAGCGCGCCGAGAGAAATTAGAGAAGATTCGCGCTCTCGGTTTCGATCCCTGGGGCACGCGGTTCGACGCTCATCAACCCATCGGCAGTGTCCGGTCCCGCGAGGATGAAATCCGCACCGATCCTGAGAATGCGGACGGCAAGGCGGAGCAGCACGGTCCACAGGTCCGGGTGGCCGGGCGGATTGTTCTTCAGCGGCGCAAGGGCAAACTCATCTTTGCCGACTTGCAAGATTGGACTGGAAAAATACAGCTTTTTATCGGCAAGAATCAGGTGGGCGACAGCAATTGGGAGCTCGCGCAGCTTTTGGATCTCAGCGATATCGTGGGGGCCGATGGGGAGCTCAAGCGAACTCGGACCGGAGAGTTGACGATCTTCGTTGAAAGGTTGCACTTTCTCACCAAATCGCTCCTGCCGCCACCGGAAAAACACCACGGGATGACCGATCCCGAATTGCGCCAGCGGATGCGATATCTCGATCTGGTACACACCGAGGGCGTGAGTGACCGGTTTTTGGATCGGACGCGGATCGTGCGTTCGATTCGCCGCACCTTGGATGCACAGGATTTTGCCGAAATCGAGGGTCCGACTCTCCATTCGATTGCGGGCGGTGCCGCGGCCCGACCCTTCAAGACCCATCACAACGCGCTCGACATACCCCTCTTCATGCGGATCGCACTAGAGTTGCACCTCAAGCGGCTTCTCGTTGGTGGGTTTGAACGCGTTTATGAACTGGGCCGCGTCTATCGCAATGAAGGTATCAGTCCGAAGCACAATCCCGAATTTACGATGCTCGAGGTTTATCAGGCGTACGGCAATTACGAAACGATGATGGATTTGACCGAAAAAATTATCATCGACGCGTTGGCCGCGTGTGATCGCGGCCCTCAGGTCGGCTGGGGTGAGGGGCAGATTGATTTTTCTGCGCCTTTCGCGCGGCGAACGTACGACGATCTCTTCGCCGAACATACGGGAGTCGATCCTGGAAATTCGACCGAAGTGGCCGCCTTGGCTGAATCCATCGGTTTTGAAACTGCTGGTAAACATCCCGATGTAATCAAGAACGAGGTGTTCGAGGCGAAGGTTGAAGATGCTTTGGTGGGCCCCGTGTTTGTCATCGATTATCCGGCAAGCATTTGTCCGTTGACGAAGCGTAAAGCAGACGATCCGCAGATTGCGGAGAGATTTGAGCTGTTCGTTCAGGGTATGGAAGTAGCGAACGCTTACACCGAACTGAACGATCCCGATTTGCAAGAGGAGTTATTCCGCACGCAATTGGAAGGTCAGAAGGAAGAAGACTCGATGGCAAAGATGGATCACGATTTTGTGAGGGCATTGAGGCACGGCATGCCCCCGGCCGGAGGTTTGGGGATCGGTATCGATCGCCTTGTGATGCTGTTGACCGGAAGCCCATCGATTCGGGATGTGATTCTGTTCCCGCTGCTTCGCCCGGAGCAGGATGCTTAGTTATTTGTTACTGATTTGAAAATCCCTTGAAACCTTGTCTTTGCCAAAGGATTGGCCATGTACAAGCTTGTTCTCTGTTGGCGATACCTGCAGACGCGGTATATTGCGCTCGCCTCGGTCATCAGTGTCACGCTCGGTGTCGCGACGCTGATTGTCGTGAACAGTGTGATGAGCGGTTTTACGCACGAAATGCAATTTCGTATTCATGGCATTCTCTCTGATATCGTGTTTGATGGGCATGGTCTCGAAGGTTTTGCCGATAGCCAGTGGCATATGCAGCGCATTCGACAGATTGCGGGCGATGACATTCAGGCAATGACTCCCACGGTCCACGTGCCGGCTATGCTCAATTATCGCGTTGGTCAGCGGTGGGTACATCGCCAAGTCAATTTTATTGGCATCGATCCGGCAACCTATTCTCTGGTGAGTGATTGCGCTGACTACTTACAGCACCCCAAAAATCGCGATGCACCGAGCTTTCAGCTTCGGGATGGGGGGTACGACGTACAAGATCGCGAATTGGGCGAAGAGTCACCGTATCGACATGGCATGGAGATGGCCGGGTGGCCCCATCGTCGAAGAATCGGGGCGGAAGAGAAAGCATGGGTCGCTGCCCAAAAGAAAAATAATCCCCAACTTGCGGTGCCCGAGCGCGTCGGTCGTGCAGATCCATTCTCGGGTATTGCAACCCCTTTGCGAGCTGCGGAAAGCGAGGCAGGTGTGGTGCAGCAGTGGGGGCCGGTGAGTGAAGACCAAGTTTATGACAAGGCAACTCAACAAGAGACGGGGGTCATCATCGGCTATGCACTTGCACAAGTGTTGGGCCGCGAGGGAGATCATTACTTTTTGGTACTCCCAGGTGACGACGTTAAACTCACCTTTCCCACAGCGGGTACGCCACCCAAGGCGGTCAGCGGGAGTTTTACGGTGGTCGATTTTTACCAGAGTAAAATGAGCGAATACGACTCGGCATTCGTATTCGCGCCGATTGAGAAGCTTCAAGAAATGCGGGGCATGATTAATCCGTCGACCGGTGTCGCCAATGTCAATTCGATACAGGTGAAGCTGCGCGAAGGTGCGGATATTGAAGCGGTGCGCGATAAATTGCGAGCCGCCTTCCCGCCGGAGTTGTACGCCATTTCGACCTGGCGAGACAAGCAAGGTCCTCTGCTTGCGGCCGTTCAGATGGAAACGGCCATTTTGAACATTCTGCTGTTTTTGATTATTGCTGTCGCGGGCTTCGGAATTCTGGCCATCTTTTTCATGATTGTGGTGGAGAAGACAAAAGATATCGGCATTCTCAAGTCGCTCGGTGCGTCGGGTGGAGGCGTGATGGCAATCTTCCTTTCCTACGGTCTTCTTCTCGGCAGTGTCGGGTCGGGTGCCGGCCTTGTGTTGGGATTGCTGTTTGTTAACAACATCGATCACGTGAGACGCAGTGTGGAATGGATCAGTGGTCAGCCGGTCTTCGATCCATCGATCTATTATTTTCAGGAAATTCCGACCCTGGTCGATCCACAGATGATTGTCTGGGTCATTATGGGTGCGATGGCGATCGCGGTCATTGCAAGTGTGCTTCCCGCACTTCGGGCAGCCCGTCTGCATCCAGTGGAGGCCCTGCGCTATGAGTGATATTACCAGCCATGCATCTCACGAAAGAACAGCTTCCGCGACGGGCGCAGTGCTTTCGCAAAATCGGCCTGACCTCTCTTGCTCTGCTGGGTACGACCACGAACCGAAAAGCAACACACCCGTTCAGATATCGGTTCGCGGTTTGAAGAAGAATTATCAGAGGGGCTCCAATGTCATCCCCGTACTGCGTGGCGTTGATCTCGATATTCGCGAAGGTGAATTTGTAGCGATTGTGGGTCAAAGCGGCTGCGGAAAGAGTACGCTTTTACATATTCTCGGTACGCTCGACCAACCTGACGCGGGCGAGATTGTTTTTTCCGATCAGAGGATCGATAATCTGGCGGCTCGCAAAAGAGACCGCTTGCGAAACAACACGTTCGGCCTCATTTTTCAGTTTTACCATCTGTTGCCCGAACTGAATGCCGAGGGGAATGTCCTGTTGCCGCTCATGATCGGCCAGGGATTTTTTGGATATCTCAGCAAGCGGTGGGCTTTCCGTCGGCGGGCTGCCGAACTTCTAGAGAAGGTTCATTTGAGTCACCGCCGTAAGCACAAGCCGAGAGAGCTTTCGGGTGGTGAAATGCAACGGGTCGCCATCGCCCGTGCACTAGTGAATGGCCCGCAGGTACTTTTGGCAGACGAGCCGACGGGAAATCTCGATCGCGCCGCAGGCCAGGAGATTTTCGAGATTTTGCGAAACTTGAACGCAACAGAAAATCTCACTATAGTCATGGTCACACACGACGAAAAACTCGCAGAACAGGCAGACCGCACGGTGAGGCTGGTGGAGGGGCGGATCGAGTGAGTGAGGTCGATGATGCTCCTGCCGTTCGGAGCCGATCATTCAGATATCGAAAGTAGAGATTCCTGTGGCAGCAAAAGTCTACATTAACGGCACGTTTTATGAACAAGAGGATGCGCGAATCAGCGTATTCGATCACGGCCTGTTATATGGTGACGGTGTCTTCGAGGGCCTGCGAAGTTATGGGGGAAAAGTTTTTCGCCTCCGTGAGCACCTTGATCGACTCTGGGAATCGGCAAAGGCAATCCACCTCGAAATTCCGATCAGCCACCAGGAGATGACCGACGCAGTGAATGAGTCGCTCCAAGTCAATGGGATCGATGATGGTTACGCCCGATTAGTCGTGACCCGTGGCGTCGGGACTCTCGGGCTTGACCCCGCCCAGACGAGCGATCCCCAGGTAATAATTATTGCCGATCGAATCACACTCTATCCGGAAGAGTTTTATGCGAATGGACTTAAAATCGTGACCGTCAGCACGGTTCGCAATCATCCTGCTGCGCTGAGTCCTCGAATCAAGTCACTGAATTATCTCAATAACATTTTGGCGAAAATTGAAGGCAAGCAGGCCGGATGCATAGAAGCCCTGATGCTGAATCATAAGGGTGAAGTCGCCGAGTGTACGGGCGATAATATCTTTCTAGTCCGCCACGGCGAACTCCTCACCCCGCCGCGTGAAGCGGGTATTCTCGATGGCGTGACGAGGCAGGCAGTGATTGAGTTGGCAATCGAATCGGGGTTGGCGGTTCATGAAATTCCTCTCACGCGCCACGACGTCTTCATTGCAGACGAATGTTTCTTGACTGGGACCGCAGCCGAGGTGATTCCAGTGATTGAAGTCGATAGTCGATCGATCGGTGACGGCACTCCCGGTCCGATCACTCGCGATTTGATCGAAAAGTTCCATCGACTGGCCAGGGCCTAGATCCGCTGCTATTCCGCTGCGAGATCCGTCGACTCTTCTGGGTCTTTTTCGACGATGGCCGATTTCTCCAGGAGCAAGATACTGATTGCTCCGGCGATTGCGAGGGAGACGAACAAAGCGATTTGCTGCCAAAGCGATGTGACCAACGGTTGTTGTGTATCCCATGGCCATAAACTGCGCAGCGAACCAGCCATAAATCCACAGAGTGCAGACAGGGTCAAGTCGTAGTAACGGCTTAAGAGTACACGAAGCAGTTTCGTGAAAAGGAGAAGTCCAACTCCACAACCGACGACAAACACAAAGACCCCCAGCAAATTATCGGCGGTGAATCGTGCTTTCGAAAACTCTGACAAATAGCCGGTGACCTGGGTGTAGACGCCCATCATTTTCAGCAGCAGCGCACCGCTGATTCCGGGCAAGATCATGGCAGAGATCGCCACCGCGCCGCAACAAAGCAGGTAGATGAAGCTTGCCGGTTTATCGCTTGCGCCGGGGGATGAAGCGGCAATTGCATAGGCAACTACGCCACTGATAATCGCCAGCAGACAGCCCGCAATATTCCAATGGGAAACGCGCCGGGCGACGAGGAGTGTGGAGGCTGCAATGAAGCCGAAGAAAACAGCAAAGGTTCCTCCCTGGTATTCTCCGGCATCATATCCGGTGAGCAGGCCATGAATCAGCCTGCCAAAAATCAGGGTGCCCGACACCACTCCAAATCCGAGCGATATCAGGAATCGCAAGTCAACGTGTTGCGCGGCAGTGTGCCATCGGCCGCCGAAGACCAAGCCTATCCACTGACGGTCAAAGTGACTGATTGCCGCAATGAGCCGCCGATAGATACCGAGGATTAATGCCACGGTTCCGCCCGAAGCCCCCGGGATAATGTTGGCGGTTCCCATCATCAGGCCCCGAAGGAAATGGGCAGCATCGGTTTTCTTCATTGGAGGGTACCCTTTCAGCGAATCGATTGGCTGCTGGCGCCGCGCTTGTGCGAATCGTACCCGCGGTGCGGGGAACGAATGAAATTTACCATCCGCGCGATCCTATTTAACTAGCGACGCAGTCAGGGGATAGGGGGAAAAACTTGATTATTGCTTTTTAAGGGGTAAAATGCGGCCTGACCCGGAGTCCCTGGGTACGGATTCCCATTGAAGAGGGATTGTGAGGAATTTATCGGAGTCAGCTTTTCGTTTGCAGTCCGAACGTTCACACGCTTTTAGCAACGAAGCAGGGAAACGACTCGATGTTAGCGACCGCGGAGGGGTTGGTGTGCCACGCGCCCGCCAAGCTGAACCTCTACTTTGAACTCATCGCTCGGCGGGATGATGGATACCACGACGTGGAAACGTTGATGGTTCCCATATCGCTCTACGATACGGTGACTTTCCATCCGTTTGCGGGTAATGCGTTGGCTGTTCCGGAAGAGTGTGGTATCGACTTCCACTTGCAGCAGTTTTATCCGAGGAGCGACTCGAGTCAGCAAGACATTCCCTCCGATCGTCAGAACCTCGTCGTCCGGGCACTTGAACTTTTGCGGCAGCGAAGTGGTACCGAACAGAAGGCACAGGTTACGCTGTGCAAGCGAATTCCGGCGGAGGCCGGCCTCGGTGGTGGATCGAGTGACGCTGCGGTCGCGTTGAAATTAGCGAATCGCGGTTGGGGGCTGGGGTGGTCCAGAAAGCAGTTAATGGAGTTGGCTGCCGAACTCGGTAGTGACGTTCCTTTTTTTCTCTCGCGGGGTGCCGCAATCGGTAGAGGTCGTGGGGAGCAACTCGAGCCACTACCGGCTGCTGGGCAAATTTGCGCGGTGGTGGTGGTTCCTCCGCAAGGGCTTTCAACGGCTGCCGTCTACAGAGCGGCTAACGTGCCTGCCGATCCCAAAGGAGTTCGTTCTGCGGTGAACGCGCTGCAAACCGGTTCACTGAGAGATTGGAAGGAAGGGTTGCACAATCGATTGGAGGATACGGCCCGAACACTCTCTCCGTGGATCGATCGGGTTCGCTCTGCGATGGATGCCGCCGGCTGCCAACTCCACCAGATGACCGGTAGTGGGACGGGATGTTTCGGGCTGACGCGTCATAGGGCGGAGGCGCATCGTATTGCCGCTCGTTTACGTGCGAGAAATATTGGCCAGGTGTTTGCAGTAAACAACGTTGGATAAGGAAATAGATAGCTAGGGTCCACAGGGGGTAGATCGTGGAAGTAACCGAAGTTCGCATTAAACTTATCGAGGAAGGGAGCGATCGGCTTAAAGCCTTTTGCTCAATTACTTTTGATCACTGTTTTGTGATACGGGACTTGAAAATTATTGAAGGGACCCGAGGTCCGTTTGTCGCCATGCCGAGTCGAAAACTGACTTCGCATTGCCCGACGTGTCGAAATAAAAATCATCTTCGGGCAGGATTCTGCAATCAATGCGGCAGCGAGTTAGATCGAGATCGGATCGATCGTGACGAGGAGGGCCGTGCGAAGTTGCATGCAGACATCGCGCATCCGATCAATTCGGTATGTCGGGAAATGATTCAGTCGCGAGTGGTTGAAGAGTTTCATCGTGAAATCGAAAAATCCAAGTTGCCGGGATATATTTCCCGCTACGACGATATCGATCTCGATCCACCGGAACCCCACTTTGATACGAATCACCGGATGATGCCCCAGACGGAGGAGCGAGGTTTTGGGAAGGGGATTCTTTAGCTGAAGTAAGAGACGGCATTCTTGAACATTGCCAAGCCATCACCCTCCGCGCCCCCCTCCCCGCGGGTCCATCGCGGGTGCTGCGTGCGGTCGATATAGCGCTCCGGATGTGGCATCAAGCCGAGGACACGACCCGTGTGATCGCAAATACCGGCTGTCGCTTCGACCGAGCCATTCGGGTTCTCCGGAAATGTTACCGGCGCCTCGGAGCTTTTAAATGGATCGCAATAGCGAAGCACGAGCTGCCCCTCGGTGGCAAGGGCATCGAGTCGGTCGGGTGACTTGACGACAAATTTGCCCTCCGCATGGGCCACGGGCAAATACATCTTTTCAATTCCCTCAAGAAAGGGAGATTTGTTACCGCAGGTTTCCAGGTGGACCCAACGGTCTTCGAATTTTCCTGAATCGTTCCAGGTCAGCGTTCCTGCCATATTATTGGACTCGGAAACATCCTGTGACCCGATGAGTAATCCCGATTTAATGAGTACTTGAAACCCGTTGCAAATGCCCAGAATTAATTTTCCGGCATCACGGAACTTATACATTGCTTCGGCAAGGTGATGGCGGATTTGATTGCCGAGGATGCGACCTGCCGCCACGTCGTCGCCATAGCTGAAGCCGCCGGGAAGACAAAGGATTTGGAACTCGTCTAAATCCTTTTGGTTTTCGAGTACGCGATTGACGTGAAGGATCCGAGTTTCGGCACCAGCCGTTTGCAAGGCAAAGGCTGTCTCCCGGTCACAGTTCGTTCCGGGCGCTCTTAGGATTAACGCGTGGGGGCGGCTCATGGCCCATTTCCTCGAAGATGAATGTGGTCTTTGTTGTTCGTGTGTTGGTCTACCAATCGAGCGGTTTCTTCCAAGCTTCTTTTAACTGCCGCAGCGAAAGATCGACGAGCGGTCTGTCGTTCTCGCCTCGAATTACCAAATTCTTGCCCTCCGTCACCGTGCCGATATGTGCGAACGTGATCGTCGGTTCTGAGTTTTCAAACAGTGCTTCGAATCGGGGGGCAACGTTATCGGGTACTTCGCAGAGAAATCGGCTGTTCGACTCACTGAACAGTGCTTCGATTTCGGTGTCGATTTCGTGTTGTTCGCCTGCCAGTTCAACCTCAGCACCCCAGTCGCCGGCGAAGGCCATCTCCGCAATCGCGACCGCGAGCCCACCTTCGCTCAGGTCGTGGCAACTGCGAACCATACCTTGACGAATTGCCTGGTGGAGGGCGTGAAACGTGGTCTTCGCCATTTTGGGGTCGACCTGTGGAACGCGACCGCCGGAGAGTTGGTTGACGAGAGCAAAGTGTGATCCCCCCAATTCATTCCGGGTCACCCCCACTTGGTAGATTCGGTTTCCGGGGCTCTTGAAGTCCATGGTCACGCATTGATCTACCGATTCGACTTGCCCCATCGCACTGATCAACAGGGTGGAGGGAATGGCAATCGATCGTTTTTCGCCATCCATCATGAAACTGAACTCATTATTCAAACTGTCTTTGCCGCTGATGAACGGCGTATCGAGCGCTACGGCCATGTCGTAGCAGGCGAGTGCGGCACGGACCAATGCACCGAGTGTTTCGGCCTTCTCGCAATCGCCCCAACAAAAGTTATCGAGGATTGCGATTTGCGACGGATCTGCACCCACGGCCACACAATTTCTCACGGCCTCGTCAATTCCACTGGCAGCCATGTGGTACGTATCAAGGTCGCCGTAATGGGGGTTCATGCCACAGGCGACGACAATTCCCCGTCGCGAAGAAAGGAGTGGGCGCACGACGGCCGCATCGGATGGCCCGTCATTGGCGACTCCCACAAGCGGTTTGACCGCACTGCCCGCCTGAACTTCATGGTCGTACTGACGGATGACCCATTCTTTGCTTGCAACATTCAGTGAGCTAAGAATGGCAAGAAGCGATTCACCACAGTCCAGCTGATTTCCGGAAGGCGTTAAGGGCTGCTCAACTGGCGGTTGGTATTGGGCCTGGCGGATCACTGGCGGGCGGCCATCGTGCAGAAAATCCATCGGTAACTCACCCACCACCGAATCGTGGTAATGGAGCGAGAGTTTTCCGGTCGGCACAAACTTACCGATAATGGTGGCCTCGACATCCTCAGAGCGACAGAGGTCGTGGAGGGCCGCCCAGTGCTTATCGGGAACCGAAAGAACCATTCGCTCCTGCGCTTCGGAAATCCAAATTTCCGTGTAGGAGAGCCCTTCGTATTTGACGGGCGCCCTTTCCAAATAGACCTCGGCTCCGATCTTTTCACCCATTTCGCCGACGGCACTGGAGAATCCTCCGGCACCGCAATCGGTAATTGCGCTGTAAAGGCCGCGATCCCGCGCGACCAGCACGACATCGAGCACCATTTTTTCTGTGATCGCGTTACCGATTTGAACGGCCCCGCCGGAGAGTGATTCGCTTTCTTCGGTGAGTTCTGCCGAACTGAAGGTCGCACCGTGGATCCCGTCTCTTCCGGTGCGACCACCGATCGCCACAATATGGTCGCCCGGCTGGGGTGATCCAAACGATTTGTCCCGGGGCAAAATTCCCACGGTCCCACAGTAGACAAGTGGATTGCCCAAATAACGATCATCGAAATAGAGCGCTCCGTTCACGGTGGGGATACCCATGCGGTTACCATAATCTCTGACGCCCGAAACAACCCCTTTCATCACGCGGCGCGGGTGGAGTACGCCCTGGGGAAGCGAGTCTGCAGGATAGTCAGGTCGCGCAAAACAAAAGACGTCCGTGTTGCAGACCGGACGTGCTCCGAGTCCCGTGCCGAGAGGATCGCGGATGACGCCACCGATTCCAGTATTGGCACCCCCATAGGGCTCCAGAGCGGAGGGATGATTGTGGGTCTCTACTTTGAATACCACGTTGTGGTCATCATCGAAGCGAACGATCCCTGCATTGTCCTCAAAAACGCTGACGCACCAGTCTTCATTTTGGAGTTTGTTACGAATGGCGACGGTGGCTGCAAAGATTGTTTCTTTGAGCATATTCTCAAACTGCCGCTGACCGTGAGATCCTTTTCGATCGATCGGTCCCTCATAGGCGATTCGTCCGGCGAGCGTCTTATGACTGCAGTGTTCGCTCCACGTTTGGGCCAGGGTTTCCAATTCGATGTCGGTCGGATCGCGATCAATGCTGCGGTAGTAATCGCGGATCGTTTTCATCTCTGCCGTCTGCAAGTAGAGTTGGCCGCTACGGCTGAGTTGATCCAGTTGAGCCGTATCGAGGTCGCGAATCGAGACCGTTTTCAGATCAAAATCGTACGAAGTTCCCAGTTGAAGTTGTTTGAAATGAAGTGGGCCCGATACCACTTGTTCGATTGCATCGTTCGCCAAAATTTTCCTCGCCAGCCTTTCGATTGCCCGATCTTCCAACTCGGGGAGCCAGTACTTCTTGAGGGTTCGAATTGCGCTGACATCGATCTGTAAATCGGCAATCGCACTCATCGCGCTTTGGGCGACGGGATCCATCACACCCGGTTTAGGGAGAACGTGAAGCGGATGCAAATCTTTTCGTGGTGGTTGATTCAGTTCGGCTGACCCCACTGGGGCAACGACTGTGCGTTCCACGACCGGATCGACCAGCAGTTGATCGGCAATCCTGCGAACGTCTTCGGGATGAAGATCGCCCTCCAAAAGATAGCCACGGCTCGTCGCGATTTCTAAACCGGAAAATCCGAGATCGGCCGCATCGGCAACCACCTCACTCGCTTCTCGGTCAGCCTGCCCGGACGCAGGATAGATATCGACTTCCCAGAGCATCGTCTCGTCACTCAATCATGAAGGGCTCCATCCTGTCGGAGGAGGCCGGTCTATTTCCAAGCCTTTTCAGCGATCTCGCGCTGCGCGTTGGCATCGCGCAGAATTTTTTTTAACGCCTTACGATCATTCTGCTGCAAGGCCTCACATAGCAGAGCCCATACCTTGCCAAACCGCTGGGCAGACTTCAAGACGTGGTCGCGATTGTTGCATAAAATATCGACCCAAAGGTCGGCATCGCTGGACGCAATTCGGGTCGTATCGAGCCAACCGGAGGCAACGTGCGGAATATCTTGGCGAGGTGTTGCTGCGACGAGACCGGCAGCGGCAAGGTGGGGCATATGACTTACGGAAGCAACAATGCGGTCGTGCTTGAGGGGCGACATCTGTACGGTGTGAGCCCCCAAACCACCCCAAAACTGCTTCAATTGCTTTAAATCATTGCTGGCGATCTTGCCGGATGGCGTGAGGATCACCATGCGGTCTTCGAGAAGATCAGCGTGAGCTGCCCGGGGGCCCTGCTGCTCGCTGCCCGCCATAGGATGACTTCCGATGTAACGCGTCCCACGCTTAACCTGAGCGACAATTTGCTCTTTCACGCTGCCGGTATCCGTGATCAGGCAATCGCCACCGGTTGCCTCGGCCACTTGGGCGATCAGTTGCGGTATCTCCTGGACGGGTGCGGAAATTACGGCCAGCGAGACATTCTGAATGCCGCGTTGCAGATCCCTGGTCCCGGAGAAGATCGCTTTTCTTTTACGGGCAATTTGCAGATTATGTGGATTCGGATCGATTCCAATCACACGCTCGGCAAGTTGCCGCTTGCGGAGGGCGAGACCGATCGACCCACCGATAAATCCCACTCCGATAAGGGCTACTTTATCAATCAAAGGCTTTGCGGGCATACTAGAAACCTTGCGTGCAGCGATTCTCAGCTGAGCATGCTACCATATTCATCGAGGGTTTACCGTATCTGCAGCGACCACCAGATGTGATGTCCAAAATACCAATTTCACAGCTTGCCGCCCTCTGTGGCCGTGTGGCCACCGCGCTCGAATCGGGTATTGAACAGCGTGTTGTCTGGCGCCGCGAGGCAGATAGGGCACGAGGACGCATCGCCCCACCTCTTCGCCATGTGGCGGCTGCGCTAGAGCAGGGGGAAGCCCTTGCTGATGTCGTTGCTCGGAACGGAGACTATTTTCCACCCCTCTTCGTCCAGTTGATTGACATCGGCGAGACGACCGGAAAATTACCGACCGTACTTCGTCGCCTCACGCTTCATTACGAGCACCGTGTGCGCATGCAGCGAGCGCTTGTTGCGGGGATGACGTGGCCTGCCATCCAGTTTTTTGCTGCCATCTTCATCGTTGGTTTTTTAATTTGGATTTTAGATGCAATTGCTGCATCCAGAGGGTCTGCCGAATACGATATCATCGGGCTTGGACTCGTCGGCAGTAGCGGTTTGGCAATCTATATTATCTTCTGGGGTGTCATCTTCGCATTGGGATTCAGTCTCTTTGTTTTTCTTCGTCGCCGTTCGGAATATTTTCTCGGAGGCGGCCTACTCAAGATTCCGGGAATCGGAGCATTGCTTCGAACGAGTTGCTTGATGCGATTTTGTTGGTCCCTCTCGCTTTTACTGGAGGCCGGCATGGATATTCGTCGCGCCGTACCGCTCGCTTTTGCTGCGACAGGAAATCGATTTTATATAACGCATCAGGGTGCCGTCTCCGAATCGCTTTCCTCCGGAGAGGAACTCTATGTGGCTCTTCTGCAAACGGGCAGTTTTCCGGATGATTTATTGGGTGCCCTTCAGGTCGGTGAGCAGAGTGGGCGATTGGACGAATCGCTCCAGCGCCTTGCCGATCTCTACCAGCAAAGGGCGCAGGCGGCGATGGCGACAATCACCAAGTTAGCCGGGTTCGTCGTTTGGATTTTTGTCGCCCTGATGATCGTCGGCATCCTGGTGAATATGGTTGCCGGATACGCCAATTTTCTCCAGGGGCTCTCTCAGTCCTGATGACTTGCGCCTCGACTACTGATTTTTATGATTGGAGAGCGGACTCTGTTCGTGCTTCGCTCCAAATGGTATAAAACACATCAATGCTTCGGCATGCATTGTTTGAGACATGTTTTTTGAGGTCGTTCGGTGTAAGGGAGCTCTTCGATGCGGGATTTGGGGTCGCGGCTCGAGCGCGGACATTGGTCGGGTTGGATCTTCTGGGGCTTTGCCGCCTTTTTTTTTCTTTATGAATTTTTCGTCCGGGTGATGCCGAGCGTCATCATGGATGATTTATCGACAGAACTCCACGCGACGCCCGTGGCGCTCTCTTCCGCCCTGGCGGTCTACTTGTGGGTCTATGCACCAATGCAGTTGGTGGTCGGCGGACTCTTTGACCGATTTGGCACCAAATTTTTACTTGTCGGTGCGGCAGCCATTTGCGGGTCCGGATGTTTGATCTTTGCCTGGGGGCACAGCCTGCCTGCCATCGGCCTTGCGCGGGGTATGGCCGGTTTAGGGTCAGCCTTTGCCTTTGTGGGCGCGGTCTACATTGCCACCGTGTGGTTTCCCCCGAGCCGCTTGGCGCTGATCGCGGGTATTACAACGGCGGTCGGCATTTTGGGGGAAGTCATTGGGCAGACTCCCATGGTCAAGGCAGTCGATGCCTTCGGTTGGCGAAATGTTGTGGTGACCTGTGGATGGGCCGGCATTGTATATGCGGTGATCCTGCTTTTGGTCATTCCCAAGCGGCCCGCATGGTTTCATGAGCGATTTACCCCGGAGGACAGAACGCAGATCAGCATCTTGCGGGGCATTTTGAGAGTTCTGGTCTCTTGGCCCATCTGGGGGCTCGGTGTCATCAGCGCCATTCTCTATTTGCCGCTGAGTGTTGTCGCCGCCATGTGGGGTAATACCTTCATGGAAAAAGCAGGCGGTTACACAGCGGAGGAGGCAAGTTTTGCCACAATCGTGCTAGCCCTTGGATGGCTTTTAGGAAGTCCCCTCGTGGGCGTACTCTCGGACCGCTGGGGATCCCGACGACGCCCCCTGATGATCGGTAGTATTGGTGGTGGTGTGGCGATGTGCATTCTTCTCTGGCCCGGATACCTGGGGTACACCGGCTTATTGATAATGATGTTTGTGGGTGGGCTTTTTACGAGCACGCAGGTTATCTGTTTTGCCGCCTCCATGGAGGTTGCGCCGAAACCTTTGCGTGGAACGGCAACCGCGTGCTGCAATTTCATCACCATGATGATTGCGGCCGTGCTGCAGATTTGGATTGGTTGGGTCTTGACCACCGAAGTGAGATTTTTTCACCACTATGCAAAGTCGAAGATCGATCCCGCGCATCTGCTCGATACGGCTACGGCCAGCGACTTCCGCTGGGCAATGGCAGTGATCCCCGCGTTATTCATCGTAGCGCTGATCATTTGCATCATGCTGCCCGAGACGGCACCTCGGCGGGGCGATGTCGCTAAGATCGATCCATCGATTGCCGATGCCTAGCCCGTTACCCGGGCAGTTCTCCTGCAAGACCGAGCTTAAAGTACTTATGCTCGATTTTGTCTTGATTCTCGAGGAGCCAATCGATAGATGGCTCACCTTGCATTGCCTTGCGGATGGCTTCAAACATCGCCTTTCGGTGGGTATCGAAGAGATCCTGATGGTCCAATTCCGGATCATCGGCCGCGGCGGGAGTCACCCAAATTGCAGCAATGATGCCAAGGTCGTTTGCCTTGTCTTTCGGAATAATACCTTCTCGTACCGCATCCAGCACCCCGTTTGCCACAGCTGCCTGAACGGTTCCCATTAAGATGTTTGTGTATTTGTTTTTGTTAACGGTCACTTTACTCACCATCAGGGTGGCCGGCTTGACCGCAACATCACCGTTGAGCAGCGCGAGTACCCGCGTATGGCCCTTCACTTGGTCGCCTAACAGAGTGGCGAATGCTTGCCCTACCGGTCCGTCCATTTCGCCGATGACCAGTTCAGGTTCTGCGGCTGTCGGCTTGGTGCTACCACGGACCAACGCTTCGCCTACACGGATGCCAATACGCTCACTCATCTTTGCCGTCCTTTCCTAGAGGGTCCCATTACTCGGGTTTCATGCCAGGTGCGTTTATCGTCACCTTCATGATGGAGGATTCTAAGAAAAGATCGCATCGCTGGATAGCCACGGTGGCTACTCGGCGAGCAGACCGGAAAAATCAGATTCGGAGAGAACAGGGACCCCTAGTTTTTTTGCCTTCTCTAATTTGCTCCCCGCCTTTTCTCCTGCAATCAGGAAATCCGTTTTCGCAGAAACACTCGAGGCCGCACGACCCCCGTGTTGTGTGATCAACGCGTGAATTTCATCCCGCGTGTATTCCGTTAAAATTCCGGTCACCACGCATGTTTTACCCTCAAGTTGTGACCCGTCGGTCGCCGCCGTTTCGGTTGCGTTGAGTTCGACGCCGACCGCAGAAAGATCGGCAACCATTTTTTCTCCCTGAGGCGAGTGCAGGAAGTCATAGACGCTGCGAGCGATGATTTCACCAATTTCGTTGACCTCTGCCAATTCTTCCACGGAGCAGTTTTGAATTGCTTCGAGTGCGCCAAATCTATTTGCCAGCAGGATGGCAACATTCCGCCCCACGTGGCGAATGGAAAGGGCGTTGAGCAATCGAGCGAGCCCCCGTTTTCGACTGGCATCAATTTGCGATAGCAAATTGTCAGCCGACTTGCTCCCTACGCGCTCGAGTGTTGTGAGCTGATTCTTTTGGAGTCGATAGAGATCTCCGTAGGTTGTAACGAGCCCTTGATCGATCAATTGATCGATCAACGCCTCGCCTAATCCTTCAATCTGCATCGCATTGCGACTGGCAAAGTAGCGCATTCGTTCCTTCAATTGTGCAGGGCAGTCGAAGTTGGGGCAGCGGATGTAGACTCCCCCGTCGTCTTTTTTTAGTGGTGTATCGCACTCCGGGCAGGAAGTCGGGAACTTAAATTTTGCCGGAGATCCTTTTCTCTTGTGTAGCTCCACCCTCACAATATGAGGGATGATCTTTCCCGCTTTTTCGACCACGACGGTGTCACCGGGTCGAATGTCCTTGCGTTCAATTTCCTCGGCATTGTGCAGACTGGCACGACTGACGGTGGTTCCGGCTAATTCAACCGGTTTTAATTCTGCGACCGGAGTCACAGTTCCCGTTTTCCCGATCTGTACACGGATTTCGTTGAGTTGAGTCACCGCCTCATATTTCTCAATTTTATAGGCGATCATCCAGCGGGGACTCTTTGCCGTGCTTCCCAGTCGCTTGCGCTGGTCAAAGTGATTGACCTTGATCACCAAGCCATCCACTTCGAAGTCCAACGTATGGAGTCTTTCGACCAAGCTTTCGCAGTGCGCCAGTACGGTGTCGATCGAATCAAAACACTCAACGTAGGGAGTGGTGGGCAACCCGTATTCTCGAAGCTCCTTCAAAAAATCCATGTGGGTTTCTGCTTTTAATTCTTCCGTTTCTCCCACGCCATGGCAAAACATGTGTAATGGTCTTTGCGCACATTTGCGAGGGTCAAGCAAGCGGATGCTTCCCGCAGTCACATTTCGCGTATTGGCAAAGGTTGGTTCCCCCTGCTTTTCTTGACGCCGGTTGAGCTCAACAAGATCGGAGTTGGTCATATAAATTTCGCCACGTACCTCCAGTTGTACGGGCGCGCGATCGGTCGTCAGTCGCAATGGGATATCTTTTACGGTTCTAATGTTGTGAGTGATGTCATCGCCCACTACGCCGTTTCCCCGAGTGAGCGCCTGCGTGAGGCCGCCATTTTGATAAATGACGGTGGCGGCCACTCCATCCACCTTCAGTTCCACAACCCACTGAATGGTTTCGCCTGGAACAAGTTTGGCAATGCGGTCGGCATATTTGCGGACCTCCTCAGCACTGTAGGTGTTATCGATCGAAAGCATTGGCACGCCATGTTCAACCGATGTGAGATTTTCGACCGGGCGCTCCCCGACCCGCTGCGTGGGACTATCGGGAGAATGTAAATCCGGGTGTGCCGCCTCGAGTTTCCTCAACCGCTCCATTAGCCGATCGTATTCGAGATCCGAAATATCCGGATTTGCTTCTACGAAATATTTTCGATCGTGATGACGGATCTCATCGCGTAGTGCTTCGACTTCTTGTGGGATCGATGGAGCCATAGGCGAAGAGGATTTCAGGTTGTAAAACAGCGGAAAAAATTTGCAATCAGTTGTCGGCCGTCTGTTCGCATTCGGGAACCGTATTGACCGGAGTACCATCCGGGATGTGTGGCACTAGGCAAAGAAATGTGAGTGGTGCAGAGCCCGTATTTCGAAATTGATGAATTTCATCGGGACCGACGTATACAAAATCACCGGCAGCAATCGGATGTTCCTCATCGCCCTCCAGAACGACCCCGTTGCCCGCCAGTACGTATACTTCGTGTTCGTACGGATGACGGTGTTTCGGAGTGTGCCCCGCAGGATTGACGACAAATTGTCGCATCGCGAAATTGGGTGCGCCGTCTGTTTGGTTGATGAGCCAACGGACACTGCACCCGGTAGCGCCTTCCATCGAGACTTCCTGCGATTCAATCTGCTCGGATCGATTCACTTTCATGTTTCCGTTCCTTTTTGTGAGTGATTCGTTTTTGATGTCGACAGACATTCTTCAGATCCCTCATTTGCATTCCTGTTTATCTGCGGAGTTTCGAGCTGGTCGGTGCCCATGGCAGCCACCGTCAGCACTCCCAAAAGGACCACTTCGACTGTCAGGACCCAGTTTCCGTAACGGTCCATGAACCCAAGGATTCCCGTTTGCGGACTCTCTGGCAGCGAGCGATCCGTGCCACGCACCGTCATGACCCCGTAAGCCGATGCAGTGACGACAAAAGCCACTCCCACGAGAACGAGCAGGGCATAAAACGGATTTTTAATTTTTGATTTCATTGACCGATTATAACAAAATCGCCAGCGCCGGAGGCGACCCTCCGCCTTTCCTCCAATGACCATCTCTCGTAAATCGCCAGGATGCGAGATAGGATAAGGAATTCAACTTCTTCGCCTAGAGCCCTGAGGGAGCAACCGTATCGATGCAGGCAATCACGCTGCGGGGCGTTGAGGTTCACAATCTGAAAAAAATTGATCTCGATTTGCCGCTGCGCGAACTGATCGTTTTTTGCGGCGTTTCGGGGAGTGGTAAAACGAGCTTGGCGATCGATACGCTCTACGCGGAGTCTCAACGAAGATACATTGAAAGTTTTTCGCCCTATACGAGACAATTTCTAGAACAATTACCCCAGCCTGCGGCTGAAAAAATTACCGGGATTCCTGCGTCGATCGCGGTGACTCCCCGGCAGGCGAGTCGGTCCAATCGCGTAACGGTAGGGACCGCCACAGAGGTGGCACCCCACCTCCACCTGCTTTTTTCCAAAGTGGGAGTCACTCGATGTTATGGCTGTGGTCGCGTGGTCACGTCCGATACGACCGAGAGTGCGGCTGATTGGGTCAAGCAGCAGGCGAAAGAAGCTCGGGTGCTAGTGACATTTGCGGCGCCGTGTGATGAAGAGGTTTCTCCGGAAGACTGGAGCAAGCCGTTGCATCAGGAGGGTTTTCGTCGCGGTATCTTCGACGGGGAAATTTTGCCCCTCGAAGAAATTCAGCGCCGCCTGTCAGAGGGTGAACACGCTGAAACGTCCTCTGTTGAGATCGTCGTGGATCGGTTCGTCTCAGGGAAGCTCCAAGTCGAAAGACTGAGAGACTCTCTGGAGACAGCTTTTACGCACGGCAGCGGCGAGTCTTTTATTTGGATGGAAGGGGGTGAACACGAAGGATCGGAACAGTTTGTCATGATCAATGAACGGCCCATGCGCCGGATCGGATTTAGTGAAGAAATGACATGTCCCGATTGCCGCATTTGTTATCCGCAGATCGACCCTGGTTATTTCAACTTCAATAGTCCCCTCGGTGCCTGTGAAGCATGTGAAGGGTTCGGCACGATCGCAGAGGTCGATATGGACCTTGTGGTTCCTGACAAAGAGAAGACGCTCCGCGAGGGCGCCGTGGCCCCGTGGAACAGTCCCGCCTACCGGCACGAGTTGGAGGAATTGTTGGAACTGGCAGATGATTATGAAATACCGGTGGACATTCCCTATCGCGAATTGAGCCCGCAGCATATCGATCGAATTGTCCGGGGGGTCGCGGAGCGTGAATTTGGTGGGCTCAATGGATTTTTCTCATGGCTCGAACGGCGGAAGTACAAGATGCCGGTTCGCGTGTTTCTGAGCCGATGGAAAAGCTACCGACCGTGTCTTGAATGTGACGGTGCTCGGCTAAAGAAAGGCTCGCTGGCAACTTACGTTGCAAATCGTAACATTGCGCAAATCTGCGAGCTTCAGATAACGCAATGCAGGGAATGGATTGCGACTGTCATTCAGGAAGAAGAGAAGAATCAAGTGGCGAAGCGCGTGCTCCTTGAGATTGATTCAAGACTGCGATACCTCGAATCGGTTGGACTCGGATATCTCAGTCTCGATCGTCCCTTGCGCACTCTCTCGGCTGGCGAGGCACAGCGCGTGGCTCTCACCACCGCTCTCGGTTCTAATTTGGTCAATATGCTCTATGTACTAGACGAGCCTTCGATCGGCTTGCATCCCCACGATGTCGGCCCTTTGGTACAGGCCATCGTGAATCTTCGCGATCGAAGCAATACAGTCTTAGTAGTTGATCATGAGCCTTCCGTGATTCGTGCTGCAGATCGCATTGTGGAGTTGGGTCCGGGAGCGGGAGAACAAGGTGGCGAGCTTATGTTCCAAGGTACGCCCGCAGAGATAGAATCGGATGCGGAAAGTGTTACGGGAGACTATTTGATGCTCCGTCGTGGTCTTCGTTCAAATTGTGAACGGCGAACGACTGACCAGGGTTGGATTCGACTCAAGGGAGCGCGAGGAAATAATCTCAAAAATTTAGATGTCGAGTTCCCGCTCGGCGTACTTTGTGTCGTTACAGGGGTGAGTGGCTCGGGCAAGAGTAGTCTCGTGCAGGAAACATTGTATCCGGCCCTCTGTGCCAGGTTGAAAAAGCAGGCAGTGGCCAGCCTTCCTTATGAGGATATCTACGGTGCTGATCAACTTGATGACTGTGTTTTGCTCGATCAGCAATCGCTCGGACGTTCCCCACGATCCAATCCGGTGACCTATATCAAGGCCTTTAATGAAATCCGACGAGTTTTTGCACAGTCGACCGACGCGCGTACCCGCAATATTACTGCCAGCCACTTCAGCTTTAACGTTGATGGTGGTCGCTGCCCCCGCTGCAAGGGCGAGGGGCAGATCGAAATCGATATGCAATTTCTCGCGGATGTGTATATGGATTGTCCCGAATGCGGAGGGGCCCGCTATACTTCGGATGTTCTGGAGATTCTGTATCGCGGAAAGAGTATTTCGGATGTTCTGAGGCTCACGGTTCGGGAGGCATTTGTTTTTTTCCGTGGCGAGACCAAAGTGCAAGCGCGACTCAAACGCTTGCTGGATGTTGGATTGGGGTATCTCCCTCTGGGGCAAGGTGTCAACACGCTCTCAGGAGGCGAAGCACAACGGCTTAAAATGGCAGCGGCGATGTCGAGTCGTGCCCACAAACGTACGCTCTACATTCTCGATGAGCCGACTGCAGGATTGCATTTTGCGGACGTGACTCAATTGCAGGACTGTTTTACCGCACTACTCGATGTCGGACACTCGCTCTTAGTGGTCGACCACAATCTGCAATTGATCAAAGAGGCAGATTACGTGATCGACTTGGGGCCGGGTGCGGGGGATGCCGGCGGGCACGTCGTCGCGAGCGGGATTCCAGAAGAGGTAGCGCATCACACGAGGCAGCCCACCGGTGGCTGCCTCGCTGAAGTTTTGGCCAAAGAGGCTTCGCTCCGCGAAGAAGTC
Organism: Pirellulales bacterium; assembly: GCA_029245145.1. Taxonomy (GTDB): domain Bacteria; phylum Planctomycetota; class Planctomycetia; order Pirellulales; family UBA7805; genus UBA7805. Next base: position 29,569 of record JAQWPY010000005.1, on the reverse strand, counting down.
TCACCCCACTCCCAGGAAAGTTAGATGCCACAAGCGATGCCTTCGCCACACGCCGCAAACACCCCCATACTTGCCTCCTGGGGCGGTACGAGTCCTGTCGAGGCAGAACTTTTCTTGCGGGTCTGTGCCCCCGGGACAACGCTACTCGCCGGAACCATCTCTGGTCCCTACTGCGAGGGCACCCAGACCTTGCCTGCCGACTTGCGGTTGCAACTTTGCGAACGATCCGGTGAGCAGGTTCTCACCGCGATTGTGCCCGATCCGTGTTTTTGGGCTCCGGATCGCCCTTATCTTTATCGGGCTGACGTGCAGGTGGCGACCGGGGAAGCGAAAGAGGTAAAAAATGAATCGTTGTACCTGGGAATTCGTTCTCTGGCAGTCCAACGCGAGAATATCATGTGCGGAGGTCGCCGGCATGTCATGCGAATCATCGACCTGCCACAAGATTTTGAGAGTCCGCATGATCAGGAGACGTTGCTCGAGACATGCCGTACCACGGGCAGCGCACTGTTACTGAGAGGATTTCGAGAAACACTTTGTGAGAGGGCCTCGCAAAAAGGAGTTTTTCTGGTCCTGCAATGCCAGGGGCAACTGATGCAAGAGGGGGCCTTTCCCTTCACTCGACTTGCCTGCTGGCCGGCGATCGGCATGGTTGTTTTCTCCAAAGATCTAGACCCCGCTGAACTGCAAGAGTCGACTGTCGACTCCCTGCTCCGTGCCGTGGTGATCGACGCTCACGATACGCAGTCACCTCCCTGGGCGCAAGTGTTGTTTCTCGAGGAGGCCTTGCTTCTGCAAGATCCGTCTGCAGATCGCAGCGTCCCACGCATGGTGTTTTGCCGGATTCCCTCCGGTACTTCGCCGAGAGACGCTCGCAGAGAGTGCGATGATCTGCAGCGGCGCACGACCGAATATCCGCAAATGGCCGGGTACATCGCCTCAGCTTCCGGCGCGTTATATTGAAGCGACTTGGTAAGCGACCCGTTTGAAAAATCGATTCAGAGAGGTTTACCGAAATCGTGTCGGATGATTCCTTAGATCGTTATGCTCGGCAGTGGAGGTACGAACCGCTCGGCCGCTCGGGGCAAGCGCGGCTGGGCGAGGGGCGTGCGCTTATTTGTGGGTGTGGGGCCCTTGGTTCGGTGATTGCCAACACGCTCGCACGAGCGGGAGTCGGCTACCTCCGCATCGTGGACCGAGATTTTCTGGAGTTGAATAACCTCCAGCGACAGGTTCTTTTTGACGAGGAGGATGTGGCGGCCCGGCTTCCCAAAGCGGTTGCTGCCGCGACAAAACTGGCACGGATCAATTCCGAGATCGAGATTGAACCGCTGGTTGCGGATGTCGATCATCGCAACATCCTGAAACTCGCAGATTCAGTCGATGTGATCCTCGATGGAACTGATAACTTCGAGACGCGGATGCTTCTGAATGATACCGCTTTGCGATTAGATATCCCTTGGATCTATGGAGGATGCATCGGCGCGGAGGGTCAGACGATGACAGTCATCCCGCACCAGACAGCGTGCCTGCGGTGTGTCATGCGGGAACCACCGGCACCGGGAGAGACACCGACATGCGATACGGCGGGAATCCTCGGCAGTATCGTGAACGTGGTTGCGAGTATCCAGGCGGCCGAGGCGATTAAAATTCTTAGTGGCAATTCCGATGCGATTCAGGCCGGATTGACGATTATCGATCTTTGGGACAATCGCCTTCGTCAGATCGGAACGCAATCGATTCAATCACAGGAGGATTGCCCTGCCTGCAGCGGTCGCGAGGCTCCCTGGCTGCAAGGAGACCGCGGTAGCCAAACGGCGGTTCTCTGCGGACGGAATGCCGTGCAACTCCGGTCGCTTGAGGGGCAAAGGCTGGATCTCAAACACCTGGCAAAGAAACTGGCCGAGCGCGGAGAGGTGGTGCAGAATAAATTTCTGCTTCGTTTTACCATCGAAAAATTTGAATTTACGCTTTTTCCAGACGGGAGGGCGATCGTGGGCGGCACCGATGACGTTGCGGAGGCTCGAGCCGCGTTTGCACGTTTTGTCGGGGTATGATCTGGTTTTTCTGCCGAACCATTCGCGGCGCCTCAATAACTCTCAGGAATTTCGTAGACCACCGGGCTTCGACGATCGACCCGTTCTTCGGTCTCATGCCAGGGGCCGACATCCTTAAGCTCGGGCATGATTTCCAAAATTTGCTGGAGCAAGCGTTCGATCAAATAGCTCACCTCCGCATCCGATGACTTATCGCGCAGAGTAACCACCGTTTTCATCAAACGAAGGAACTGGGCTCTCTGATAGATAGGCGGCGAGAGGGGTAACTCGCTGTCGACAAGGAGTTCGTGGAGTGGCACCTCGAGCAAGCGCTGCCATGCATGCAGCTCGCTGATGCGGATATCATTAGTGGGATGCTCCATCCGTCGCACGTCGGGCACGTCGAGATTCCAACGTCGGGCAACGGTCCGAAGAGTCATTCCCTGACGTTGTCTCACTTTAGCGATGCAATTAAGAGCCTTCGGGATTTCGGAAGTGGGACTACCGGTCTCTTGCAATTCGACCGGTGGCGATTTGCCGTCGCGGGGCGGTGGAGATACTGTGCTCATTAGACTGGCTCCGTGTTTAAAGAGGGCTATCAAAAATATTGGAAACCTCGTTTCTCCACGAGGTAGACCAACCCCAGACACAACACAATCTGAAGATGTGCTGCGTGGCATTCCTTGCCTGACTCTGGTTTAACGGGGTGCCTCTTCAAACGCTCGCACCGAAACTGCAGATCTATTTGTCCCGATAGATCACTCGGAGCGTCGCCACCGTTCCACGCCAAGGGTTTTCGGATGTTCAACAAAGTAAAAATTGGCGTGCAACCCTGCACAGGAGCCCGTATAGGTGATCTTACGAACACCTCGAGCACGAGTCTCCCTCAGAGAATTCTCTGGGAGACTCTCCATAGACCCGATTCTAGTCAGAGGGAAAAAATATGACAAGAAAAAGGCGCGTTGAGCATCGAGCCCGAGCAGGAAGCGGGTGAGGAAATGACAGATTTAGGCAGTTCGAAATTCTTCTAAGGGGGAGTTTTACCGTGCAAAACGGCCCCAAAGGTAGAGATCCCCGTCGATTTGCTCGACCTTGAGTTGCGGGAGACGCCGTGCCATATCGAGTTGTTTGATTCCGTTTCCCATGACTGGACCAGGGCCCGTCCCGCCGACGATCAGCGGCGCAATAAACGCATGTACTTCATCGATCAAGCTTGCATCGAGTAAGCTGCCCAGGACGGTACCTCCCCCTTCCACAAGAAGATTTGTCATTTTGCGTTTGCCGAGTATTTCGAGGAGACAGCGCAACTGTTCGTTCGGGGATTGCTGGTCGATCTTTAAAATTTCGCAACCGGCATCTGCGAGCCGCGATGTGGCTTCTTCCGGTGCATGCTCGCCGGTGACGACGAGGAGGGGCACCTCCTTTGCGGAACGAACGAGTTGCGAATCGCAGGCGATCTGTGCATTTGAATCCAGCACGATCCGTGTCGCGGTGCGCGGACCGGGCGGTCGCGCTGTCAGCAGCGGATCGTCTTGTTGTGCGGTTTGCCGGCCGATGACAATCCCATCGACGCGTCCGCGGAGTTGGTGAACTTTTGCGCGGGAAGTAGCGGTCGAAATCCATTGGCTTTCGCCTGTAGAGGTGGCAATTTTTCCATCCAGTGTCATTGCCCACTTTGCGATGACCCATGGGCGTCCCGTCTCGATGGCATGTAAATAAGGCGCATTTAATTCCTCTGCTTCAGCTCTCGCGACGCCAGTCACAATTTCTATGCCATGGGATTCCAATACAGAGAGGCCTTTGCCTGCAACCTGCGGAAACGGATCTTTGAGCGCAACGACGACTCGACCGATTTGTGCTTCGATGATTGCCTGGGTGCAAGGACCGGTTTTTCCTTGATGACAACATGGTTCAAGGTTGACGTAAAGGCAGCCGCCTGCGGCTTGCTCACCGGCCTGACGCAGTGCCTCGATTTCCGCATGATCGGCGCCGAAAGCGGTGTGGAATCCCTCTCCCACAACTCGATTTGCCTGTGTGATCACACAGCCAACCATCGGATTCGGTTCCACGCGTCCCTCTCCTTGCCGGGCGAGTGCCAGAGCACGTTGCATCCAGCGCAAGTCGTCGTGTGGATCAGTCATCGCGACCCCGAAGGGAAATTTTGCTGTGATTTTGCGCGGAGATGCGACAGCGTCTGAGGTGACCCTGCCGCGACCGAAGTTTAGTCATCCGGAGTCCAGATGGCAGATTTTTTCTGCGGTCCAGAGGCGCTGCCGTCGGGAGTCCAGATTTTTTGTTCCTCTTCCTGTGCTGAAGGCGCTGCTGAGACGCTTTCCGGCCCACTCGCGGCTGCCGCCCCCGGCGGCACTCCTCCAGCGACCGCTGCACGCGGATCGATAATCCCGTATTTCGCCAGGAGTTGGACGAGTGCCTGAGCAATGCCCGGTTCACGAATATATTGGCTCTGTATTTCCTGGAGTAGGCCTTGTGCGGCTGCGGAGTCGCCACCCCGTAGATGGAGGTCCAACTCGGCGAGCAACCAGCGGGCCGGCGAAGTTTTTTCTTTTGCCGCCCATTCCCTCGCCTGGTGTAACCATTCGATCGCTTGTTGAATTGTCGGTGAAACACCAGCCATCAGTCCGCAAGCTTCCGCTTTGTCAACTTGCCCGTCGAGACTTTCACGTTGTACAACTTCACTTGCGAGGCGACCGAGGACATTTGTGGCGGCAAGCATTGCAGCCCGGCGATATGCTTGGAGTAACCACGCATCTGACATTTCCTCCACCGCGACCCGGTTCATGCGGACCATCGGTAAACGCTCCGGATCGACGCTTTCCGAAGAAATCGGCTCAGGGAGCGGGACACCCAAGGCGTTTCGCAACTGATTGAAGTCGATAGTATCCTCAGCCGAATTGTTCGAGGTTTCCAATACGAGGATGGCCGCTTGGAGTTCGAAGCTGGTATGCTCTGCTTGCGCGACCTCGCGAGGGGTTTTGCCGTCGAGTACCGGTTGTGGTAGATCGGGCCAGATTGTAAAGAGCGCCTCCTGCTGCTTTTCCCCTGCAAGTCTTTCGCGATCGGCGACCGGCGTGTCGGGAGGAACACGGGTCTGCTTTCCCATTTTTCGCTCGATATCCGGAACCTCACTCAAGGTGGTCTCATCGTTTTTTTGCAGCGAGTTATCGGTCACCTGGTTGAGTTGTTTGAGCGCGTCATCACTTTGCGCATCCTGATAAAAAACGAATTCCACGCGGGCGCTTCGATCGGTTTCTCTTCCGAAAAGGTAGCCCTGGCCCAGGACGCAGGGCAGATCCTCAAGGGCGATTCCGGCCCCGGAGGCAGGCATCTCTCGGTCGAGGAGTAAGAAGACGAGACGGGGTGAGGGTTGTCCCTCCTGTTGCAGTGGGCTTGGCTGTGGTTCTCCGAGAATTTCTGTTTGACGATTTGCGGAGAGCAGGGCAGCGACTCCATCGGCGTCAAGAAGTTCGAGTGTTTGACAGACGAGTGGTACCGTATCAAACGCAAGGTTGGGATCGATGAGTTGGGTGAGCGCTTCAGCTTCAATCGCATCGTCCGAAGGAATGTCCTCGAGGCAGGCATATTTTTTCCAGACGTCTGTGGCCCCATCGACTTGGGCGAGCCAACCGCGCAGAATGGCCAAATTTCGGAGAACCGCGGGATTTTGTTTCTGCTGCGCGAGTTCCTCCAATTGATCGGCCGCCTCAAGCCACTTGCCGGTCGCTGCGATGCGGAGGGCCTGCTGAATTGCATCGCGATGGTCGGTCCCCTCGGGGGGTTCCACAAGCGGTTGCTCATCTCTCAAAAGCAGGGGAATTTCCGGAGAGCGTACCAAAGGGGCGAGCAGCGACATGGCCCGAGGATCCTCTGAACCGCCGATCGAGGCTTGGAGCAGGAGATGTGCTCGTGCCGCAAGCACATTTCCGACTGCCAACAGTGATCGCCCGAGAATGCCGATCGCTTCATAGACTCGAACCGGCATCTGCGCATCGACAATTTTGAGTGCCTCCTGCAATTTGATCACCGCGAGATGCGGATCGCCCGACTCTGCCATTTGAATCGCCCGCTCGGCCGCTGCGATCGGGTTGCCGGGATGTGTTTCCTCGAAATGTGCAAGCGTTGCCTCGAGTGCTTCGGTTTGCTGTAATTCCGACTGGAGGAGGGCTTTAATTGCCAGCAGACAAGCACGATCCGGTTGCGACTCAAGTGCCTTTTCAAGGTATTCCAGGCATGCGAGTCGCTGTTCCCCCTCCAGCATTTTTTGGATCGCCTCGAGTTCCACATGCAAATCCTCGCAGCAGAATTTGAGTTTCTTTCCACTTCCACAGGGGCAGGGAATATAGCGATCAAACGGCATGGCAACGCTTTCAAAGGGGAGAGAGAATCGAGGAGGAAAATGCAAGTAACGACAGCATAAGGCCCAGGGCCGGGGAGCGACAACTCACCATACCCGGCGACCCTCTGATGCATGAAGGACCTTACGCGAAGTGGGAGGCCCTTTTTTCGGTGATTTGTAACAAATAGGCAATCTGTGCCGATTTTTCTGATTTTATCGATTATTCCTAGCGAGAGCCAAGGAATTTGGTCGATGACCCCGTTGAAGCCGCACCCCTGATCAAGTTGTGGCAATGCCGCGTGCGCGCAACGACGGCTATGAGAAAGTCAAAAGGGAGATTACCTTTGCTTCGAGACACTGCCCGGAATAGAAACTGGTTCACCTTATTGATGGTAACGGTTTGTTGCCTCATGGTGCGACCTGCCATTGCGCAAGACGTCTGGGATTTGGCGATCGAAGATCTTCCGCCCCTCGATTTTCCCGATGCTTCGGCAGGTGAGTCGGGGTCGGTTCCCCCTTATCGCTTGCCCCTCCCGGAAGGGAGTGGTGGTAGCACGAAGAGCGATCCGCAGACCTCCGAAAAAAGTGACTCGGGTGAATCGGCGGATACTGAAAAAGGGGATGCAGGCTCAACCGCGTCTTCCACTAATTCCTCAAGTGACGGTGACGCATCCGGTGAGTGGCTGCTTGAGGAATCGATGTATAACGAGCCGGAGGAATATCAATTACGCGATTTTCTGGCTCCGGTCTTCAGCAGCGGCGACTGGTATCGCAACGGTCACTGGTACGTTGATACCACGGCAGCTGGTATTTGGCGATCGAGCGGAAAGCCTAAAGTACTCGCATTAGACCTTTCGGGACTTGCGACTGGTACCTCCGGGGCTCCCATTGTCGATACCCCGATCAATCAGATTACAACGCGACACAAAGGGTTTCGATTTGAGCCCGGTCTCGGACTGACGATGGGGCGATATCTGGGCCGCGACTATTTCAATCGGGATGCGAGCGTCGAGTTTGGCTTTCTTGGTCTCTTTGATTGGGATACCGACCTCACACTCGCAAGCGCACTTCAGAGCGAACTCTTTACCGCCTTGAATAAAACGGGACCAGGTGGAAGCACCAGGGGTCCCATCACCCTTGGTGGTCAAAGTGTTCCACTCGGCGTGACCTTGATTCCCGGTTTCGATGCAGTCGATACTCAGGAATTCGCGTATTCGAGTGATTTCGATAGTTTTGAACTCAATGTTCGTCTCTCGCACCGACCCGGAAGGGATCGCATGGTTGCGATGCCAGATGGAACTTGGACTCGACAGATTACCGACGGAGGCGTACCATCATTTTTCGCTGGCATGCGGTATATCAGCCTCGAGGAGAGACTTCTCTGGTTGAGTCGCGGGGCTGGGACTAATAGCCAGGGTCGCTACCAGGTTAAAACGAACAACGCGCTCTTTGGCTTGCAGTTTGGTGGAGACTACAAGTGGGTTACCAAGACATGGAGTGCCGGCGCGATGGGCAAGGTGGGCGCCTATGTCAATTTTGCCGATATGCGACGGGACATTTTTGGAACAGGCGATGGAGGCAGTTTGCCCGAAAGCATTTATCAGGAAGTTTTCGGCCCAGGGGTCAACCCTTACGTATTCGCCGACAATTTGCCGAGCAGGAGTCAGTCGGGTGATCAGGTATCCTGGCGGTATTCGGGTGCCCAGCGGACCAGCGTCTACTCGGTATTTTTAGAGACAAAAATGTTCACCCAGTACAACGTGAATCCGAACCTCAGCTTCCGCATGGCGTGGGATATGTTTTGGATCAACGGACTGGCCATGGCCCCCTATCAAGTGCACTTCGAGCCTGAGAACGCAAAAATCAACGCCGGTGGTAACGTCTTCTTCACAGGGCTGTCCGTCTCCGGACAGTGGGTATGGTAATGCAGAGACCCGCATTTTTTACACGCAACGCATTTTTGCTCCTACTCGCGGCAATCTTTCTACTGCCGATCGTGATGCGCGGCGCGCGGATCGCACTGGAGAATAACAAGAACGATGTGAAGGCATGGCTGCCGGATGGGTTTGAAGAGACGCGTGAACTGGACTGGTTCCGCGACCAGTTTTTGGGCGAACAGTTTGTGGTGATCAGTTGGCCCGGTTGCACGCTTGATGATCCGCGCGTGCCACAATTGGCCGATGCGCTGGTCCCTCCCATGACGCCTGAAACGGCGAATCTTCCTCAGCGGAAATTCTTCAAGAGCGTGATTACCGGGCCGGAAGTACTCGCGCAAATGACCGATCCGAAGGGAAGCTTAAAACTTAAAAAGAAAGAGGCGCTCGCGAGGATGCAAGGTGCGCTGGTGGGCCCGGACGGCGAAACAACCTGTCTGGTGGCAACGCTCACCAATGAGGCAGAAGATAACTTACGTGCGGGGCTTGGCAATTCTTGGCCGTTGACACAGATTTTGATGGGTCGCGAAGACGGGCTTCTGTTCAAGATAGCCGCCGATTCGTGTGGCCTCGATAAATCGGAACTGCGGATTGGCGGTCCCCCGGTCGATAATGTGGCGATCGACGACGAGGGTGAGATTACGCTCATGCGACTCGTCGGGCTTTCGGCGTTGGTGGGGCTCGGTCTCTCCTACTACTGTTTCCGCAGTAAACGGGTGACCGCCATGGTCTTTTTCTGTGGCGTCTACGGTGCGGCATGCAGCCTGATGATTGTTTATGTCACAGGCGGATTAATGGATGCTGTGCTGCTGGTGTTACCCTCGCTGGTTTATGTCCTGGGGCTCTCCGGCGCGATTCACTTAGTGAATTACTACCAGGATGAGGTGGAGGAATCGGGTCTCGAGGGTGCGCCTGGCCGCGCTCTGCGGGCCGGTTGGCTTCCTTGCACGTTGGCGGCGGTCACCACGGCGCTCGGTTTAGGATCTCTGATTACCAGCGAAGTCATACCGATCCGTAAGTTTGGAGTTTACGCGGCGTACGGAGTGCTTTTTACTCTCGTCGTGCTGTTTGTACTTCTGCCGACCCTGCTGCAATTGTGGCCTCCGCGGAAGAAAAAGAAGACCACATCATCCCAGGGCGCGGTTCACAGCACCCCCTTTTCTCGCTTGCTCCTTGGCATGGGCGATATGATCATCCACCGCCACGCAGTGGTCTCGATATTTTGCGGCATCATGTTGGTGGTCCTGGGCGTGGGATTAGCAAAAACCCAGACGACCGTTCAGCTGATGAAGCTTTTTGATCCGGGCGCTAACATCATTCGAAATTACACATGGCTCGAGGAGAACCTGGGTAACCTCGTCCCCATGGAAGTGGTGTTGCGAATGGATCACTCCAGGATGCGACAAGGTTCTGATCCGATTTTGTCGGATGAAGGTCACTATCGACTTTCAATGCTCGAGCGGATGGAGATGGTGGAACGAGTTCAACACCGGATCGAACAGCTTCCCGATGTGGGCCGCGCCCTCTCCATGGTCACGTTTGCACCCGAACTGCCAGAGCAGGCAAATAGCTTAGGAGTTTTCGCGGAACGTTCCGGCTACAATGCCGCGCTTCAAAATCATCGACAGGAATTTTTGGAGGAGGATTATTTCCGTGAGGATGGCAGCGAGGAGCTGTTTCGCGTCAGCGCCCGTCTGCCGGCTTTAAGCGATGTCGATTACGGCCAATTCGTTGAAGAAATTCGTCGCTCCGTGATGCCGCTCCTGGCGGCGTATCGCGAACGTGAAAGGATTGTTTCCTCCATCGCAAAATCAGGGGAAACGCTACGAGGCAAACGCGTTTGTCTGGTGGGAATGCCCGGCGATTCCAAATCAGAACCATCCCATGAGGAAACAGAATCATCTCTACGCGATCGCCAACCTCGCGATGAGATGATGCAAACGCTCAGCGAATTACTCCGTGTGGCCGGTGTGAGAGTAACGCCGGTGAAACGGGCGGCGGCTGGTGAGGCGCCGAAGCGGTACATTGGTGCCGAAGAAAAACATGCGAAAGCGGCCGATTACTTCGATAAATTTGACTTGGTCTACTTTGTCGATGATCATCCTGCGGTTGCGTATGATTTCATCAAGCGACATACCAATAACATCATCGATGCACGTGCTTTTGATCCGCTCCAGACGAGTCGTGAAGAAGAACAGGTCGGTGGAATCTGGCCGGTCTACACGGGCGTCGTTCCACTCGTTTACAAAGCCCAGCGGACGCTGCTGGTGGGACTGGTCAACAGTATTCTTTTGGCTTTCGTGCTGATCTGCGTCTTGATGATGGCCATCCTGCGATCGCCTACCGCGGGCCTGCTTTCCATGATCCCCAATGTTTTTCCGATTGTCGTCATTTTCGGATTCATGGGGTGGATCGGGTCGCTCATTGATATTGGCACGATGATGACGGCAAGCGTGGCAATGGGGGTCGCGGTAGACGATACGGTGCACTTCCTCACCTGGTTCCGTCGAGGAATTATCAGCGGACTGAATCGACGGGGGGCCGTGCGCATGGCTTATGAGCGATGTGCAACGGCTATGATTGAAACCACCCTGATCGGTGGCTTGGGGTTGGGCGTCTTTGCCCTGAGTACCTTCACCCCGACACAGCGTTTTGGATACCTGATGATGTTTCTGTTGGCCGCTGCTCTGGTCGGCGACCTCATCTTTTTACCCGCCCTGCTTACCGGACCGCTCGGCAAGCTGTTTACGCGCGGTTTGGATCGTAAAGTCAAGAATCAGCAAGCTAACGTTACGTCTGTCTCAAGCGATTCGGCAACTCCGAACCCAGCAATCCCTGCGCCTTACTCGGCTCAGGTGAGTCGCCCGAGCGATTCCCCCGCGAGCATGCGGCGGTACCAGTGACGGGCGCTGCGTTTACTTTTCTTTTGCCCGCAGGATAACCGCGACTGCCTGTCCATCGCGGCCCTGATTCAGGAGCAGGACTCCATTTTTTTCGATCGGTCGTGGCGAACCGCTCACCACGTTGACCGGGCAGAGAGGATCAGGGTTTTCGTAGTTGAGGGAGACCGGAAGCGTTCCTTCCTGCAGTGCGAGTAAACTCACTGCCATCTCCACGGCGCCACCCCCGGCGCCGATATTGCCAAAATAACTTTTGGGTGCGATGACTGGAACATCGCCCAAAAGCGAGTGGATGGCTTCGGCCTCGACTTGGTCTTCTTCCCTCAGCGCGATGCCGTGGGCGTTCACGTGATCGATCTCTTCCGAATTCAGGCCGGCTTCTTGAAGGGCCCCCTCAATGCTGTTTCGAATCGCGATGCTGCGGTCATTCGTTGAATTCGGTGCAAACCTGCTACAACCACCGCCAACGGTTGCCAAAATGTCCGCTCCGCGGTTTTCTGCGTGCTCCCGACTCTCCAGGATGAAGGCTGCCGCACCTTCGCCATGGAAAGTGCCATCTCGATCACGGTCGAACGGTCGACACGCTTTTGTCGGATCCGTTTCATTTTGGGTAAACCTGCCGCGTCCGCGAAAGTCATAAACGGTGGGGTTAAGGGGTGAACCGGTTCCTCCCGTAATCGCAACATCAAGCTGATTGCGCTGGATAGCGTGGGCAGCTTCGATCACTGCCTGAAGGCTCGACGTATCGCCGACGGTTATCGAATTATTTGCCCCACGAGCATCTTGAGCAATCCCGATATGGCAGGCGGGCATATTCGGGAGATATTTTAAGAGCCAGAGAGGGGACATGTTGGCCAGAGCTTCCGTCCCCCAGAGTGCATAGTCAAAATTCCCTTCACGCAGGCAACTGCGATACCCATCACTGACCGATTCAACTTCGGTATAGATTAAATCGCTTCCGAAAATGACACCCTTTCTCTCAGGGTCGCCTTGTTCCGGGGTCAACCCGGTATCGTTCATCGCCATTTCCGCTGCCGCAAAAGCAAGTTGGATGTCGCGCGACATCACCTTCATGCTTTTTCGCGGGCGAATGTACTGTTTGGGCTCGAAATCAAAAATTTCGGCTGCGATCCTGCAGCGGGCGGTGGTCGCATCGAAGGACTGCACCCAGTCGGCGCCACTCCGTTGCTCCACGAGGGAATTCCAGCACGCTTCCTTGCCAATGCCGATCGGACTGACGATGCCGAACCCGGTGAGAACCACCTCTCGATGAGTCATCTGTAGGAACTTTCGTCGCAGAACGATATGAACGCGGTACTCGGGTTTTTGCAGCGGCCAATCGGGGGCTCGGCCGGTCGCGCACTCGGAAGTTTACGAAGCAGGCATCCTATCGGGATTGCCACCGGTCATCAAGGATAGCCATCTTCGTGGTGTGCGGCTATCTTAAGATTTCATCAACTGTGGCCTTCAGCAGATGAAGGCACGACCAAACGGATGCACCGGGAGGGGCCGAATCGTATGCAGAGAGCACTCTTGACCGGAGCCACCGGTTTTCTCGGCAGCTATGTCTTGGAAAATCTGTTGCAAGCGGGCATGCAGGTTCGCTGCCTTGTGCGCGATCTGGAGCGAAGTGAAACGCTGCAGCAACCCGGGGTGGAGCGATTTCTCGGTGATTTATCGGATCCTCAAGCGCTGGGACATGCCGTCCGAAATGTAGATTTGGTGATTCATCTGGGCGGCTTGATGACGGCATTGTCGAGTCAAACGTTTGAGGAAATAAACGGTGCAGGGACCGAGTCTCTCGCCAGGGCGTGCGCCGAGATCACCTCGCCCCCGATCTTGATTTTTGTCTCAAGCATTGCGGCTGCAGGGACGGCAATCGATGGGCAGACTCGCAGCGAATCGGATGAGGTGAGACCGGTTTCCCACTACGGTCGGAGTAAACGTTCTGGGGAGTTGGCTGCCGCATCTTTTGCTGATCGCGTGCCGACAACAATTCTGCGACCACCCTTTGTGTTTGGTGGCGGCGACCGCAGCGGCTTTTACTTGTTTCGACCTGTCAAGCGATTTGGTATCCACCCGGTCCCCGGGATGCGGCATCGTCGGAAAATGTCGTTGGTCCATGCAAAAGATTTGGCAGACGCGATTATGCTGGTCGCCGATCGGGGAACGCGCGTCGATGCGCGCGATGCGACTGAGGAGAGCTTTCGACAGGGATGCTACTTTGTCTGCGACGATGCAACGCCAAGATACAGTCAACTCGGTGATATGATCGGCAAGGCGATGGGCAAAGATCACGTGGTCAAGTTACCCGTGCCCGATATGATCGCTTGCACGGCAGGAGGGATGGCGAGTGTGTTGGCCCGCTTGCGGGGGCGTGCCAGCGTCTTTTCTCTCGATAAGGTGAGGGAAGGCGTAGCGGGAAGTTGGATTTGCTCTGCGGATCGCATTAAGCAAGAACTTGGTTTCAAGCCTGCTGCGTCACTCGAGCAGCGAATCCAGGAAACGGTCGACTGGTATTCAGAGCGAGGGTGGTTCTGAGCCAGCGACCGGTCGCACGGCTGCCCCACGACTACTTGGCCTGCATCCGGATTCCGGCGTCCAGACGGAGTACGGCGCCATTGATCATCCGGTTTTCAATGATTTGCCTTGCCAGTTGTGCAAATTCATCGGGTCGCCCAAACCGCGGGGGAAAGGGGATTTGAGCTTCCAGAGATTTTCGAAGCTCAGGGCTCACGGCTTGCATCATGGGCGTGTCGAAAATGCCGGGTGCGATCGAAACGACGCGAATGCCATGTTGACCTAATTCGCGGGCCATGGGCAACGTCATGCTCGCGACACCTCCCTTTGCTGCTGAGTAAGCCGCTTGACCGATCTGTCCTTCCCATGCAGCGATGGAGGCGGTCATTAAAATGATCCCCCGCTCACTCTCCTCCTCGGTGGGTGAATCTGCGATTGCCGTGGCGCCGAGTCGTACTGCGTTGAATGTTCCGATCAAGTTGACATCGACAACTTGCCGAAAAAGTTCCAGGTCGTGGGGTGATTGGCGTCCGACCACGCGCGCTCCGCGAAGGATACCGGCGCAGGTGATCACTCCATGCAGGGGGCCGTGCCACTCGACACAGGAGTCTACCGCCGCTTTCATCTGTTCCGGATCGCAGACGTCAGTCCGGATAAATCGAACGCCGGTGGGACACTCGGCGAGCAGGTTTTCGGCCGCATTCTCGTCCACGTCGGCAATCGTCACCCGCGCGCCTGCGGTCACCAGTTCCCGACAGCAAGCGGCCCCGAGGCCTGAAGCTCCGCCTGTGATCAGAAAAGAGCGATCTTGTAACTGCATAGCAATGTTCCCCGGTTGACTCCATTTCGGTGCGTGGCGGTCACAGCGGTTCTGTCGCGTGTGTGTTGATCGGGCAGACCGGCAAAAGCCCACCTAGTTTCGGCTTTTCGTGGAGGTTATGCTGGAGAGGTACTAAAGCCTAACTCCCTTGCCGATTGTGTGATAGATCGAATCTCATGGGCACTTCAGAGACATCCGAAACAGAAGATTTCCCCGATTTTTCCAAGGGGCAGGATGGCCTGCTTCCGGCGATCGCCCAGGATGTTGAAACGGGAGAGGTTTTGATGCTCGCCTACATGAATCGCGAGAGCTACGAGGAAACACTGCGCGTGGGTCGGGCCGTTTATTTCAGTCGATCGCGGGGGAAACTGTGGAGAAAAGGCGAAGAGAGCGGCAATATTCAGGAGGTCGATTCAGTCTATTTCGACTGTGATCGCGATACGCTTCTGTTGAAGGTACGACAAATCGGTGGCGCGGCGTGTCACCGCGGTTATCGCAGTTGCTTCTACCGGAGAAAAACCCCCGAGGGTCTTGAGGTTGTAGGAGAACGGGTGTTTGACCCGAAGGAGGTTTATCGCAAATGAGCGATGAAAAAAATATATTGAAACTAGGGATTCCTGCGGGAAGTCTTCAGGAGGCGACCGGGGAGCTTTTTCGCCGGGCAGGTTACAAGATTTCTTTTCGATCTCGAAGCTATGTGCCGACGATTGATGACGATGAGATTGAATGTTTGCTCATCCGGGCGCAAGAAATGGCTCGCTATGTTGCTGCGGGCGTGTTGGATGCCGGATTAACCGGTCACGACTGGATCATGGAGACCGGTGCCGATGTTCACGAGGTGACCGAGCTTGTATTTTCCAAAGTGAGTCGGCGCCCGGTCCGGTGGGTTATTTGCGTGCCGAACGATTCGCCCGTCCAATCGATACAAGATCTGAACGGAGCACGGATTGCCACCGAGGCCGTCGGTCTGACGACCCGGTTTCTCGAGCAGCACGGGGTGGAAGCGAATGTCGAATTTAGCTGGGGGGCAACCGAGGTGAAGCCCCCGAAACTTGCTGACGCGATTGTCGAAGTCACAGAAACGGGCAGCTCGCTAAGAGCAAATAATTTGCGAATCGTTGCCGAGGTTCTTCAGAGTACGCCGCGTTTGATTGCCAATCACGATACATACCGCGACGACTGGAAGCGGGCAAAGATCGATGACATTGCTCTGCTCCTGCAGGGAGCGATGAAGGCGGAGGATCGCGTGGGACTCATGCTCAACGTTCCCAAGCAGAATTTAGGAGAAGTGCTCTTATTGTTGCCGGCAATGAAGAAACCGACGGTATCCGATTTGGCGGATGCCGAATGGGTTTCTGTCGTTACGATTGTCGAAGAATCGGTGGTGAGAGAAATAATTCCGCGCCTCAGTGCGGTGGGTGCCGAGGGGATTGTCGAATACCCGCTCAACAAAGTGATTGAGTGAACTAACCATTTGTATTCTGTGAGAGTAGTCTCGATGCCGCCACACGAAGAAAGGCTGCAGGCGCTTGGAATCGAGTTGCCACCGCCTGCCATTCCCAAAGGGGTCTATCGGAATGTGATCGTGACAGGAAATATTGTCGCGACCTCAGGGCACCTACCGAGCGATGAGAGTGGCAACTTAATTGTCGGAAAGGTTGGCGTCGATCTTGATCTCGATGCCGGGTTTGCGGCGGCGAGATCAGCGGGATTGGCTATTTTGACGAGTTTGCGCGAGGAGTTGGGCACGCTCGATCGGGTGGTGCGGTTGGTCAAGGTGCTCGGTTTCGTTAATTGTGACCCGGATTTCACGATGCAACCGGCGGTGATCAACGGATGCAGCGAACTTTTTCGAGATGTCTTTGGTCAGGAGGAGGGGGTCGGCATCCGGAGTGCGGTGGGTGTGGCGAGTCTGCCGCTTGGCGTACCGGTTGAGTTGGAAGCGATGGTGGAAATTACCGGTTAGACAATTACCGATTAGACAGTGGCTGGGCTATTCCGCCCTCTCGCCCGTCGTCGGCAACCGATAGCATGCGGCTTCCTGCGAGTTACGGACGAGTAAGTAGGGACCATAGAGGCAGATATTGTTCCAGGAGGTTCCTTCGATTGCCTGAAAACGCCCCAATTCTTCATGCCGTTTGGGGTCAGCCGCCACGAGATGAACCTTACCATCCTCGGCAAGAACCAGAATTTTGTCTCCCACCAAAAGGATTTGGCCGTGACCATAGCGGCCTTTTTTCCACCTGACGCGACCGCTTTTCGTTTCGACGCACTGTAAGATTCCATCGCTCAGGCCGAACGTGTATGGGCCGCGGATCACGACGTTTGCAAACTTTGTCCTCAAAACGTTGTGCTTCTTCCAGGTTTCTTCAGCCTTCCACTGCGAACGGTCGTTCTTGGTGATCTGCAGAAGCATGGCCCCCGTACCATAGCCTTTGGAGAGCAGTACTTTGTCGCCATCAATCGCGACAGCCTGGGAGGAATTGGAGTTGGCCAGATTGTTGCCCGGCCACGGATGCGACCAAAGGGTTTCTCCTGTCAGCGGATCGTGGCTCGAAACGCTTTCTTCATTCACGATGAGGATTTGCTTTCGCCCGCAGAGTTCGACCAAGGAGGGCGAACTGTAGCTGATTTGAGCATCACCACCGCGCCAGCGTTCTTCGCCCGTCTTCAAATCGTATGCGACAAGAGAATGTACGCCCTCGCTTTGAGAACCTCCCGCTGGAACGATCACCGAAGTGCCGAAGACGAGCGGAGAATTGGATCTCCCGTAGTCGACATTTTTCGCATCTTCTGCCGATGTGATGCCAAAAGCATTGGGAAGATCCTTTTGCCAGAGTACCTGCCCACTCGATCCGTCGAGGCAATGCAGTTTTCCAGTGACGCCCAGTGAGTAAACCCTGCCATCGTGAATCGTGGGCGTACTCCGTGGACCGATTCCTCCCAGCTTGTTTTGGTAGCGGGCCTCGGTGGAATGCGACCAGAGGATCTCCCCGGTTTGCAGGTTGTAGCAGGTCGTCAGTTCGAAAGGGCCCCGCTGCTCCATCGTCACGGCGTACCCATTGACTGCTGAAAACGCAGACCAACCGGCGCCGATCGGTCTTTTCCAAATTTGTTGCGGGCTCGTCTCATCCCAATTGTCGAAAAGTTGAATCGCGTCGACCGAAGCCGTTCGATGAGGTCCGAGAAACTGTGGAAAATCAAACGGCGTGCGTCCCTTCAAGTCGGCAATTTTAGTGGCAACCGATGTCTCGGATTGGGCCGGTAGTGGAAGCAACTGATCCGGATGAAAGGAAAAGCGTCGGGCAAATGTGGGGACGAGTTCTCCGCTGACGTGGTCGATTCGGTAAAACGCAAAAAAGGTTGTTATCAAAATGACGATTACGAGAAGGGGTATCATCCGCAACCAGCGCGATTGGTCGCTGTAAAGACAGAACCACAAGACCCAACTCATGAACGAAAGAAAGACGGAGACGGCTGTCGCAACGTTGGTAATCGCGTGGTCCGCTGTGATGTCGGTAGTTTGCACCAAGAGGATGACAAACAGGCCAGCAGCAATCACCGCCCAGATGCTCCACGGAGGATTCCAGCGCGGTGTTCCCGAAGTGGCAGGGGTCACCGGGGGAGCGGTTTGATTGGTGTCCTGCGATTCCCTGCGATCAGATTGATCTGCTGTCATCGATCTTTTGAAAAAACGGAACCGTCCGATTTTTCTTAAGCTGCCTCTGCGCTGGATCCTTGCGAGTCTGCTTGCTGCGGGATTCGCCTTCTCGCGGTCTCGAAAAGTTCTTTCATTACCGAATAAACACTGGGATAGACTAGGTCCCGATACGGAGAATCGGCCGGAAGTTGCGCCATGAGGCGACGGTGTGCGATCCCCAGGTTGTGGTAAGGCATGCTTGGAAACATATGATGTAACGCGTGATAGCGCAGGCCGACCGGATAAACAAACTCCGTGAGTGGGCCGCCCACGATATCTACCGAATCGTAAAGCTGGTCGCGAAAACTCATGCGATCACCCAAGTTGGTCCAGTGATGCGCTGTGAGCGAACGGAAATAATGCAATGAGAGGGGCATCGCCGCAAGCACGAGGATCGTGGCCATACGACAGAAGGGAGTCCCCAATGTGCCGCCGCTCACAAACCCAACAATGACAAGTCCCGGGATCAACCAGGCGCGAATGCTACAAGCGAGATCCATAAACGCCCACCAGCGACGAGGATCTCTACCTGTGATCTTTCGCCGATACGAAAAATTAAACACAAAGGAACTCAAAGTCCGGAGCGACCAATCCCTCATTCCGGGACTCAAAAACGATATGGGAGTGATTACAAGAAAGCGGAAGAGTACAAAGACCGGCTGCACGAAGATCTGCGTCAAAAACAAAAATACGTTCCTGATAGGGCCCCTGCCAATCGGTAGATATTCACCGTCTACATGGGTACCGTAAATCGTATTATTGTGGTGCCCCATATGAAACTCAAAGAAATAGGATGGCATCATCGCGGGAATACCGAAGAGCAAATTCCATGCTTTTCTGAACATTGGCAAGCTATTACGTGCGTTGAGATGCGCCACTTCGTGAATAAAATTGGCCAATCGATGGAGTCCGAAACCCGCAACGATATAGACGAGAAGAACCCAGGGGTTGCTGCCAATCGCCACAATGAATGCGGGAACTACGGCCTGCCACCATTTTCCCGCCTCGATGACTCCCTGTTTGTATCCGGCCATGCCCGGTTGGAGAGCCACTTCAGACTCAAGACTAAAGAGAAAAAGAACGCAGGAGTAGGTGACGACCAAGCACACGAGAAAGTCGACCCAAAAAATCCAGGCCTTGGGTTCGAGTAGATCAGCTACGATTTTGCGCGATTCGCGCATCATCGGTCCCATGTCATCTATACGATCAGTGATGGTTCTGTCCTCGGAACGACCAAAGCAGGCGGTGGGGCGCCCATCCGGTGCGAACACCACACCGGTGAAATGATAAAGGCGATGAAAGCTGCTCCTTTAGAAAGTCTAGGCGATCCAACCAAATTTGACCAAGGGGGTTACGCCAATCACGATGCCTGAGAGTCCAATCGATGCGAGCTCATACGCTTGACGTCGGGGGTTTAAGGGAATGAGGCAAACTTTTAGGTCTCGAAGCTCGCGTCTACGGCGTCCGGGGCCTGCTTCTTATGGTGTGCCGGTCCGTCGCTGTGGTCGATTCCCCGGCTGGCTTACCTATCGCAAATCGGAAGAAGAAATGTCTTGCCGGAAGCAACTTTCCGGGACGGATTGACAGAGTCTGTTGAGTGGGGCGGGCAGGGCGAGTTCTTCCAAAGTACAAAAATTTTGATCGACTTTTCGGCCGAATACGAGGAACCGACATCCCTCAGCGGCGATTCGGTCGATTGCGCGATCTCGTCGAAGGACCGCTTCCTCAGAATTCGTGCCGTCGTCTGTCGCGTAGTAGGCAACCGATCCGATGCGGATGAGCGTATCGATGCCCACTGCAAAGACAGTTTTTGGAAAGCACACCGCCTTTTGAAAAAATTGCATTGCGCCCGTAACGGCTACGGTTTCCATTTTATCAAACTGGTCGATTCGCTTGATAATCTGTTCGACATTGAGCGAGGGTTTATCGACATTGTGAATGGCAATTTCGTAATAGACGGGGTGACCGACAAACTCTGCGGCAAGCCGCGCAATCTCTCGATGTCCCTCATGGAGAGGATGGAAGGAGCCCGGAAAAATCACCTTTGGTGGATGTCCGCAGTCTGCGCCGAATGAGATTCGGTCGACCTCTCCGGAGATCACCCGTTCGAGTTGTGCGACAATGTGAGCGGACATAAACAGTGTGCTTACCTAAAAAAATGCACCCTGTACAGACGAGCGACCAGAGGAAAAGGAAATTCACCAACTTACCTTCAGGTAAGGTGTTATTATCGGCCGATTGCCGCTGCCGATTTTTTCTCACCGTTTGGTCTCATTGACGGTCCGCGCTGAGAAAGATTAAAATTTGCCCTTGGAATGACCCATTTTCGCGGACTGCAGGCCGGAGCGAGCGGGTTGGCAATTGTTGCTCGCTTGGCATCCACCGGATGACAAGCCGCGTTTACCGAATCCACAGCACATATCACTGCCAAGGAAATCGTCACATGTCGGCGCTCTCGATCGATCAAAGCATCGAACAACTTTGTATCAATACGATTCGCACGCTGTCGATGGATGCCGTGCAGGCGGCCAAAAGTGGTCATCCGGGCACCCCGATGGCGCTGGCGCCGGTCGGGTACGTTCTGTGGAACGATTGGTTGAAATACGATCCCCAGTCGCCACTCTGGCCGGTACGGGATCGCTTTGTGCTGAGTTGTGGTCACGCATCAATGCTGCTTTACGCCCTGATTCATTTGGCGGGGATCGAGCAGGTTGATTCCGAGGGCATTGCGGTGGGCAGAAAGGCAATTACGCTCGATCAGATACGCCAATTTCGTCAGTGGGGCAGTCCTTGTGCGGGACATCCGGAGTATCGCCACGCAAGTGGAATTGAGACGACGACCGGCCCTCTGGGGCAGGGGATCGGCACGAGCGTGGGTATGGCGATTGCTGCCAAATGGCGTGAGGCACATTTCAATAAACCGGGATTCGAACTCTTTGGTAACGACACGTATGCACTCTGCAGCGATGGTGACCTGATGGAGGGGGTAAGCCAGGAAGCAGCCTCGCTCGCGGGGCACCTGAAGCTTTCTAACCTCTGCTGGATCTACGACGATAACCACATCACCATCGAAGGGAATACATCGCTTGCGTTCAACGAAGATGTTGCCGCCCGCTTTGAATCGCTTGGTTGGCAGGTAAGGCACGTCGGTGACGCGAATGATCTCGAGGCGCTGAACAATGCCTTGCAGTTTTTCAAGGAAAATGATCAGGGCCCCACCCTGATTGTCGTGCGAAGCGTGATCGGCTACGGTTCGCCGAATAAGGCCAACGATCATAGTGCCCACGGTGCGCCGCTCGGCGAAAAGGAAGTGCGGCTGACGAAAGAGGCCTACGGGTGGCCTGCAGACGCGCAGTTTCTGGTTCCGGAAGAGGTGTTAGAGCACTTTGCCCAGGGCATCCGCTCGCGGGGCGAGAGCGAACACAAGGTGTGGCTCGAAAAATTGGATGCGTATGCTGCCGAACACCCTGAACTTTGTGTTCAGTGGCAGGCCATGCAAGCGGGCGCATTACCGGATGCATGGGACGCTGAGATCCCACAGTTTGAAACGGATGAAAAAGGTTTGGCCACACGGGTTTCTTCCGGTAAAGTTCTCAACGGTCTGGCGAAGAATATCCCTTGGTTTCTTGGGGGATCGGCCGACCTGGCCCCGTCAACGATGACTCACTTAGCAGAAGATGGAGATTTTGAGCCCGGTTCCTACGGGAATCGAAATTTTCACTTTGGTATTCGCGAGCATGGAATGGCTGCGGCGTGTAATGGGATGTCGCTCTGCGGCTTGCTTCCGTACGGAGGCACCTTCTTCGTTTTTACGGATTACATGCGTCCATCGGTTCGTTTATCTGCTCTGATGAAGTTGCCGGTGATCTATGTTCTCACACACGATTCGATTGGATTGGGCGAGGATGGCCCCACGCACCAACCCGTCGAGCACCTCAGCGCCTTGCGGGCAATGCCCGGTTTGCGGGTGTTTCGTCCGGGAGATGCCAATGAGGTGGCAGAGGCTTATCGGGCCGTATTGTCCGATGCGACAATGCCGACTGCGATGGTGCTTACGCGACAGGCGCTGCCGACGCTTGATCGGACTTTGTATGGTTCGGCAACTGGAACGCGGCGGGGCGGCTATGTCCTGGCTGACTGTGATGGGCCTCCCGAACTTATTTTACTTGGAACCGGGAGTGAATTGGCCATTGCATTCGGGGCATGGCAGCAGTTGGTGGCCGAGGGGATCGCTGCACGTTTGGTCAGTTTGCCGTGCTGGGAATTGTTCGATGCGCAAGATGAGGACTACCGTGATAAGGTTTTGCCGTCGCAGGTTGTCGCGCGTGTGGCCGTAGAGGCTGCCGTGAGTCAGGGTTGGGAAAAGTATCTTGGTACAACCGGACGTTTCGTTGGAATGACCGATTATGGAGCGTCTGCTCCTTATCAGCGACTCTACGAGGAGTTCGGCATCACGGTCGACTGCGTGGTCGCCGAGGCAAAAGACTTACTTGCCCAAAAGCATTGACGAGGGATGCCCATGCATGTCCCATCGGCCCCGACCGCCATTTGCCTTGTGACCGATCGATTGAGTGCGGGGATGCTGGGAGCCTATGGGAACTGCTGGGTGGGCACGCCGAGTTTCGACCGCCTGGCGTCCTCTGCGCTTATTGCGGATCAAATGCTGCTCACCTCTCCGCTGCTCGGAGATTTTTATCGCTCGATCTGGCAGTCCGGTCACGAGTCTGAACAATCGGGCCACATCGCAGAAATCTTTTCCGACCGAGGTTCCGCATCTCTTTTGATTACTGACGATGCGGAGGTGGAATCAATAGAAAATCGATTTACACGCAGTTGCTTTATCGATCCCCGTTCAGACAATCAATCGAGCGATGTTCAGAGAACAGAGACAGAAAATTTCTTTTCCCGCGCGGCCGACGTCCTAATCGGGATTCAGGATCCCACGTTGGTCTGGTTACATACGAGGTGTTTGGCAGGAACCTGGGATGCTCCGTATGCCATGCGAGAGTGGTATGCCGCTGAAGACGATCCCGCTCCTCCGACCTCTCAGCGACCTCCGCATTTTTACCAATCGGAAAGGATCGATCCGGACGAACTCTTAGGATGGGCCCAAGCGTACGCTGCCGAGGTAGCCCTGTGGGATCAGTGCCTCGGTGGGCTACTTGAAATTATCGATCGGCATCCGATTTTTCAAAACGCGGTGTTGCTGGTGATGGGATGTCGCGGATACCCACTGGGAGAACATCACAGTGTGGGACACGGTCTCGCCGTCGATGCAGATGGCGATCTTTATCGTGAGCTACTCCAACTACCCTGTTTGGTTCGTCTCCCAGGAGGTCAGCATGCGAGTCGTGTGCAGCGCCTTTTGCAACCGGATGATCTCTTGAAGGCTTTGACGACGTGGTGTGCGAGGGAGACTCAGCAACAAGACCCGGAGTCGGATTTTTTTTCTTCCGTCCCTCCGCGGTCCACCATTCTATCGACGCATCAAAATGGCAACTGGTCGGTCCGCACGCCGGCTTGGTTTCTTCGCGCGCAAGAGGGGAAGAAAAAAACGAAAGAACTCTACTTTAAGCCCGATGATCTTTGGGAGGTGAACGATCTGGCAGAACGTTGTGCGGAGGTTGTCGGAGCGATCGAGCAACTCCACGAAAAAGTGGTGTCCGGCCAACCAGCCGAACCCTTGGATGAGATTTTAACCAATGGGCTCTAGCACGATGATGTTTTGCATGTGGAAATTCACTGCGTTACCCTAAAGGAGGTATCCGCTATCTGGGTACCACCTGCTAAAATATACGGTAAGGATTCCAGCAACGAATTGTTCAATATGCCGCATCGGAGGAGTTGCCATGCGATGTCAGCTGTATTTATTGGGCCTTTTCTGCATCTTGGGCTGTGTCGACCATCCGGCGACTTTGCCGACTTCGTTTGCGGAAGATGTCGATCAAAGTCTCCGCAACTCTAAAAACAGTAAACGTGAAACGAAGGAATCTACCGTGCCCTCCGAGAAGAGTACGAGCTACAACACGCTGACTGATTTTGAAAAGTATGTGCTTTTGAATAAGGGTACGGAGCGTCCCTTCGTCGGGAAGTACACCAACACGGAGGATACGGGGACCTATATCTGTCGTCGCTGTAACGCGCCGCTGTACCTTTCCACCCATAAATTCCATAGCAATTGTGGATGGCCTGCGTTCGACGATGAAATACCCGGGGCTGTAACCCGCTTGCCGGACATCGATGGTTTCAGGATTGAAATTGTGTGTGCCAACTGCGGTGGCCATTTAGGACACGTTTTTTTAGGCGAGAGAATGACGCCGAAAAATACGCGGCATTGCGTCAATTCGGTATCGATGGCGTTGATTCCCAAAGGCGATCCCCTCCCACCGGTGATCTCAAAGAAAGAAAAAAAGGGCAAAGCGACCGACTCCTCGTAGTAGGGTTCTTGTCTCGACTCTGCAATGTGGGTGTTCTGTCTGCGTGAGTGATCCTGAGGGGCTGTTCGATTTGCCCCAGAGTCTACTGCCCGGTGCGGGGTAAAATAATGCCCTGGTATCTTTATTCCGTTTCCATCATGATGAAGATGTTGATCGCGTGAACGCAGCGCGATGGGCTAGCGGCCTTGTGGACCGAATGCTGGTACTTTCGGTGCCGCAGGGAGAACCCTGTAGAAAGGAGGTGGTCACTTGATATCGAATAAAACTAACCAGCGGGGTGGCTGCGGCTGTTAGCAGCCGGCGGGCTGCCGCAATGTGCAGCCACCATCTCGCAGGATCGCTTTTCGATCCTGTTCTGATTCTGAGGGCCTGGTCTTCCGATGGGAGGGCCAGGCCCTACTTTTTTAGACGAAGGCCTTTAGCACCTCATCGGGTGCCGCGCCATAGGCCGCCGGCTCGAGCGAGCAACTGGCGCGTCCTTGGCTTAAACTTCGCAACTCACCGGCAAATCCGAAAAGATTGGCCAGCGGTGCTTCTGCATCGACCATCGACCCCTGCCCCCGCGTCTCAGTGGAATGAATAACGGCCCGCTTCTGTTGCAGGCTGCTGATAATGTCACCCAGATGCTCTTCCGGTGTATTGATTTGTAGCCGCATAATCGGTTCCAGCAGTACGATACCTGCCTGCTGAAGCCCTCGATCAAAGGCATCGTTGGCAGCGACCCGAAATGCCACCTCATTCGAATCGGTCTCGTGTACTTTGCCCGCAGTCACCGTGGCAATGACCTGCGTGAGCGGGTAACCATAAAGCCCACCTCCCTCGACCCGTGCGTTTAATTCCTCAAGAACAGGTTGCAGATATTCAGGAGGAAGTGTTTCGCCGGCCTGAATACTCACGCGGCTCGGGCCAGTTGTCGCCGGTTCCATACGGAGGTCGATTCCCGCGAACGTTGAACTTCCTGCAATTTGTCGCTGGCAGCTACCTGTGACATCTGCCGCCTGACGAACGGTTTCTCTGTAACTTACGCGAGGATTGTGTACTTTGACATCCAACTTGAAGTCGCGAAGGAGGCGATGCTTGATGACCTCCAGGTGAAGTTCTCCCATTCCGCTGATGAGCGTTTGCCCCGTCTCCTCATTTTCTTCTGCGCGAAATGTGGGATCTTGTCGCTTCATTAAATCGAGCGCATCGGATAATTTCTTTCGCTCAGTAGAAGTTTCTGGTTCGATGGCCATCGAAATGACGGTATCGGGAAATTCAATTGTTTCCAGCAGAATGGGATGCTGCGATTGGCAGATCGTATCACCGGTGATCGAGTGACGCAGTCCAATGACACCAACGATATCTCCCGCCTCGACCCGCTCTACCTGCTGGCCCTTTCCTCCCGGTTTGACTTGCCAAAGTTGGGGCACATTTTCTTTTTTGTCTTTTCCCGGATTGTATACGCGTGTACCCGCCTCAAGCGTACCCGAGTAAACTCTTACATAAGCAAGGTCACCAGTTTTCTCCGCCTCGACCTTGAACACCAGCCCGCAGAATGGTTCATCTGAACTCGCATGGCGTTCCTCTTTCTGATCCCCATGCCGCGGATTCACACCGGTGATTGCGGGCAACTCTTTAGGGCTGGGCAAATAATTTGCCACCGCGTCCAAGACCGGCTGGACTCCGATCCGATCTAGAGCAGAGCCGCACAACACGGGGGTAATCAACTGATGAAACGTCGCTTCGCGAATCACCGAATGCAAAAGCTCTACCGGGATTTCTTCCTCTTCGAGCGCCAACTCCATGAGTTTGTTACTGTAGTCGTACAGTTGCTCCAGCATCGCATTGCGGGCTTGGCTAGCCGCATCGATGCAGTCGCCTGGAATGTCACGCTCGACGATTTCAGCGCCATCGCTGTCGTCGGTGAAGTCAAGCATTTTCATCTTCAGCAGGTCGATGACGCCGCGAAATGCCTCGGGCACGTGGGGAGGGCCTGCCCCGACCGGTATCTGCAGCGGCACCGGATTCGCTCCGAGTCTTTTGCGGATTTCTGCAAGCACCGCTTCAAAGTTTGCGCCCTCACGGTCCATCTTGTTAATAAACGCAATTCGTGGCACCCCGTATTTATTGGCTTGTCGCCAAACCGTCTCGCTCTGGGCTTCTACCCCTTCCCGTGCGCTGAAGACGACGACCCCTCCATCGAGAACGCGGAGGCTCCGCTCGACTTCGGCAGTAAAATCGACGTGTCCCGGGGTATCGATCAGGTTGATCGTTATGCGATCCCAATCGAAGGTGATACATGCGGCATAGATCGTGATCCCGCGTTGCTGTTCCTCTTCGTCGAAGTCGGTCTTGGTCGTACCCTTGTCGACTTCGCCCATCCGATGGGTTGCGCCCGCATAGAAAAGCATTCTCTCGGTGAGGGTTGTTTTTCCCGCATCGATGTGCGCAATGATTCCGATGTTCCGAATATTTTCTAGTTCGCGAGCCATGTTTTTATCGTTGGCGCATAAAAATGCCACGCCCGAAGACTCTGAGCGTGGCAACCAATTTGAAAATCCTTACCAAGCAAAATGGGCGAATGCTTTATTGGCTTCAGCCATTCGATGCACATTTTCCCGTCGCGTCATTGCAACGCCTTCACGATTAAAGGCGTTAACGATTTCGTCGGCCAGTTTCTGGGAGGTTGGTCGACCTTTCTTTTCCCGCACCGCTATGAGCAACCAACGTATTGCAAGCGATTGTTGTCGACTGCGACTGACTTGCATCGGGACTTGATACGAAGCACCACCTACCCGCTTACTGCGAACTTCAATATCGGGCTTGACGTTGTTGATTGCGGTATCAAAAATCTCGATCGGTTCCGGTTCATTGATTCGCTCGCTGACCAGATCGAGTGCATCGTAAAAGACGCGCTGCGCGGTACTTTTTTTGCCATCCCACATCAACACGTTGATGAATTTACTGGCCAGCAGGGAATCAAATTTCGGATCCCCCACAAGTTGTTTACGACTGGCAGTAATTCGTCCCATAAGTCACTTCCGTTGCCCACGCTATAAAACGTGAATCGCTCAGAGGTTATTGAATTTATTTTTTCGTTCCGTATCGACTGCGTGCCTGACGCCTTCCGTCGACACCCAATGTATCGAGTGCACCACGGATCACCTGGTAGCGAACGCCCGGAAGATCGCGAACACGACCACCACGTACCAGCACGATCGAGTGTTCCTGGAGATTGTGCCCCTCACCAGGGATATACACGGTCACTTCCTTGCGATTCGACAACCGGACGCGAGCAATCTTACGTAGCGCCGAATTCGGTTTCTTCGGCGTCATCGTCTTGACTTGAAGGCAAACACCTCTTCGCTGAGGACAGCGATCGAGGACCGGAGCCTTGCTGTTCTTTTTCGGCTGCTTGCGCTTGCGTCGTATCAGTTGGTTAATGGTCGGCATGTTGCTTTTTTCAATTCAACGCGTGTCTTCTCAAAAAAAATCCCGGGGGCACGGACTGCTGGGCCACGCCATCTGGGACCACTTAAGCTAGTCTATCCGGCCCGATTGTCAATGGTCCCAAAGACCAATAGACCTGGAGTAAGCTGGCTTCGTGGGGTTTACGGTTTTATTCGGCCTCCGGGTGCGGATTCTCGCCTAGGGGTGCAGAGAGTCCCCCCTCGTCAGTGGTCGTCTCTGCCTGATCCACCTCTGGAGGTGATCCTTCGACCGTCTCCGTCGTCTCGATTGCCGACTCCGGTTCGACGCCCGCCATCGGCTCCACGGTTTCTTGCGGTACGGTTTCCGAAGGAGCGGCGGTGATTGCGTCGAGGTCCTGAGGAACGCCCTGGTCTGTCGCCAGCCCCGAAGGTGCAGGAGATGCCGCTTGCGGTACGGCTTCCGAAGGAGCGGCGGTGAGTGCGTCGAGGTCCTGAGGAACGCCCTGGTCTATCGCCATCCCCGAAGGTGCAGGAGATGCCGCTTGCGGTACATCTCCATCTGTTGCTTCCTCGGCTTCGATTGCCGCATCCAGCAGCGGGAAGGAGCGGGAGAGCACCAGATCCTTCTCTGCCGTAAGCGCTTCGAGCGCTTCGGGGCGGATGCGTACCTCGGATTCTTGAAAAGAATGGAATCCTGTTCCTGCCGGGACAAGGTGTCCGAGGATCACGTTCTCCTTGAGTCCCACGAGACGATCCACTTTTCCGGAGAGTGCAGCTTCGGTAAGAACTTTCGTCGTTTCCTGGAAACTTGCTGCCGAAATGAAACTGCTACTTTGCACCGATGCTTTCGTGATTCCGAGAAGTTGCGTACTCGCGGTCGCCGGCTTTGGCTTTGAACCTTTTGCGACTTCTCCACCCAACGCTTCGATTTGGGCGTTTGCTTGTTGGAGAGCATCCTTCGGAACGATGTTATCGATCGCAAAGTCGCTATCGCCCACATCGGAGATCCTAACGCAATCGGAAAGTTTTTCGTTGTGCTGGCGGAATTCAAACTTGTCCAGGACGTTTCCGCGCAACAACTTAGTATCGCCTGCCGACTCAATTTTGACCTTGCGGAGCATTTGAGCAACGATAATTTCCACGTGTTTGTCATTGATTTCTACACGTTGAGAGCGATACACATTCTGAATTTCGCGAGTGAGATATTGCTGGACGGCTTCCTCGCCAGAAACACGCAAGATGTCATGTGGCACCAGAGGGCCATCAACTAATGATTCACCGGCTCGCACCTCATCTCCTGCGTGGACGCGTAAATGCTTTCCATGGGAAATGAGATGTTCTTTCTCAATTCCACTTGCACTGCGAACAACAAGTGTCCGCTTTCCGCGCTTCTTCTCTCCGAGCAATTCATCAGTGCCATCGATTTCGGCAATCACAGCGGGGTCTTTTGGTTTG
>JAQWPY010000004.1 GCA_029245145.1 Pirellulales bacterium | reverse complement strand
GGCCCGGGCCCGCACCGAGGCGACCGAAGGAAGCAGCAGGGCGATCAGGACCACGATCACCCCGATCACAATTAAAAGCTCGACGAGCGTAAAGCCGCGAGGGCCGAAATGTCTACTCGGCCCAACGACACTGCTTTTTTGTTGACGGTCCACCATCGGCTTTCGTTTCTGAGGCCAACGTGCTTGGTGCCTTGCTACGCTTCAGTAGTTCTTTCAGGCTAGCCGTTTCAATATGAATCGTCAATTGTGAAGTCAAAATTGCGGTCGAACTTACAGTCGCCGACAAAAATAAGGGAAAAAAAAACCGCAGCCGCCCGAAAGGCGACTGCGGCAGATTTGTAACAGGAAAAACCTGTGATTAATAATGACTAGCCGTTACGGCGACGGATAAATCCGCACAGTCCGAGCAGGGCCACACCAAGCATCGCCAGGGTGGAAGGCTCGGGTACCGCACCGCCACCACCGCCACCGCCACCGGAACCAGGTCCCGTGACACTATTGGTGTAAACCGCGGCTCCATTGAAGGAGTAGGCACGGAATTCAACAGCATCGGCAACTGGGCCATCCAGCGACAAAAGTCGAAGGGTGACAACCAAACCATTGTAGTTGGTTCCAGTCGTGACACTGTTGACATAGCGGAGTGCCGTGTTGGTTCCACTGTTCGTATCGGTGGTCAGGTGACCATCGGTGATGAACTTTGGATCCACGCCGGCCCAACTGCTGGTGCCCTGGTAGTCGCCAATCGAGTGCCAGGTATTGGGAATATAAACCCCACCTGCACCGTCTTTGTCGTGCCAGACACCACCCGAGTTATAGGAACCATAGTTACTATTGTCCCAACTCTTGATGCCACTGCTTTGGGAGTATCCATCCCATTTCTGGGTGTGGATACCGGTCGTGCCACTGTGACCAGTGCTGTTTCGGTTGACCAAACCAGCGTCCCAGTCATAGTCGTTCAACTGAAATTCGTCGAACTGGCCTTCGTTGTCCATGATGACATCATAGACGTATTCCCACGCACCGACTTCGGACGGATCGTGGGCAGATACTGCGTCCAACTGGACAGGAGCCGTTGCCAGCTCCATGTAGATGTTCGAGGCTTGCGCACTACCGGCGACGAGGCCAACAGCCACAACAGCTCCGAACAAACGGAAACTAAGACTTCTCATTAGACATCTCCTACTTCTTTTTGTGCACTAAAGAAGACAAAAAAATGATTGGGGAACACCCCCCAATACCACCGTTCATCTTGCGAGCCAGCGGCCAACAAAAAAACGGGAACATACCTGCGATCATCGCGCAGCTATCTTCCCGTTCCTTCGAAAACCACTCTGTCATCAGCCACTGGCCACACCTGCACAAAAGGATTCAAAAACCGGGGGTTAACCCCCACACATCTCTACATGGTACTAAGTGGACCCTGGGTATCAAGTAAATTGCACGAATTTAGGATAAATAAATAGAAATGGCTCGATGTTAAGGGGCTGAAAGCGGGTTTCACCCCCTCGTATGCGGAACTCGGGTAATTCCGGTTTCCCTGCGGTATCAGGCTTAAAATGGTCGAAAATCATCGGCTTGGCGGGCTCTTTTTGTGGCGGAAGGGCTGAAAATGGACCTATGTGGCCCTCTCGGCCTTTCCTGAAGTGGCTTTGGTGATACGGTGGTACGGTTAATCAGTATCCTCGGGAATCACGTGATGAAGGAGCCGGCTTCCCCTGCAGCGGAGCGATCCGGCAGTGCGACGCTGCCGGTCGGGCGGAAGGTGCTCTATGCGGCCGTCGCGACCGTACTTTCTTTGGTATTCCTCCTTGTCGCGGCCGAACTGTCTCTCACGCTCGCCGGCTACGGTCATGCGGGGACTTTTTTTTCACCCACCGCCGATGGCCATCTCACGTCGAACCCACACTTTCCTTACCGCTACTTCGGCAAGTCGGTCCCGCCACGGGACGCAAACTGGGTTTATCTCCCACAGCAGAAACCAACCGGGACCTACCGCATTTTTATTCTCGGCGGCTCGGCCGCGCAGGGGGTGCCGAGTCCCGATTTTCACTTCGGACGCTTTCTCGAAGTGCTGCTTGCCCGGGCCTGCCCGAAGATGCGTTTTGAAGTGCATAACCTTGCGCTGACGGCCATCAACTCGCATGTGGTGCGCGACATTGCCGCAGAAGCTGCCGAGTACGAGCCCGATTTGATGATTCTTTATTTGGGCAACAACGAAGTGGTCGGGCCCTTTGGGCCGGGGAGCGTGTTTGAGGGAATCGGAGAGAATCTCGGCGTGCTCCGCACCGGTTTGATGCTCAAAAATACACGGCTCGGCCAGTGGCTCACCGACCTTGCCCCGACCGGCGCGGGGCCGAGCGATTGGGAAGGTCTGCGCATGTTTTTGGATCGCAGTGTATCGCGAGACGATCCCCGGCTTACCCGCGTATACGAGCATCTGCGGGCGAACTTGACGGCAATCTGCCGCTCTGCACGGTCATGTGGAAGTCAGGTGCTGCTGGGAACCGTTGCGGTGAACCTTGCCCATTGTCCGCCCTTTGCCTCAAGCGGACCACTCGATTCACAGTGGATTGAGCGGATTGCCACGGGTGATGGCGAAGCATTTGCGGCAAAGTGGATTCCTCAGATTCGCGAGGCTTTGGCTCAAAATCCTCAGAGTGCGATGTTGCACTATTTGCTCGGTCGCTGTTTGCTCACTGCAGGAGATGCGCGGGGGGGGCGAGAAAATCTGACGGCCGCACGCGATCTGGACCTGCTCCGCTTCCGTGCCGACAGCCGCATCAACCAGACGATCCGCGAGGTTGCCGATCAGCAAGCGGCCCGCGGCGTGCAACTTGTGGATGTCGAGCGCTACTTTGCAGAGCATTCACCCGCTGCGGCTCCCGGCGAGGATTATTTTTACGAGCACGTGCATTTCAATCCCCGCGGACAGTACGAGTTGGCCAGGGCGTTCTTGCCGCAGGTCCTCTTGAGTGTGCCGGAAGGTGCCTGTGAAGCCTCAGCGCCGGTCGTAACATTTGCCGAGTGTGCACGGCAGATTGCCCTGACCGAATTGGAGTACCGCGGCATCCTCAAGGCCACGCTCGAGTTGATCGACAAACCGCCTTTCACCGATCAGTTGCTGGCAGAGCGCCGCGCAGAGAAGCTGCAGGGTGCGTTGAAACAACAGGACGAGGCGGTTGCCCAAGACGGTCTTACGCTGGAAGAAATCTATCGGACGGCAGTCCAGCAGCGACCCGACGACCCGATTCTCCGCAAGCTGGCCGGTCGTTTTTTACTTGCCACTGGCCGACCGTCCGACGCCTATCGTCAATATGAGGCGATTCTCGAGGCGATACCAGAAAGCCCACAGGCGATGATTTTGGTGGGCGAGGCGGCCTATGGTGTGGGAGATTATCGCGGTGCGCGCGAGCGATTTGAGCAATTCATCGAGGCCTCTCCTGATCAGGCCGATGCCTTGAGTCAAGTCGCTGGTATTTATCTGCGGGAAGGGGAACACACTCCGGCACTCGACTTTGCAACGCAGGCATATGTGCTGCGACCGGATCGACTGAGTATTCTCAACCTCCTTTCTCGGTCCCAGTTGGCGGCCGGTCAGAAAGACGAAGCCTACAGGACGCTGCGGCGGGTCGGTGCGATCCGTCCGGATGATCCGGCGGTGCGCCGCGAACTGGCGAGGGCCGCTTTGCAAAGAGGCGACTTTCCTCAGGCGGCGGTCGATGCCAGGGCCTGTTTGAAGGAGCGTCCGGGTGATGTGCAGGCGCGATTGAGCC
The DNA here is from genome assembly GCA_029245145.1 of Pirellulales bacterium. Taxonomy (GTDB): domain Bacteria; phylum Planctomycetota; class Planctomycetia; order Pirellulales; family UBA7805; genus UBA7805. The sequence goes on along the minus strand of JAQWPY010000004.1, from coordinate 2,384 downwards.
TAGCGATGGCCCTCGGGCAGCTGCAACAGCATGAGGCGGCCCTGGGTGAATATCAGCGACTGCTCGAGCGTCGTCCGATTGAGCCAAGGGTGGAAAAGCAATTTTTGAACTTTCTGCGTTCTAGCAGTGAAGATCAACAGGCTTTTGATTGGTGCCGCTCGCGGATAGATGAAGCGGATGGGGCAGATGAGAACCTTCGCGTTCCCTTTGCCGAACTGGTACTACTTCAATCTCTCAGTCGCGACCCATCCGTTTACGATCCGGATGCAGCACTGGCTGGGGCAGAGCGGCTGCAGCGTTTCTATTCGACGCCCCATTTGCCTGCGATTGAGCTGCTCGCCATGGCGCAAGCCGAGAACAGTCAGTTTGCCGCAGCTCGAAAGAGTATTCAGAAGGCGCTCACGCTGGCCACGCAGCAACGGGATCGACAGGCCGTGGCCCGCTTGCAGCAGCAACTAAAGTGGATCGAGCAGAAGAAAAAGCCGAGTGAGTTGCGGTAAGTGCGATTCACTCTTGCCGCTTTTTTCGCTCGCGATCGCGATAGAACTGGCGATAAATTTGCTCTTCCAGTCCAAGATATTGCGATGTCTTGAAGCGTCGGTTGGGGGTCGATTCGCCGGCCGCATTTTTGGATTGGCAAAACGGACATTCCGAGGGGCGATCGCCACTCGGATCGTAGGGAAATCGCGCCGCGGTCTGCGTTTTTTTTGCTTGCGGGCAGTCGGGATTATTGCAGGAAAACACAAAGATTATTTTTTCATCCGGGCTGATTCGCTCGTCAGTAAAATGTCCCTCGAGTACATCGCCGCGGCGGATAACCACCTCGCGACTTTTTTCGGTCATGAAGACATAGGGCAGGTCTTCAAACGAAAGCCTTTGCGTTGCGTCGAAATCCAGACGAAAACTATCGAGCAACTGCGGCGGGTCGAGTTCGGTTACCTTTTCCCCATCGAGAACCCAGCGCACGTGCGGCCGCTCCTTGAGATACGCCGGTGGCGTGTGTCCGGCGGGCCAGGGTGTTTTGCCCTGATGGCGCGGTTTGAGGTGGCCGAGCGGCTGGCCGTCGAGTTGGGGTAATTTTCGAACCTCCGCCGGCGAAAGTTTCACCGGCAGCGAGGCCTCATCCTCGGAAGAGGAACACCCTCCCACGAGAGCCAAACCCCAAGCTGCAATGCCGAAAAGAGACGAGTGAGCGGTTAAAAACTTTCTGCAGATAGGTTTGCCCCTCACTCGAGTTCCTCAATTTTTATCGCACTGAGCATAACATACTTAAAATTCGGATAGGAGTTAATCCAAGCTGGATTGGGTGTGACGGCCACATCGAGCGTGCCGTCGTTCACCTGGACAGTGACCGTTTTTTGTAAAGGTCGCGGTTCATCCGTTCCGTAGATGCCTCCAAGAGGAGGCCCAAGATCCCAACCCGAAACCATAGTTTGTCCTTCGAGGGCGACATCCTGTCGACCCTTATCGTAACCGCCTGCATGCACCGCGTAGAGTGTGACTCGATAGGTTCCCGCGTTGTCGACAGGTATTGCCATCGTGAAGCCGTTCCCGCTAGTGCTGAGGTACATCTGCTGCCACAGTGGATCATCGTTGGTTGTTTCTGAAACGATCCCGGGACTATAGTGATTGCCGCCTACGGCGCCGGTAAGCAGCGACTTTTCAAAGACCAGGTCGTCCAAGTCACTCGAGCCGATATGCTCATCGCCGCCTAAATTATAACCCTTCCAGGAGGTGACACCGTCGGGAGGATCGGGCGAGTTGGTGCTGGGATCACAACCACATTGTTCTGTGCCTTCGTTGCCGGGAATGATAAGCATTCCGGCGATCGGCCCGCAGTTGCCGCTCGGACAGGTCACCGGGCCAATCCGGGTATTGCCTTCTGCATCTTTGAGCCAATGCGTGAATACCGTGCCATTACCGGTAAACCGATACTCGAGGTAAATATTTCCGTTCGAAAGTCGCTGGACGATGAGGTGGGTGTCGTAGTCCCAATCGCCTGCGTCTTCTAGCTCAATTTGATAACTGCAATTATCGTCCGGGGGGACCACGTAACGTACGCGATCATGTTGATCGTTGCCGATCGGCATGTGTGCGGCACCGGCAGCACCATTTGTTTCGACATACCATCCTTCAAATTCAGAATACGAAGGTTCGCACACCGAGGGATCAAAATCCGATTCCTCACACACATCGCCTGTGCCGTCGGTATCGGCATCCGCCTGATCGGGGTTGTAAGCCTCGGGGCAGTTGTCCTCGCTGTCGGCAATGCCGTCTCCGTCACTGTCCGCGGGCGGGACATCATCTCCCCCGTCTCCCCCGTCATCAGGGGAGTCGCCGAAATCGCAGACGTTGCCCGTGCCATCGCTATCGTCGTCTTCTTG
>JAQWPY010000221.1 GCA_029245145.1 Pirellulales bacterium | reverse complement strand
CCTCGTCGAATTCGACAAGGTCGCGGTGGTGCCAGGCCCGAAGCGACCAGTAACCGATGATTGCCAGGAAAGCGGCAGCGAGAAGCAGCGCGACAACAACTTGTTCAGTCCGCTTCAATAGTTGGGGGGGCATAAGGCGTGCGCTCGAGATAAGCGAAACAAAAAATCTTCTGCAAGGCGATCGGGCGCCTGTGGTTGCCTTCGTTCGGGTGGTGATCGCAGCTCGACCCACTCGAGTCAGCGTCCGAGTCGCAAATATTGTATCAGATTGTTTGCAAAGTAAATTTGCGCTGCGGTGATTAGCCGCAGGCCACCGTGCCACTAGCTTGTGTTGGCGGAGAACGTAGGCATCATAGATTAATCGCTACCCAACCGCCCCAAAGAGCCAGCCCGGCGGCAAGGCAAGCAAGCGGCAGCCACCAATTAAATTGGCGCTTACTTATCGAATTTGCCACCCCTGCAGCAACAGCAGCTATCGCTAGAATGCCCGAGCAAACGAGCAGAAAAACGCCCGCGCCTGCAAGTTCATTAGACCAGTTACCAGCATGACCAAAGGCCGCACCAACGCCAACGACGAATGCGATTGAACCCAAGGCCGCCACGCAAAACGCACCGATAAGTAATCGTGCAGCGTTGCTCAATATTTGATTCCTCGACCAACTATTTATTAGTAGTCATCCAGCAGACGCCAGCTGCCGCAACCGATGACCGCACCGACCAGTAATGGAATCAACAACGACCACGGCATTGCCAGGATTTCCCATGCGTCCCACAAACCAAAGGCCTTCGAAACTCCGGCGAGTATCGCATAGGGAATCACCAGTACGATTGCCATCAGCAACGTTAAGAAAAGGAAACCGCCCGCCCATGCAGTGATCGCGCGAAAGAAGGACCACTGATTTCGTTCAAACAGAAGAACATCCAGACTGGCCGCGGAAGCACCGGCCACCGCCAGGATTGCGATAATTCGCCAATCGATCAACCATTGTTGAATGGAAAGGCCGGCAAGGATCAGGCCTGCGGCTCCGCCCGCCGCCATAAAAAAAATACAGCGAAGAACGAAGTGCAAACGTGGGGGGCGTCCTGTTTCCATTGTGGATCGTCAAGCGGTGCGGATCGAGGGAAAATATTAGAGGGGTGATTAATCTTCCGGAGGCAAGTTGTTTTTCGCTTTCCACCAGCGAACAAATACATATTCGATGGCTCGGGCGACGATAAATCCCAGCGCAATAAAAAGTGTAATGACCGCCGCCGCGGCCGCACGGTTGATTAACCACACAACATTTTGATCGTCGACCGTTCGGAATATGTCGTGCGCGACGTAACCTCCGGCCACGAAGCAGAAGCCAAAAAACATGGCCGCGATACCCCAGCCAATGATTGTCTGAATATTGAGCTTCATGTTTTACCTCATGGCGAGGAGAACGACTCAGCCTATGCGCGTTCACGATGGCGAGTGCGATGCCCCCTTGGTGATACGGCCCCACGGAATCACTTCTTTTGGCGGAAGTGTATGGGAATCGAACCCACTGGCGATACGCTTCACGTGCCGCCCAACGGTTTTGAAGACCGCGGCCACCACCAGGTGTGCAAACACTTCCTTCTCGTTATTTATTTATAACTTCGTCCGCGGAATCTCGCAAACCGGTGCTAATCAGTTTGCGAGATCGAGTTTGAGATAATCGCGGGCGTTTTGAAAGCAAATGTTCCGGACCAGTTTTCCGCTCAGATCGAAATCGTTGGGGATTTCTCCACGTTCCATGTCGCGACCAATCAGATTACAGAGGCAGCGACGAAAGTATTCGTGGCGGCTGTACGAAAGAAACGAGCGTGAGTCGGTGAGCATTCCGATGAATTGCGAAAGCACGCCTAAATGAGAGAGTGCGTTTATTTGCCACTCCATTCCCTCTTTTTGATCGAGGTGCCACCATCCCGAGCCGAACTGAATCTTGCCTGCTGACGGTCCTCGCTGAAAATTTCCTGCCATGCTCGCGAAAACATAATTGTCCGCCGGGTTCAGGTTGTAGAGGATGACTTGAGGCAGCATCTCTTTTCGATCGAGCGCGCTGAGATAGCGGGCCAAGGATTCCGCTTGGGGAAGATCGCTGATCGAGTCACAGCCGATATCGGTCCCCAGCGCATCGAAGAGTCGCGAATTTGTATTGCGGAGAGCGCCGAGGTGCAATTGCTTAGTCCAACCTCGGGCCGCGTCCAGTTCGCCGAAAAACAACATCAGATGGCTGGCCAGCATGTTTTGTGCATCGGGAGAGAGCGTTTCACCCGACCTCACGGACGCGAAAATGCTCTCTGCGTCGACCGCGTCACAATCCTCTGCAAAGCATGTCGCAAGACCGTGATCGGATATCCGGCATCCGAGTTGGTGAAAGAATTGGTGCCGATTTTCAAGTGCATTCTTGAAATCTTCCAGCGAACGAATTTCCTCCTCGCAGCGTTGCTCAAGGCAGTCGACCCAGGCATTCCAACGCTCGGGGGAGTCGAGTTGGATCGCACGGTCCGGCCGAAACGTGGGATACACGCGCGTTGCGGTTTCTGCTCCGGCAATGCTTTGATGTGATTCTAGGCCATCGGTAGGATCATCGGTCGTGCAAACCGCCCGAACGTGGAATTGCCGGAAAATTCCCCAGGGTCTTAAGCGATCGTCACTTAAAATCTTTTCGGTCGCTTGCCAAATCTCAGGCGCGGTGTCTTCGGTTAGCAGTAGATCGATATCGAAGTACCGCTTCAACTCCAAATGAGTCCAATGGTAGAGGGGATTGCGCAACAGTCGCGGTACGGTGCGGGCCCACGCAATGAATTTGTCGTAAGGATCCGCGGCACCGGTACAGTATTCCTCGTCGACACCGCACGCTCGCATGGCCCGCCACTTGTAGTGATCGCCTTCGAGCCAGATTTCGAAAAGATTGGTGAACTGCCGGTTTTTTGCGATATCGCCCGGATCAAGGTGGCAGTGATAATCGAGAATCGGTTCGGAAGCCGCAAATTCGTGATAGAGCCTGCGGGCCGAATCGTTGTTGAGGAGAAAATCATCGCTGATAAAAGGGGTGCCCAAAGTCGTATCCTTCTGCCGTGACAATGGATAAGTGTTCTGCGCGAGAGCATTATTATAAAAGGTGGCGGCTCATCAATCGACCGGTGAAGAAATGGTCACCGGGGTCGCGCAGGATCAAAACGCGAGCCATCTTTTTGACATCATCAATAACTCGTCTACAATGCGGGCTCAAAAGGCGGGCTCAAAAGCCTTCGCGGGTCGAGGAAGGGTCGAGCGGTACACGTTACCTATTTTTTGAGGGGGTAGCCATGGCTCCCATGAAGCGTCCGGCAGATGAGGTGTCTCAAGGTTACTATCAAGGGACTTGGTCTCTCGGCGAGGCAGCACGTCGATTGGGGGTCAGTAAGAAAGATTTGCGGTGCCTCTTGGCGAGCGGTCAACTTGATTTTGTCCAGATTGCCGGGCAAATACGCATTCCGGTCGAATACGTGCAGCAGCGAATGAGGAGCCCAGACTGGCCCTCTCCGGTTCACCACCGCGTGAGGCTCCGGTAAAGTTCAGTCGCGCTCGCTGTGCGGAATGCACCAGAGCCCGTTAGACCCAGTCGAGCCCGGTCGTTGATTGAACTCGCGTCTCGAAATCACCGATCAATCCACCCACCAGATCCCACGAATCGGGCCGACGGACTTCAATGTCACCCTGTTTGTTGATCCGCACGACGGTGTGTCCTTCGATACCGGCCGCTTCAAATGCACCGGCTGGCAATTCATCCTCATTGACAACTTTGTGTAAAGTAGCGCCAGACATTTCTATGAACTGCATCGTAACGTTCCCGAGGATATTTCTGTTCCGATATCTGAACCGTCCGAACAACCTCAGTGTAGCAGGAAATGCGTTCGCAGACGACAGGGGGCGAATTGCTAAACCGATTTTTCCAAGACTCTCTTTCGAATCGACTCGCAGAGCATCAGGATTGAGTCGACCGATAATTGTTCTGCCCGCTCATTCGGACGCAGGCTCACCTCAGCGATTGCTGCATCGACTTCACTCTTGTCGAGTTCTTTTTTCATAGCGCTCACCACCACGCTGCGGAGGAATTTGCGGCGATGAAAAAAAAGTGCCCTGGTAAAGCGATGAAAAAAAACAAGGTCGGGAATTTTGTCGCGGCGATTCTGGTCAAGCGTGATATGTACGATCGCGGAGTCGACTTTGGGCCGCGGCCAGAATACGGTGGGCGGCATAATCCGTACACATTCTGCCTGGCACTGACTCTGTATCCAAACACTCAAGTGACCGTAGTCCTTGGTTGACGGTTTGGCCAGAATGCGCTCAGCCAATTCTTTTTGAATGGTGACGGTCATCGAGAGCGGTGGACGCTGGCATGCCAGTAGATTGGAAATCAGGGGCGTGGCAATGTTGTACGGCAAATTAGCCAACAGTTTAAATTGGTGCGAATCGCCCAGTCGCTCCCAGACACTTTCGAGAACTTCACTCGCAAGTTTATTTTTATTTTTGAGGACATCCTGCTGTAGCAGAGTCACATTCGCGCAGTCGATTAATTCTTCACTCGCGAGTTGGAATAAGTGCCGATCGATTTCAACGGAAACGACCGCAGCGACTCGGGGAGCGATTCGTGCGGTCAATGCTCCGGTTCCCGTGCCCACCTCCAGGACGACATCGTCGGACGAGAGTTCCGCCGAGTCGACCAGAAGTTGCTGAAGGTTAAGGTCGATCAGAAAGTTCTGTCCATGTCGACTCGCCGGTTGCAGTCCAACTTCGCGGAAGCGGCGCTTGAGAAAAGAAATCGTCTGTCGCTGCAGAGGCGGTTCTTTTTGTTTCGGATCAGACATGAGGTCAGCTCTCGGTCCGGAGGGATTTTTGCGCATATTTTGCGAGAATATCGGTCTCGATATTCACTCGGCCGCCGGGCGATAAATTGCCCATTGTGGTGTGCGCCAAGGTGTGGGGAATCAATTGCACCGTGAAGTGCTCCGCCTGGACCTCGACCAGGGTCAGGCTGACGCCGTCCACTGCAACCGATCCCTTCGAGATCATTTGAGAAGTCATTTTAGCCGCAACGCGAAACGAGCAGATGGACCACTGTTGGTCATCTTCCCGAAGATGAAGTTCGCCGACACCGTCGACGTGCCCGGTCACAAAGTGACCCCCGAGTGGATCGCCGACACAGAGCGAGCATTCGAGATTGACCTGATCGGCTTCTTGCCACTGACCGCAGGTGGTGCGCTCGAGCGTTTCGGGCCCCGCCTCGAAGGTTAAAATATTGCCTGCCATTTCGACGACGGTCAAGCAGCACCCGGCGACGGCGATACTGTCTCCCACCTGAATCGGGTGCGGAAGCTCGCCGCATTCGATCCGCAATCGTTTCCCTGCGCCAACTTCCTTAGTTGAAGCAATCGTGCCTACCGTTTGAACTAGTCCAGTAAACATAAAAGATCCGCGACACGCTCACTTAAAGTCAAAAGATGGGTTCGTCTTGACGCCTTCGCCGATAGAATCGCTGCCACAGGTAATGAAGGGGTGGCGTTATCACGAATGCCCCCGCCAGAATCGGAATCGCGTAACCGGGGAAGACTAAAATGGGCAAGACTCCGAAGATTAAACCGATGAGGTGGGCAAAGCTTTTCTGGCCGCGGACCCATTGATTGACGAGGTGCGGATAAGGAATGCGAGAAACCATCAAGAGAGAAACGAGAACGGCATAGAGCGGCAAAATCCATTGAACGAACTCGTCAACTCTCGCCACCTCCGCCGATCCGCTACCGGTCGATCGCAAGGTGTAAAAAACCAGGGCAAAGCCCGCGATCGCGGCGGCGGCCGCGGGAGTCGGTAGTCCATTGAACCAGCTGTGGTCGTCTTCCTCGGTGGTCTCGACATTGAAGCGGGCGAGTCGCAGAGCCGTACAACTCACGTAGACGGTAGCGATGATCCAGATCCAATTGCGATGCTCGTAGCTGAATGAGGGGCACATCTTGACCATCAGGAATGCAGGCGCTGCCCCGAATGTCACGAGATCACTGAGGCTGTCGAGTTGTGCACCAAAATCACTGGTCTGGTTTGCCAGTCGTGCGACGCGGCCATCGAGCGCATCGAAAAGCATTCCCAGCACGATGAGCCACCCACAAAGTACAATGTTCTGGGTTGGATCGGACCGATCGATAATCCAGGGTACCTTGGGGATCTGTTGGAAGTTGATTTCACTCGTCACCGGCGTCTTGTCGGAAAGGGCAGTGGGAGCGTCGATCCGCGATGCGACCACGATTGCATAAAACCCACAGACCAAATTTGCGAGAGTCAGCAGGGTAGGGAAAATAGCAATTTCGCGAATCCGGCGCATGGCAGCCTGTTTTCAATAAGTTGGACGGTGAGTGACCGTCGATTACGTATCCACGGCATAGCGGGCAATCATCGTGGAGCCTGCGGTGACCTTCTGGCCGACGCGCACCTGCAGTTCGAGGCCGTCCTCCTGAGGGATGATCAGTTCGGTTCTCGAACCTAGTTTTATCATACCAAAAGATTGTCCGCGGGCGACCGTCTCCCCGGGTCGTAAACCGCAGACGATCCGACGCGCAAAGAGACCGGCAATTTGACGAACGCAGAAACGGCGATAGGGCGCCGTGGCCTCTTGCAACCCGATCCACATGTTTTCATTTTTCATCGCACTTTCGGGATTCCTCGCATCGAGAAAGAGCCCCGGGGCGTAGCGCAACTCGACCACCTGGGAGTCACACGGCGAACGATTGATGTGCACGTTGAAAATCGAAAGAAAAATGCCGATGCGGATGGCGGGCTTCTCGATGAAGGGATCTTCATCCAGATATGCGATTTCAACTATTTTGCCATCTGCCGGAGCCACCAACAGACCGGGATCGGTCGGCACGACGCGGTGGGGGTCGCGAAAGAATGAGAGGATCCAGATAAAAAGAACGAGTCCCGGCAGGGCCCAGGGCCAGTACTCGAGGCCAGCGAGCAAGGGGAGCCCCGCAAGCAGGAGTGAGGCGGCTCCCATGATCAGCGTTTCGGCCAGTCCCCATCGGGCCAGCGGAATGCAGTCCCTCCATGAAAAAGGATCATCCTCCGCTTTCCAGTCGCACGTACACTGGTTGCGACAATACTTCAGGTCGCGGGGATCGAGGACGGGGTGAGGCGCTCCGTCGGTCGATCCGGAGCGGCGGGCGGCCATCTTGGCGACGTAGCCTTTGCGGAACCTGATTAAGTACCAGCGGCGCAACTTTCCCCACAGTAACTCAATGCGATAGCAGATTCCGCCCCCCGGCTGAACGCTGCGAATATGACTCGGCAGTGGAACGACCTCGAGCGGGACCGGAGCATATTCTGTGTCGCGCATGCAATCGCCCAACGGAGAATGGAAAATAGAAAGCACCATCCTACCGCCTGAATATAGGAATGAGAAGCGATCAACGAGGTATCGTCGCTGCCGACGGTGCTGGGAAAGATCGCGTACTAGCGGTCGGCCCCTCGATCGGGCACAATGCTGCGATTCCCCGTCATTGTTCTTGAGTAGGCGCCGGAGGGTGTCCCGAGAGTGGTGGCCCCTTGCTGCTGGTATCCCTTGAAAATTTGTTTGCGGAGAGAGAAGAGATGAGCACAATCAGTCAGGTGCATGGGCGCCAAATTTTAGATAGTCGCGGCAATCCGACCGTAGAGGTAGAAGTTGTGCTTTTGGATGGAACTGCCGGGGTGGCGGCCGTGCCGAGTGGGGCGAGCACGGGCGTACACGAGGCGTGGGAACTTCGCGATGGG
>JAQWPY010000220.1 GCA_029245145.1 Pirellulales bacterium | reverse complement strand
CTTTGTTAGCGCAATTCTCCGGCCACTCTCCCATGACAGCAGGGTGCTGTGTTAGAATCGCAACAGCGTCGCGCGCGACACCCGGAGGGTAAGCGAATTGGCTAGCGGCCTCACTGGAAATGAGGTGCCGGGAAACCGGTTGCGGGTTCGAGTCCCGTGCCCTCCGCTTGTTTTTCAGGCAAAACCGGCCGTTCGGTCGTCGCCGCGGTTCCTTCTGGAGCCGAGGTATCACCAAATAGTATCACCAGTCCCCGCATTCTGCTAACACAAGCGGCTGCAACGGGATCCTTTCTCTGCGCTGTGTTCTCTGTGGCTGTGCGGACAAATCAATCGCTAAACCAGTAGCGGTTACCCTCTATTGCTGCACTCTTCCGCGCCCTGTTTTCGCCCCGTATGCTAAAAGGGTCAAAAACACTGAGGGCAATTCTATGAAGACGCGCAGCAGACTCTTAAGTTGGGGACAGTGGTACCGCCTGCCCCGCATGATGGTCCGCACAGTACTACGACAATGACCAAAAGGCAGCAGAGGGCCATTATAATAACGGCAGGCAAGGGGAGCTCAAATCCCGGGCCTCGCACTGCCGCTTAAAAAATGATCTTCCGGCATGCGTCACTCATTGAGTTTTTGCAGCGATTGCATCGGCTCCTTCAACTCATCGGCAACACCGGGCTTGAGCGCCAATTTCATCGATGTACCGATGAGCTTTTGCATTAACGCGACCAAACGAGGCTGGTACTTCTCTAAAAGTTCCTGTTGCTCTGCCGACGTGGGCGGTGGCAATGCATCGGCGCGTTTTTTTAAACTCTGCAGATCTTTGCCGATCGCTTCAAGCTGAGGCTGAGCTGCCTTGGCACTCTCAACATCGCTGACCCCTGCGAGCACCGTATTGAATTCTTCCAGTTTGGTGATCATCTCTTCTGTGATGGTGGACCGGCTATCGCCACATCCGGCTAAAGTGATCGTACAGATAACGCACGCGACAAATGCTCTCTTGCTTTGAACTTGCATATTCTCCCCCTTATGTCTTTGCTTATATACCACAGCACACATTAAAGCTCCATGACTATGGGTAACAGGAAACCTTTATCCTGGAAAGGGATTGAGGCCACCCTCCATTAATAAAACTTCACCACAACATTAAAATGAAAGACTCAGGAGTGGTGGCGAAATGATTCAGATATTTAAAAATACGAATTTAAAGTAAGGGAACTCATCAATGGCAAAAAGAACGAAACGCCGGCAGAAAACCACATCCACAAGTCTCAAAGGGCAGAAGTCTCGGTTCCCCTATATCCACACCTATATCACGATCGTAAAAACGGTGTATCAGGTTCTGTTTTGGATTATTACCGTTCCTGGTTTAATTGGCGTTTGGGGAGTGCCTGTACTCGCCGTTATCGGCTACCGGTCCGCTGATTCGACGCACACGAATCCCTTGAGTCTTGTACTCTTATTTTCTGGCGCCATGATTGCTACCGTATTGTGGTTTTTTTCATACATTGCCGTCATGGCGTCGATCGATTTACTCAAGGTATTCTTAAGCATCGAGGAGAAGTCGGCATTTTCAGCGCACGCATTACGAACAATCGCGGCCAGGTCATCGTAATTTTTGCACAAGCTAATTCCAATCAACTTAATTACGCGTCAGAACGAATCAGTGCATGAGACAACGGTACATACAGTCAGTGCGCCAATAGCCACACCAGCAACCGCTCACCGACGCGCACCAAACGCTCATCATGGTGACATTCTCAACAATGATCAGCTGTTTTTGTCCAGCTGTTTTTCGAATTTTGACAACGATAAATTTTTTAGTTCCAAGGAGAACATTATGAAAGTTGACCTCTACACAAAAACTATTCTGACGGGAATATTCGCATGCTTGTGCCTAATCGTGCTTAGAGACGTGCCTCTTGAAAATCCTGCAGAAGCACAAAATCGCCCTCAAGCGGCAACGCCGGTGATCATTACTGGGTGCACAAACGGAGTGGGAGGCCCCATCGGATCTATACCAGTTTGGATCAAGGGGAGGGACTAAAAGTTTTATCCATCCCTATAACTTCCCTGCACATAGCGAGCGGGCTTGCCCGGGCAATTTGCGAAGCGGGGTGTAAAATAGCCGCCGATTATAAGGTTTTTCTCTGCTGCGACAGGGTAAGCGGATGCTCGCCAGGAAGGCCGACCGGTCGGATGGTCTTGCCGCAGAGGAAACGGCTCCTAAAGTACTGCAGATCAGACAACGCCACTTGATTGGGGATGTGCGATGGGACACTTCGTAATTGCAGGAGGAAGCCGCGGGATCGGCCGGGCGATAAGTGAAAAATTACTCGCCGAAGGCCACGCTGTCACGATTCTCTCGCGTCAGATGACAGAACCGCTCGCCGGCGCCGAGCACCTGCAATACGATTTTTCTCTCGACGCGGCCCTGCCGAGCGGTGCTTTCGAAGGGCCACTGGACGGGATCGCTTACTGCCCCGGATCGATCGAGCTGGCGCCGATCCATCGCGTCACTGCCGAGGCAGTACGCCAATCCTTTGAACTCAACTGCGTCGGTGCCATTCGGTTTGTGCAGGCATGCCTCCCAGGACTCAAAGCGACGGAGCAGGCGAATGCAAGTATCGTACTCTTCAGCACCATCGCCGCTGCCCGCGGTCTGGCGATGCACACGGCGATCGCCGCCTCCAAAGGGGCGCTCGAAGCGGTGGCCCGCACGCTCGCGGCGGAGCTGGCGCCAAAAATTCGCGTGAATTGTATCGCTCCGGCTCTGACCGAAACCGATCTGTCCGCGCGATTCTTCTCGACCGACGCCAAGCGGGAAGCGATGAACGCCATGTATCCGCTCGGACGCACGGGCACCGCAGCGGACATCGCCGAAGCGGCAACCATGTTGCTTTTGCCCACGAGCGGTTGGATCACAGGCCAGACGCTCGGTGTCGACGGCGGCATGTCCCGCGTGCAGAAGTAGAAAGCGGCAACCGGTCTTGCGGCGTCTCTTGCGCTTCCCAAATTGCCAAAGTACTTGCTAGCAAGCCCTCTATCTTCACAACGCTGGGAAGAATGGGGAAACTCTGCCGGTACCTCCCGGGCCTCTGGAGCCCCCGTTCTCAGCAGGCCGATGAACAGATCATTCCGATCTCATCTTGAGTTACGTCCATTTCCACGCTGCTGCGAACGGGAGTTTTCGTTGGACTCGACTGCGCTTCAGGCCTGCTGCGGAGACTCCACCGACCGAACTGGCGGAGTGATCGGTTGCCGCATCCGCTGGAGCGGACTTCTCTTTCTCGCCCTCTTGGCGTTTCCGCTCTGCGGAGATGCTGCCGAGTTGCGTCGCACGCCATTGGTTCGGGCCGTGGAACAGGCCCGTGATGCGATCGTGAATATTCGCGGTCAAAAACTGGTGCCCGCCCGGACGAATGACCGTGCCGAAGGTACGCGAAAAGTAAACGGCATGGGCACGGGGGTACTCATTGATCAGCGCGGGTACATTGTGACCAACTTCCATGTGATCGACGGAGTCTCCACGATCAACGTCACACTCTCGGATAACACCCGCTTCGTTGCTAAGCCCGTCTCTCACGACCCGCGAACCGACCTGGCCATTATCAAAATTGACGCCGGCGGCCGCATTCTTCCGGTGATCCAACTCGGCACCTCCGAAGACTTGATGCCGGGAGAGACCGTGATTGCGGTCGGTAATGCTTATGGATACGAACACACGGTCACGCGCGGCATCATCAGCGCGCTGCACCGGACCGTCCAGGTGAGTGACGTGCAGTACTATCACGACCTAATTCAAACTGATGCGAGCATCAATCCAGGCAATTCGGGAGGCCCGCTTCTGAATATCGACGGCGAACTGATCGGAATCAACGTTGCCGTCCGCGTCGGTGCCCAGGGCATCGGATTTGCCCTGCCGGTCGATAAAGTACTCTCGATTGCGAGCGAGCTCTGCAGTCTCCGGCGCCTCGAGAGTCGGGAGCATGGGATCACCTTCACGTCGCTCAACAATCGCCATCAGGGCTTGCTCGTTTCGAGCATCGAGGCGGGCAGTGCCGCACAGAAGGCGGGGCTCAAACCGGGTGATCGCATCCAGCGGGTGGAATCATCGAGTATGCAATGGCCGCTCGAATTGGAAATGGCACTTCTCGGACAAAAGGCCGGCCAAAACATTCCGCTCTCGGTGCTTCGCAATGGCGAAACGCTCCAACTCGACCTTGTGCTCTCCGTCTCCGCGCCTAAGGCAACGAGTGTCGCAGATCGGGCCTGGACCCAACTCGGGCTCCGACTTCAACCGCTTTCGGCCAGTCAACTGCTCGACAAGAAAAGCAAATATCGGGGTGGTCTCACGGTGACCGCCGTGCGTCCCGGCAGTCCGGCCGAATCGCAAGGCATTCGCCGCGGCGACATTTTGGTCGGAATGCACGTTTGGGAAACGGTCTCCCTCGAAAACGTCGCCTACGTCCTCAAACAAGATCGCATCACGGCCAAGGGACCGTTGAAATTTTATATTCTTCGAGGCGGCCAAACACTCTACGGGCATCTCCAAGTGGCCGCCAGCACGCGGCGGACCGTCACCCGCTAGAAAAGGGCCGTTTGACGCTCTTTCTCTCACGTCCTACACTCTCTTGCGATCACCTTGCTCTCGTCCCTGCGCTCGGTCCGATGGAAATCGAATTTATTCGCGCTCTTCGCAATCGACTGCCTCCGAGTCCGCACCTGGCGATCGGACCGGGGGACGATGCCGCAGTGCTTCGGGAAGATGGCGCGGTGGTCACGTGCGATATGCTCTGCGAGGGAACCCATTTTTCCCTGGCAAACGACGCCCCCGCAGCAGTGGGCCGCAAAGCGATGGCCGTCAATCTAAGTGACTTGGCTGCGATGGCTGCGAGACCGGTCGCCGCGTTTCTCGCCGTTGCGTTGCCGAGGCATCAAGTCGCAGTCGCCGATCGATTGCTCGAGGGAATGCTGCCGCTGGCCGAGCAATTCGATGTGGCCGTTGCCGGCGGAGATACCAACGTCTGGGATGGCCCGCTGGTGGTGAGCGTGACGCTCATTGGGCGTTGTCCTGACCGGCCGCTGCTCCGCAGCGGTGCGCAGGCGGGCGATCATCTGCTGGTCACCGGCTCCTTCGGTGGTAGTCAAAGTGGACACCAATTCGAGTTCACTCCCCGCATCGAAGAGGCAATCTATCTGCAGAATCGCCACCAGCTCCATGCGGGAATCGATTGCAGCGATGGTTTATCGCTCGATTCCTCCCGACTCGGGGAGGAGAGTGGCTGCGGCGTAGTGATCGATCTCGACGCGATCCCGATTTCGGCTGCAGCGGAGGCGATGGACGATGGAACAAAAACGCCACTTGCACGGGCCTTGGGCGACGGCGAGGATTTTGAACTCATCTTGGCGGTTCCTCCCGCGGAAGCAGAAACGCTGATTTCCACCCAGCCGCTCGAGACGAAACTGACGAGGATCGGAACATTTATCGATCGACCCGGACTATGGCAGGCTGGCGAACCCTTGAAGCCGCTCGCGGCAGTCGGATATGAACACGGAGCATAAGATGACCGCGACCTATACTTTCAGGGCCGAAAACGAAGGCGACACCGAGCAGTTCGGCAGCAGGCTTTCCACGCAGTTTTCCGGTGGCGAAATCGTAGGCCTCATCGGTACACTCGGCAGCGGAAAAACGCGACTCGTGCGGGCGATCGCCGGTGCCCTGGGAATCGAGCCCCGCGATGTCGTCAGCCCGACCTACGTGCTACTGCACGAATACCGCGGTGCTCACCCGGTGTTCCATTTTGACCTCTACCGAGTCGCCGACCGCGATGAATGGTCGGAACTCGGCGTAGATGAAATCCTCGAGGGTGAAGGCATTGCGTTGCTCGAGTGGGCCGACCGATTTCGAGAACAGATGCCAAGCAGTTGGCTGGAAATCGCGATTGAAGTACACGGAGAACACCAGCGGTCCTTCACTTGCACCGCCCACGGCAATCGCTACGAAAAACTGATCGCCTCGCTTCAATCCTGATCGATACGCTACTCGTCCTTCAGATCGCCGATAAAGCAACCGACCGCCGAGGTGACCGGCACCTCCACAGATCGGCCAGCGAGCACCGCCTCGATTGCCATCGCCAGGTCGTTTTGCGTTGGCTGCTGTCTACTGGTTCCGAAATCGACAAAGCGGTCATCGATCCGTCCACGATAGGCAACCATACCGGCTTCGTCGATCACGACGGCCTCGGGCGTCACCCGGGCACCAACAGAATCTGCAAAGCGATGATCGCGATCGCAAACGGCGGCACACGGGTACGCATAGACCTCGCGATGCGCGACGATTTCCGCGCCCGGTTGCCCCGGATCGACGTAGACCAGATAAAATTCAGCACCCCGATCTGCAAAATCGCGATGGAGCTGTTTGACGGTCGGAGCATACCGATTCGAAATGGGACAATCGGTCCGCGCGAAGAGGAAAACCGTTGCTTTTCGCTCGACTGGACGGATCTTCAAGGCACGATCTTGCGGATCGGTAAGCTCAATCTCAGCAAATGCCTGTTCCGGCAAACGCGACGCGCGGTCGGCAAACCCGCATCCCCCGAGCATGGCAAGCAGTCCGCTCACCGGGAATACCCATTTCCTCATCAATCGATCACCCTCCGGCAAGAAGACACGCGAGACGGCGAGAATCCATACCACACGACGTCGGTTGGTCGATTATATCGCCCCCGACGCGAGGGCAGCAACTACGAATCGCACCTAGGGAATCGCACCTAGGCAACTTTTCCCAGCGAACCACGGTCGATGAGTTGGGCGATCGCGCGGGCCGT
>JAQWPY010000208.1 GCA_029245145.1 Pirellulales bacterium | reverse complement strand
TATTTCCTCTGGTGCACTAAACACAACAACCCTCCGGGCTTTCCCGCAGGCGGCTTTCCCGGCCCCCAGGGACCCTACTATTGCTCAGTGGGAGCAGCCAACTGCCACGGACGCCAGTGCGTGGAAGAACATCTCGATGCATGCCTTGAAGCGGGCATCAATGTCGAGGGAATCAACGCCGAAGTGGCAGCCGGACAGTGGGAATTCCAAGTCTTTGCCAAAGGTGCCAAACGTGCCGGCGACGAAACGTGGGTTTCCCGTTACATTCTGGAGCGCTGCGGCGAAAAGCATGGCTATGCCATTGACTGGCATCCTAAGCCTCTTGGCAAACTCGACTGGAACGGTTCGGGCATGCACGCCAATTTTTCCAACGAGCTGATGCGATCGTCAGGCGAAGAAGAAGTGTTCACTAAAATCTGTAACGGTTTCGGCACTGTCGTTGATCGTCACATCAGCGTTTACGGCGCGGATAACGATCAGCGATTGACCGGTGAACATGAGACCCAATCGATCGACCAATTTAGTTATGGTATCTCCGATCGCGGAGCATCGATTCGCATTCCAGTCGGCACGATCGACGACGGCTGGAAGGGTCGACTGGAGGACAGACGACCCGCTTCCAACGCAGACCCCTACAAGGTGGCTGCAGCCATTATCAAGACGGTCAAAGAGGCCTGCCCTCAACCCGTCGCCTGATGGACGTCAATCCTCACAAAACCCCCAACGGCGTCGCGGCCGCTGGGGGTTTTCTTTTAACCCTGTGAGCTCGCAACAACTATGATAGAACAATCGGCGAACACGAACGCTTGAGGCCTCAAGTGACGCACCGATCCGCGGTGCCCAAGTTAGAACTCACCATGCCTGTACTAGATCTCTCGTCAACGCACGAACAATTGACGGATCTTTTCCGTTCAACTCCCCCGTCATCCAAGACACTCTCCGAGGATCAGGTTGATGCGTTCCATCGCAATGGGTACCTGAAAAACATTCCGATACTCAACAACGACCAGGTCGAAATTCTTCGCAATGAACTTGATGCACTCAGTGCTCCGGACCATCCGGCACGCGAGCTATGGTACGAATTCCACAGCAATGAGTCCTCAAGCAATGGTTCAGTCCTGTTTCATGCCCT
The DNA here is from genome assembly GCA_029245145.1 of Pirellulales bacterium. Taxonomy (GTDB): domain Bacteria; phylum Planctomycetota; class Planctomycetia; order Pirellulales; family UBA7805; genus UBA7805. Next base: position 4,247 of record JAQWPY010000208.1, on the reverse strand, counting down.
CGGAGCCTGGAGAATCAGCCCCGCGTTTCACGATGCGCTCTGGAATCCGCGATTTACGATCCCCGCGAGTCAACTGCTCGGCGGAAACGTACGATTCTGGCACGATCAGGTGTTTTGCAAGCCGCCCCGCTGCGGGGGTCCGGTCGCCTGGCATCAAGACTATTCCTATTGGACGCGGACGGGTCCGATGAACCATCTCACCTGCTGGATCGCCCTGGACGACTGCGACCGAGAAAATGGCTGTCTGCACTATATTCGCGGCAGTCATCGCTGGAGCCTCTTACCAATGCCAGAAATTGCCGGATCTCTTGACGGAATTCGTCCGAACCTCAATGCCGAGCAGCAGCAACAATTGGACCATCCCGAAGCGATAGAAATATCAGCGGGGGAGGCGTGCTTTCATCATCCACTCACGCTTCACGGTTCCGACAAAAACCGCTCCGATCGACCGCGCCGCGCGATGGTGATTAATGTGGTGCTCGACGGAACGAAATCGCTCTCCGATGAACCGCTCCTCAAGGGTGTCGATCCGATTCCCCACGGCGAGCCACTCGGCGGGCGCTTCTTTCCGCAACTCACTGCCGGCGAGACGTCACCCTAGAGATACGGCAGCATACCCTTTTCGGCTTTGGCGAGATTCACCATCAATTTGCCAAGCGCTTCTATAATGGCATCGCAATAAGCGCGTCCCTTCTCTTCAGTCGCGGCTGAAGGGTTACCGCAGCCGGTGTCCGGATGCGTCGCCGACCAGGGTCTCGGTGTCCAAACGCCGCTTTGGCGAAGCCCCTCAATCTGAAATGGATTTGTATCCCCACTTTGTGCCTGTTGCATTTCAACCAATTCGGGAAACAGATGCAGCATTACACTCGTCTCAAATTCATCGGCGTGGTCGCCCGGATTCTCAAATACAGAATCAAATACTTCAGGGCAAAGGCGAAAGAAATCGACAACAACGATCAGAATATCGAATTCGCCCTGCAGATCGCGAACGAGCGGCTGGAAGTGGTTCCCCCCATGGCCGTTGACGATCAGAAGCCGATCGATTCCCTGCGCAACCAGGGAGCGGACAACATCTCGCAACAGGGCATAGGCTGTACTGGTCGACACACTCACCGCGCACACTTGATCGAGTTGCTGTTCGTCGTTTCCAAACGGTACGGTCGGCAGCACAATCACTTCGGCCCCCTGCGCATCCGCTTGCTCTGCCGCCTTCTCCGCGATCGAGCCCGCCTCCAGAATATCGGTCCCATAGGGGAGGTGGTGGTTATGTGATTCCGTGGCCCCCCAAGGCAACACGGCAAGTTTTGGTGGCCTCTCGAGCAACTGTTCGTGATTTGCCTCCAGCAAGAGATATCTTCGTGGCGCCATTGAGAGCTAATCCTATCGACCTGAAAAACCTTTGAAACTCCAGCGCGATCGCAGTGCCCGGCCAGAGGACCCACCATTTTCAATTACCTTCCCCGGGCGGTTCCGGGAGAACCTGAGGCTCAAAATCTTCCTGCAGGAACGCTATTCTTTCGGCGGCCTCTCGGACCGACGCCTCATCGGAATGGAGCGTGTAGGCCAACCTAAATTCGGCTGATTCCCCGGCAGACAGTTTTTTAAGCCTTCCCGCCTTGCGCTCCACGCTTCGATTAAATGGGTAATTGGTCCCAGGCTCAATCCCCATGACATAACCACTGCGGGGCAGGGCGGTGTTTTTCCAAATCGTGAGAAAAGGCATTTGTTCTAATGAATATGTCACGGAACAACCTAAACGTCTATTTGCATTCTGGAGAAGAACCAGTGTGTCCCCCTGTGAATCGGAGAGTGGTTCAATCAAGAAAACCTCTTCCTTCTTTCCTGCTACTGGCCCGGAGATCTGCTGGAATCCTTGAAGCGACTTGGCCGCAACAGCATTCATCGGTTGAACCTTGCGAATGGGTACCACGAGGCTCGCACCCGACTCGAGTAGCGGGGGACCAAAATTCGCGTGGTAAATAATTTCAAACTCCTGCGATTCAGCACCACGATTGGTCACCATATCACGTATTTCAAACTCGTGACTGCCGACCGTCGTTGAGACCTCCGTTTGCAACTCAAGGGCGGCACCGTAAAAGCTGATCTCATCTACCCGCCCTCGAAGTCTGAGTATGTGAGGCGGGCCCGGTTCAACCGATACGGTCACCTCGGAAGCGGGGATGTTTCCAATTTTGCCGTGCAGTGTAAGCCGTTGTTCCGAAATAGCACCCGTATTATCGCGGAACGTGTCGATGCCCGGGTGTCCGGCGAACTCTAATCCGCATCGCACCAGCCATTCATTGAATCCATCAAGCCACCCCAGTCCCTCGCGATCTTGCAGGTTAATCAGCGAAGGGTGAACGACCTCGCGAACCGGCGAATCCCAACCCAAGCGTAGCGGGCCCATCGAGACACCCAAAATACTCATGCCGCGCGTGGGGACCACGATCATCTTGAGGCGACCATTGTCGATGGTCACAATATCGACACCTTCCTGCTTACCTCCGTGAAGGGTGGATTTGATGATGGAGAACTCAGCTCCCTCGTGTGTCTCCCCCTTGCACTCCCAATTCGATTCTCGAATATTTTGCTCGACACTGATCAACGTCTTGCTTACCGGTTCGATCGCGGACACTCCAGAAACCGTCATGAGAAACAAGAGAACGCCGGCAGCGCGTGGGTAAACGATGTTCATTATTTTCTCCCGTCGCAGTTTTTTCTCAGCTCAATCAATGACCAGTTCAAGGATTTTACCCGATTAGTGTCTAGCCGATATCCGTCTCACCAGGGCAACGAACTGACCCTTTTTCAATGAATCAACAAACACCGCCAAAAGAATCAGGGATCCCATAACAACACCCTGGGTATAGCTCTCAATATTCATGAGATTCATCCCATTGCGAATCACCGCGATGGCGAGTGCTCCGCAAAGAGTTCCAAATATTTTCCCTTCACCTCCGGCGAGGCTGGTCCCTCCCACGACCACCGCGGTAATCACATCGAGTTCTAGCATCACGCCATAAAGTGGTGAGCCACTTTTGAGCCTCGAAGCCTCCAGCACGCCACCCACGCCAGCCAGAGCGGCGGAAACCACATACGCAATCATCAAGACCAACGCAACGGGCACGCCGGATAATCGAGCGGCCTCTCGATTGCTACCCACCGCATAAAACCATCGGCCCAGGGTGGTCTTTGTCATAATGAGGTGCGCTGCGACGTAGAGGACCAACATTACGACAACCTCATTCGGCACTCCCAGGGGCTTTCCCCCCGCCAGCCATGAGAACGACTCCGGGACCTGGTAAACCGACTGGCCCTTGGCGAGGATTTGTGCCAATCCGCGTGCAATGGACATGGTGGCCAACGTAACGATAAAGGGAGGCATCCCAAACCAGGTGATCATTCCTCCGGAGAGCGTCCCGACCAGGGCAGCGAGGCAGACTGCGACGCCGACCGCAGCGCACATCCCACCCCAGCCAGCATCCGTACCGCCAAAAAAGTCGCGCATTGCCATCGCCGCTGTGACTGCCGAGAGCGCTACGAGGCTCCCCACCGAGAGATCGATCCCACCGGTAATGATCACCAATGTCATACCGATGGCAATAATGGCAATGACGGCTGACTGCTCTGCAACATTTTTAAGATTACCGGATGTGAGAAAATTAGAAGAGGTTGCTTTACGTGGAAAAATCAGTGGAACGTCAGCCCAAGGTGGATACTTTTCTCCACGATCCAGTAACAGCGACCAGTGTGACACCGACCGCGTGCCAACGATTGCACTCGCCACACTTCCATTTTTCGCACGGTCTTCAAATTCTGCCCGCACGACGCGCGGCGAGTCGCCATCGACAACAATAACCTGCGCGTCCGAAAACCCGCCTTCCTCTCTTATAAACGAAGCGAACTCTCGGTCCTCCGGTGAACTTTTGGCGACAAGAAGGATTGTCCCCCCGGAGCCTGTGATTTCGCGCATCCGATGAAGCAATTGTTCCGCCCCATGCCTTCCGGTCGGAATTTGCGTATCGAGCGTCGCAACCGAGAAAAACAGACAAAGTCCCAGTAACACCAGGAGCATGCTGTATTCGACGAGGAATTGCTTAACCGTTTGTCCGACGCGATTCATTATGATTCGTTCCCAAATGCCACATCCATAATCTGTCTCTGACTCAGCGATGTCTGGTTTTCAAACTCCGCCGCAATCGTTCCGTGCCGCATCACAAGAATACGGTTTGCCATACCCATAATCT
>JAQWPY010000205.1 GCA_029245145.1 Pirellulales bacterium | reverse complement strand
ACCTTGCGGCCGTCGGGAGCCTGGCCACCGAGGGTCTCCGGGTCGTAGGTACACCGCAGCTCGACAATTTCGCCGGTCTCCGGGTCGCGGACGACTTCGCGACAGGTGATAAAATAGGCGTACCGCAAGCGAACTTCGCGTCCGGGCGCCAACCGAAAGAACTTTTTGGGAGGATCTTCAAGAAAATCGCTCCGCTCGATGTACAGTTCGCGGCCGAACGGCATGGTCCGCTGACCCGCAGAGGGATCCTCGGGATTGTTGATGGCTTGAAGTTCTTCCCGCTGCGACTCCGGATAGTTTTCGATCACCACTTTCAAGGGATCGAGCACGCCGAGCACGCGCGGGGCACATTGATTCAGATGTTCCCGTACACAATTTTCGAGTTGAACAATGTCGATCATCCCGTTGAATTTCGCCACACCAATTAGATCGCAAAATCGACGAATTGACTCAGGCGTATAACCGCGGCGCCGCAATCCACAGAGTGTCGGCATTCGCGGGTCATCCCAACCGCTCACGTGTCGCTCTTTCACCAATTCCAAAAGTTTACGCTTGCTCATCACCGTGTGCGTGAGATTCAACCTCGCAAATTCGATTTGACGAGGATGGAAAACTCCCAGTTGATCCAGATACCAGTCGTAAAGAGGACGATGGTCCTCAAACTCGAGCGTGCAGATGGAGTGCGTCACGCGCTCAATCGAATCGCTTTGGCCGTGAGTGAAATCATACATCGGGTAAATGCACCACGCGTTTCCTGTCCGATGATGGGTCGCATGGAGAATGCGATACATCACCGGGTCACGGAGGTTGAGGTTACTCGCCGCCATATCAATTTTGGCGCGAAGCGTACGGCTACCATCGGCAAACTCGCCTTCCCGCATGCGCCGGAACAGGTCGAGGTTCTCCTCGATCGATCGATTGCGGCAGGGGCTTTCGCGACCCGGCACCGTCAACGTGCCCCGATACTCACGCATCTCCTCGCCCGAGAGGTCGCAAACGAATGCGAGCCCCGCCTCGATCAGTTGGATCGCCCAAGCGTAGAGTTGATCGAAATAATCGGATGCGTAGAGTGCCTCGCCATTCCAACCCACATCGAGCCACCGCACGTCTTCTTCCATCGAACGCACGTACTCGGTTTCTTCCTTGGTCGGGTTGGTATCGTCAAAACGGAGATTGCAAATCCCACCATGGGAAGCCGCAATCCCGAAATTAAGACAGATGCTCTTGGCATGCCCGATATGCAGATAGCCGTTCGGCTCGGGTGGGAAACGCGTTTGCACGCGATTCCCAAATTTTTCGGCTGACAGATCATCCGCGACGAGCTGCTCCACAAAGTTCATGCCACGAGGCGTGTCGTCTGATCGCTTGTCTGTCGACATGGTTCGACTTCCGGTCTACCTATCCTGGAAAAAGAAAAACGGCACGCACCGCGTGCCGAATCTTAACTTAACACGTCTTGCGGTGAACCCCTAATCCCCCTTCGCCACATCGCCCGCTGGCAGGGACTCCGCCTGCTCTAGCGCTCGAGAGATCCTCCGCAGCACCGAGTCTCGACCGAGAAGCCCCAGCGTATCGAACATACCCAGGCCGACTGCCTTGCCGGTGACCGCCACGCGCAGCGCGTGAATCACCTCGCCCATCTTAATTCCCTCGCTCTCCACAAAACCCTTCACCGCGGCCTCGCAATCCTCCGCAGCAAACGCATCGAGCTCCGCGAGTCGATCACGCAAGCGGCCGAGCAGAGCCCGTGCGTTCGGACTACCAAGACGTTTGGCAAACGGCTTCTGCTCATATTCCAGAGCCTCGTCGGCAATAAAAAAGTCGGCAAAGTGCAAGATATCGCCCGCGATTTTCACCCGATCACCCGCGGCATCCAAGATGGCGAGCAACTGCGGCCCCACGCTGCAATCGGGCGGTTCGGCCACGAGGCCTGCGCGTTGCAAAAAAGGAAGACAGAGGGCAACCTTTTTCTTGGGATCGAACGCATGGAACCACTTTTCCTGAAAGGCCTCTAATTTTTTCGGATCAAAACTGGCCGGAGCCTTGTTGACCCGATCGAGACTGAAACACTCGATCATCTTCTCGCGCGTGAAAATCTCAGTCGAGTCGTCCAACGACCAACCGAGCAGCAGCAGATAGTTCAGTAAGGCATCGGGAAGAAATCCGATCGATTGATAGAAATCAACCAAAACAGGGTTGAATGCCTCCGGATCGATTTGCTTGTGTATTTGACGAGCGATCCACTCGCCTTCGCCTTGTAGCCGCGCGAACTCGCGGTCCTTCATATACTTTTGAAGTTTCCGTTTCGAAAGCTTGTGTTTGCTTCCCGGTTCCGCAACGTAAGGCAGGTGCGCAAATTGGGGACGCTTATATCCAAGTGCATCGGCAATAAAAATTTGCCGCGGCGTGTTGGAAAGGTGCTCTTCGGCGCGGATGACGTGGCTTATTTCAAATGACTCATCGTCCACCACCGTCGCCAGATGATACAGGCAGGTTCCATCGGCCCTGCGAATCACATGATCCTGCTCGCGTGCCCACGCGAAGGTGACATCGCCCCGGATCAGGTCGGGGATGACCAACTCCCCGTCACTTGGCATTTTGAGACGGACCACCTCACCGCGGCCCTCTTCCCGGTAACGATTGCATTGCTCCTCGCTGGTTGCCATCCACCGCCGACTGTACCGTGTCGCCCGCCCCTCTTGCTCGGCTTGCTCCCGCTCCTTTTGCAACTCTTCAGGGGTGGCAAAATCGCGGTAGGCGTGTCCGGATTCGAGGAGTTGTTCGACCGCCTGTTGGTAACGTTCTTCACGCTGTGACTGAAAATAGCACTGGCCTTCCACTTCCTTGCCCGGCCCCTCATCCCAGTCGAGACCCAGCCATTGAAAACCCTGAAGGATCGGTGCGAGCGCTTCGTCGCGATGACGCGTCTGATCGGTATCATCGATCCGTAAAATAAATTGCCCACCACAGCCGCGGGCAAACAACCAATTATAGAGGGCCGTTCGCACACCTCCGATGTGCAGAAAACCAGTCGGACTCGGAGCAAAGCGGGTGCGAACCATCAAACTCTCATTCAGTGGAAAAGGGCCGGAAGAAAATGCACAGCACGATCTGAACGGACTTAGTTATCGGCCAATCGATCCGACCGGGAAAGGGGACCTCGCCGCGAGAAATCAGGCGGCGTGCCGTTGCTTCGCTTTAAGCCGTCGAAGCTTTTTCCGCTCTGCTTTCGACAGCTTCTTCTGCTGCTGGTGCTGCCGATGTTCCGACATCTCCTCCGATTCTATCTCAATATCGACATTCGTCGCTTGCTTTCGCGACTCCTGGCCTTTCCGCTTCGCGGGCAATTCGGTGTTGGGATCATCCGAGGCATAGTCCGACTCCTCGATCAACTCCGCGGCGCGGCGACGCGTTTCCGGCTCTAAATCACTCGGCCCCCGGCCCATCGGGTGACGCGACGACTTCGCAGCCGAGTCGTCCTCAGAGATGGTCGCCTTCTTTTTGGACTCGCGCACCGGAAGTCGCCCCTCGACATCCAATAACACATGACGGGCGTACCAGAGAAGTCCGCAGTAAAGCAATGCCACCATCGAGACGACGCAGGCACCCTCGAGGGTTCCCCTCCACGCTTGGAAAACCCCAAAGTCGAAATCGAGAATTATCACGCTGCGAAAACAGAAAGCAGACCAACTCGCAACCACCGCAAGCATGGCCAACCGGCAACCGCGCAATTCCAAGATGAGTCGCAGCGCAAGAAAACTGTAAAGCAGCCCGACCGGCGCGAGCCATAAGAGCTGATGGCCACCCGGCACATTCCAACCGCTCACCGAAGCTGTCGCTCGCGCTGCCACCTCTTGCCAGCCCGTGAGAGCTGCCACACTCGAGAAGAGTGCCGTGGCGCTGACCCAAATCCACCAACGGTAGCGGGTATGGTAGTCGCTTTGACGGTGTCGTCGCAGCGAAAAGATATTGAGCGAGAGAACCGCTACAAGCAACAACCCAACGGTCACACACCACGTTGCCAGCGACGCAGGGTGCTGCAACTGAAAAATTTCCCAAGGACCATCGGTTCTCGCCTGCTGCCAACGATCCAGCATCACCAGCCCGGCAACGCCCAATCCCGTAACGAACCACAGCGCCAGATGTAGCCAGCCACGACGCGGCAAAAAGTCGATGCACTGGGGCTGCTGGCCCATGGTATCGGCCGCATATTCGGTCGCGGCCCCGCCTCGGGCCTTCTTTTTCTGCGGCGCTTCGTGAGGACTCTCCTCGACGAGCATTCGCCTACGACGATCATCACTTGGTGTACGACGGCGCATCCTGTCTCACCATCTCGATCAAAGGAGCATGCGAATCGGCCGCACGACGTGGAACTGCCGGTTTTTCCGGCCACGCAAAGATTGCGGGCTGATTCGCGTCCAACTTCCGTGTTTGGGGTTCCACCCTCTCTGCGATTCGGCATTTCAGCCGCTTCGGCTCCAACCTGGCTGGCTTCATTCCCGCCAATTCACTCAGACAGGTTCGAAAAAAAACGGTTGGATCAGTTACGCTTATTCGGCGGCGACCACCCCATTGCTCAACACCCCGATCCGTTCGATCTCCA
>JAQWPY010000203.1 GCA_029245145.1 Pirellulales bacterium | reverse complement strand
AGGAGATGGCCGCGACCTATCGGCGTGGAGGATTCGGATACGGTGAAGTAAAAAAAGCGGTGGCCGACGCTGCCGAGGCCTACTTTGCCGAAGCCCGCGCACGTCGCGAGGAGTGGGCCGCTGCGCCAGATCGCGTGGCAGAGGTGCTCGGTGATGGTGCGAGTCGCGCGCGCAAGGTGGCAGGCGAGGTCCTGCGGCGGGCGAGCGATGCCTGCGGCGTGTCAGTGAGGAGCAGATGATTGGTACGCAAATCATCGGAATCGGAAACGAAATTGTCGAATGCCTGCGCGTGGCAAAAATGATCGAACGCTACGGAGAACGTTTTCTCTGTCGCGTGTTTACCGCCGAGGAGATCGCCTACTGTCAGCGTCGGCATCAAGCGAGTCAGCATTTTTCCGCTCACTGGGCGGCTAAAGAGGCGGTGCTCCACGCGCTTGGTACCCGTCTGCCTACCGGGTTTAGGTATCAGGAAATCGAAATCCGAAGCGACAGCCCTGCGGATCGTCATGTGGTGCTTCGCGGTCCGCTGAAGGAATGGGTCGAGCAGCAGAAAATCATCGAGTGGAAGGTGAGTCTCTCGCACTGCCGCACGCATGCGACTGCACTGGTATTGGCTCTCGGTGAAACGCCTCCGGCGTAAACGAATCCGCTTTACGATTTTTCCCTCGCCTTTTTCGCAGACGTTTTCTTTGTCACTTTCTTTTTCTTGGCCGCCTTCTTTTTCTTGGCCGCCTTCTTTTTCTCCGTGACGACCCATGCGCCATCGGTCCAATTCGCTTCCCAGCCGCTCGGCTTGCCGTCTTCCTCACTCATTACGTAATGCACCTTTTCCTTGCGGCGGAACCGCACAATGGTGGGGCGTCCTTTTTTATCTTCCGCCGGTGCTTTCGCAAGATGTACATATTTTGGATCCAGTTCATCCGCGTGCGGCAAGATTTCTTTGATCTTTGGATTGCGGGTCTCGCGTGAGCGTGGGTAATTGCTCGACGCCAGAAAGATTCCGGCGGCGCCGTCACGCAGCACAAAATGGCCGTCCGATTTCTCGCACGGCAACTCCGGCATGGGAATCGGATCGGCCTTCGGCGGTGCTGGTTCACCGTTTCGTAAAAGTTTACGCGTGTTTTTGCAGGTATCGCTGGTGCAGCCGAAATATTTCCCAAACCTTCCGTTTTTTAACTGCATCTCAGCGTCACATTTATCGCATTCAAGTACTGGCCCATCGTACCCTTTGATCTTGAAGGCCCCCTTCTCTATTTCACAGCTATCGCAGTCCGGATTGTCACCGCAGACGTGCAGTTTGCGCTCTTCATCGACGAAGTATGCATCCATCGTGCGGTTGCACTTCTTGCAGCGTCGCTTGTTCTGCAATTCCTGCAATTCAGCCTCGGCTTCATCGCCACCGATTTCGACCACCTCCTCGCCCGGAATTAGGGGAAGTGTCTGGGTGCATTTTTCCTTCTTCGGCAAGCCATAGCCGGAACAGCCCAAAAAGACTCCCGTCTGACCGGTGCGAATCTGCATTTCACGATCACATTGAGGGCAAGAGATCGGAGTTGGTGTCGGGTCATTCGGCCGCATGCCTCCCGATGTCGTATCGCTGTCCTCTGCCTGTTTCAGTGCATCGGTGAAATCGGAGTAAAATTTATTCAGCTCATCGACCCAGTGCGCCTTGCCCTGTGCGATGGCATCCAGGCTTTCCTCTAGGCCTTTTGTGAAATCGTAATTTAGCAAGTGTGGAAAACACTCAACCAGTCGCTCGGTTACAATATCGCCAATTTTTTGTGCAAATATTCGCCGCCGATCGACTCGTACATAGCCGCGTTCCTGAATCGTGCTGATTACACTGGCATACGTAGAAGGTCGCCCAATCCCCTTCTTTTCCAGTTCACGCACCAGGCTTGCTTCGTTATAGCGGGCCGGTGGCTTGGTGGAATTCCTCTCTTTACGGAGCGACTCAAGCGGTAAAACCTGTCCGACTTCGACCGGCGGCAAGATGCGATCTTCCGAATCAAAACCGAACACTTTTTGATAACCATCAAAAATGAGTACACGGCCTCTAGCTCGCAGCTCGTGGGTTGAGGCAGTAATAGTGACGGTCGTATTGTCGAATTTCGCAGGCGGCATCTGGCAGGCAATAAATCGATTGCGGATCAGGTTGTAAAGTTTCACCTGATCTGCTTCGACACCTTTTAGGCTCGCCGGTTGCAGTCGCACATCTGAGGGGCGAATCGCCTCGTGTGCTTCCTGCGCGTTGTCATCGTGCTTGCTATAAAAATTAGGCTTTTCCGGGAGGTAGTCCGTGCCGAAATCTTTTTCGATGAGTGTCCGCACCGCGCCGATTGCATCGTTGCTCAGGTTAGTGGAATCTGTTCGCATGTAGGTGATGTGGCCCGCTTCGTAGAGTCGCTGTGCGAGTGTCATCGTCTTTTTGACCGCGAATCCGAGCGTGTTGGCTGCTGCCTGCTGGAGGGTCGATGTGATAAACGGTGAACTAGGACGTTGGCTACGACTTTTGGTCTGGATATCTTCGACCGTGCAGGATGCGGCCTCGATCGCATCGGCAACCCGTGTTGCTTCGACTTCGTTGCTTAGAATAGTTTGATCTTTGCCCGCTCCGGCGGTTACGTCGGCACCGGTCAATAAGCGTTTGCCATCGACCTTTACAAGATCGGCAACAAGCGTATCGGAAGCTTGAAGGTCGATCTGGATTTCCCAGAATTCGTCGGGAATAAAAGCACGGATTTCCTGTTCGCGTTCCACCACCAAACGTGTTGCTACTGACTGCACTCGCCCGGCACTCAAGCCTCTGGCGACCTTCTGCCAAAGCAAAGGTGAGAGCATGAATCCTACAACCCGGTCCAGAAACCGTCGGGCTTGCTGCGCATTGACGCGATTCATGTCGAGTTCGCTCGGATTGGCAAATGCTTCCTGAATTGCCAGTTTGGTAATTTCTGCAAATGTGACCCGCTTGTAACGACTCGGGTCGCCCCCGATTTCCTCACGCAGGTGCCAGGCGATTGCCTCGCCCTCGCGGTCCAGGTCGGTGGCGAGGTAAATGTCAGAGGCAGTTTCCGCAAGTTTCTGCAATTCCTCCAGAACCTTCTCTTTGCCGGGCAAGACGCTGTAATTGGCTTCCCAGTCGTTCTCCGGATCAATACCCATCCGGCGCACGAGCGCCGCCTGTTTCTTGGCGGCCTTCTCTTTGGGCGTGAGTTTTACACCCTTTTTTCCCGGGGCCGCTTTTCCGCCACCCTTGGTAGGCAGGTCACAAATATGACCGACCGAGGAACGGACGATATAGTCCGAGCCAAGATACTTGTTAATCGTTTTTGCCTTTGCGGGGGATTCCACAATGACCAACGCTTTGCCAGGAGTCCCCTTGTTTGGCGATCTGTTTGACGGTTTTTTCTTTTTTGCGGCCATGAATCCCCAGGCGGGTCTAGTCAAGGTTGCGGAAAAGGTTTTGGAAATAGAACGGTTCGCTGCACATGCACGCCAGTGGAATTGCCGTTGCAAAGGTGCTTGCTTCCCGTACAATCGTCCCAGCGGTGTGTGGGTGTGTGAAGGCTCACTGCATTTTGACAACCATTAATACGCCGCACTGCTATCTGTCAAGCACAGAAATCTTTTCGGCTATTTGACACGATTCCTTTTATCTCATTGCGAGTCTACCGGTTATGGCGAGTCCTTTTGCCGTATTTCGTAAGTATCAGGCGGCATTTCTCGTCGTTTTTGGTGTTTTGATCATCGTGATCTTTACCATCGGAGACTCTTTATCCAAGCTCTCCGACTCGGGAGGTACGGAGGTAAAAGATCCGGTGGTCGTCCGTTGGCAGGGAACGGAATTGACCCAGAGCGACTTACAGTCGCTGGTCCAATCAAGGCAAATTACGAATTTTGCCCTTTCCAGGGTTCAGGATGCGGCGATGCAGAAAGGCGCATTTCCGCAGTTCCGGCAGCAGGCCGCCATGCGACAGCGGCTCGGAATGCCGGTATCGCGGCCGCACATGATCCTCTCGGGCAGTGATCTTACTCCACTTGGCTCAGTCCGCAGTCGGATTTTGGCCGAGCAGGCTGCGGCCCAGGGGGTGGTGATCCCGGACACGCGAATTCAACAGTATCTCGAACTCGTCAGCGAAGGAAAACTGAATTGGGAGGAGATCAGGGAAATCCTCCGAGGAGGAAAAGATACAAAATATCCGCGCTCGATTAAGAGCCTCTTTGCTGTGATTCGTCAGGAGATGCTCGCCGAGAACCTCTATGCCTCGTTTTACCGTGGCAACCTGGCCATGCCTGCCGGGCAGCAGTTCGATTACTTTGCCCGAAGCAAGCGACAGATCGAAATCGATGTGCTTGAGATTCCGGTGAGCGATTTCACCGACGAGGTGGCCGCACCGAGCGAGCGCGAGCTTAATGCCTATTTTGAGAAGTACCAGTATCAGACTCCCGTCTTCGATACGATTGCGAATGTGAGCTATGCGTCCGCC
>JAQWPY010000071.1 GCA_029245145.1 Pirellulales bacterium | reverse complement strand
CCGTATGGCGTCTTTGCCTTGATGACTTGGGTGATGGCAACGAAGGGAATTGAGATTTTATGGAATATGGGGAAGCTTGCAGTCTCACTGTACCTTGCGTGCGGTATCCAGATTGTTTTGGTCTATGGATTTCTCATAGTCAGTTGCCTCTTAAAACTTCCCTTAAAACAGTATCTGCGTGGGATTGCTGACGCGCAAGGAGTCGCATTTTCTACGGCGTCTTCTAATGCAACTTTGCCGGTGACTATCTCCTGTGCGGAAAATAATCTCGGAGTGGATAAATCAGTTGCTGGCTCGGTGCTGCCACTCGGCGCCACCATCAACATGGATGGAACGGCCATCTATCTCGGGCTGATCGCACTGTTTGCCGCACAGGCCACCGGGATCGAACTTTCGGCGATGCAGTATTTTACCGTAGCGCTCACCGCGACACTCGTTTCGATTGGTGCTGCCGGTATTCCCTCCGCCGGGTTACTGTTGGCGGCTACCGTGTTGGAGGTGATTGGGGTGGGGCGCGAACAGTCACTGCTGGTCATCGCATTTATTTTCCCCTTCGATCGCTTGCTCGACATGATGCGAACGCTGACCAATGTTTCGGGAGATGTCGCGGTCGCCTGTGCGGTTGCGAAATGGGACGGCAATCTTGATGAAGAGGTATTCCGTCGGGACGCCGAAGTGTGACGCGCGACTTGCGCGCCTACCGTACCATGCGGGTGAGATGGCCCCGATTCTTCCGCCCGTCAACGTTACTCTTTGATCAAATCGTGTACCGTCCCGCCTGAGGGAATCATCGGCAAGACTTGCGACTGGTAAGGAACCTCGACATCGAGCAGATAGGGGCCCGTCGAGGCAATCATCTCTTCGATCGCCCCGGCAAGCTCACTTTTCTGCGTCACGCTTGCGCTACCCCAACCGTAACCGCGGGCGATGGCCACGTAGTCCGGATATCGTTCGCGGGCGAAGGGTCCGTCTCCCTCTCCGCTCGCCTCGGCATGGTGAATGGGACCGAGGTAGGTGTGGGCACGATTACCGTCCATGAAGCGATCTTCCCACTGGACGACCATGCCCAAGTGCTGATTATTGAGGAGCAGAACTTTGACTGGAAGGTTTTCGCAGTGACAGGTGGCCATCTCCTGGATGTTCATCTGAAAGCTACCGTCGCCATCAATGTCGACCACCAGTGCATCGGGGTAGGCAGCCTGCGCACCCATGGCCGCCGGCAGCCCGAATCCCATGGTCCCCAGTCCCGAACTGGAGAGCCAGGTGCGCGGTTGAGAGAAACGATAAAACTGAGCGGCCCACATCTGGTGCTGCCCCACACCCACGGTGATGATCGTTTTTCGGTCGTTCGTGGCCTCCCAGAGGCTGGAGATCGCATGTTGTTGGAGGATGCCATCGAACTCGGTATCGAATCGAAAAGGATCGGCTTGCTTCCACTGTTGGCACTGTTCAAGCCAGGCCCGATGGTCTTCTGGTTGCTCGACGATCTTGTTGAGTTCCTCGATCGCATAGCGGGCATCGCTCACAATGGGAATGTGTGCCACTTTGTTTTTATTGAGTTCGGCTGCGTCGATATCGATGTGTATGATTTTGGCGTGGGGAGCGAATTCGGCGAGTTTGCCCGTGACCCGATCGTCGAAGCGAACGCCGATTGCCAAGACAAGGTCGGCCTGGTGGATTGCGAGGTTGGAATAGACGCTGCCGTGCATCCCCAGCATATCGAGAGAAAGCGGATCTTCATTCGGGATGGCCCCCAAGCCCATCACCGTCATCCCCACCGGTATTTGAGTCTTTGCCACCAATTTCCTGAGCGGTTCGCTCGCATCGGATGCAATGATGCCGCCCCCGACGTAAAGGATGGGGCGTTTGGCCATCTTGATCGCTGCCGCAACCTGGCGGATTTGTTCGGGTCTTGCCTTGTCTGGTTTGCCGAAGCGGTAACCGGGCAAATCCATAAGTGCATCCCAATCGGGCTCAACCATTGCCATCTGTATATTCTTCGGCACGTCCACCAGGACGGGCCCCGGGCGACCGGTCCTCGCGATATGGAACGCCTCGCGCATAATCCGTGGAATGTCTTCGACGCGCGAAACGAGGTAGTGATGCTTCGTGATTCCTCGGCATACCTCGACGATCGGCGTCTCCTGAAATGCGTCGGTTCCAATCACCGACGAACCGACCTGACCGGTGATGGCGATCAGCGGAATACTGTCGAGTTTTGCATCGGCAATGGAGGTGACCAGGTTTGTGGCCCCCGGTCCGCTTGTCGCAATGCAGACCCCCACCTCGCCGGTAGCACGTGCGTAACCTTGGGCGGCAAACCCTCCGCCCTGTTCGTGTCGGGGCAGAATCGTTCGCAGGGTGTCGCGATGTCGCCGGAGCGCTTGATGCAACGGCATGCTCGCTCCCCCGGGATATGCAAACACCATGGGTACCCCGTGCTTGATCAGGCACTGAACGATTGTCTCTGCGCCGTTGATGGCTGCCTTTTCGGCCGGTGAAGTGGCCATAAACTTCCTCGTGGTTTTTGCTCGCTTAGGTTCCGCATCGCCTTCGATGCGACACCGTTAAGAACGACACCGTTAAGAATAAGTTGCCGGGCAGGGATTATCAAGTTTGCAGAGAGAAGAATCGATCAAACAAGCGCCGCTCAAACAGATGCCAGCACCTGCCTGAGAAAGATGCCGGTCGCGTTGTTCGTATCCTGGGCCACCTCTTCGGGCGTTCCGACTGCAATTACCTGACCGCCCCCCGCGCCCCCTTCGGGCCCAAGATCGATGACCCAATCGGCCGATTTAATGACATCCAGGTGGTGTTCAATGACGAGTACGGTATTGCCTTGGTCGACGAGTCGGTGGAAGACATCGAGCAATCGGCGCAGGTCTTCAAAGTGAAGACCCGTCGTCGGTTCGTCGAGAATATAGAGCGTGTGACCAATTTTCGGCCGGGCCAGTTCGTGCGCGAGTTTGATCCGTTGGGCTTCTCCCCCCGAGAGCGTGCTTGAGGGCTGTCCCAAAGTGAGATAGCCAAGACCGACTTGATCGAGGCACTCGAGGATTCGCACAATCCGCGAAAAGTTTTCGAAAAAGGAGACCGCTTCAGCGATCTGCAAATCGAGAACATCCGCAATCGAATGTTCTCGATACCGAATCCCCAGAGTCTGGCGGTTAAACCTCTTTCCACGACAGGCATTGCAGGTGATGCGCATATCGGGCAGAAAATTCATATCCATTTTTCGCTCGCCGTGGCCCTGACATTCATCGCACCGGCCCCCTTTGTTGTTGAAGCTGAACCGACTTGCCGTAAAACCGCGTTGGCGAGCTTCACTGGTTTGGGCAAAAATTTTGCGAATCTCATCAAAGATTCCGGTGAAAGTTGCCGGGTTGCTCCGCGGCGATCGGCCGATCGGCTTTTGATCGACGACAACGACTTTTTTTAGCTGCCCTGCACCACGCAATCCCCGGTGCGGCCCCGGTTTGGCCGCCACACCTCCGAGACGGCGGATCGCCGTCCGGGCCAGGGTTTCGTTGATAAGGGAGCTTTTGCCGCTGCCGCTGACGCCTGTCACGCAGGTGAGCGTTTCGAGCGGTATGCGTACATCGACATTCTGTAGATTGTTGGTCCTCGCCCCGAGCAGCTCGAGACAGTGGCTCTTTCGCATCGGTCGACGCGCCTGCGGTACTGGAATCGAGGCCCGTTCTCCGAGGTATCGGCCCGTGATGGAGTTGTCGTTTTCGCTGACGCTCGCCGGATCGCCCGAGGCGATAATCTCTCCTCCCTGTTGACCGGCAGAAGGCCCCATATCGATCAGATAGTCGCTGGCCCGCATCATCGCCTCATCGTGTTCGACCACCACCACCGAGTTGCCTTGCTGCTGTAGAGTACGCAGTGAATCGATCAGCCGCTGATTATCTCGCGGATGGAGGCCGATGGAGGGTTCATCCAGAATGTAGCAAATCCCGATCAATCCCGATCCGATCCCGGTGGCCAATCGTACGCGCTGTAACTCGCCACCGCTGAGCGTGTCGGTGGGTCGATCGAGCGTCAGGTAGTCGAGACCGACTTGATGAAGAAATTGCAGGCGGTGTTGGATGTCGCGAAGGATCGGTTCGGCAACGAGGCGTTGAGTGGAATCGAATTTCAGTTCGGAAAAAAAGTCGATCGCGGAGGCGACCGAAAGCGATGTCATTTCATGGATGGCACGCCCCCCCAAAGTGACGGACCTCGCTTCGTTTCGCAATCGCGAACCGTCGCAGGCGGAGCAGGTCACATCATCCTGATATGTCTCCAGGTCCTGCATCCGACGACTGCTTGAGGTCGTCGCCAGTTCGTACTCGAGGAGGTTCAATAGACCGAGGAAAGGATCGCTTCCCCGGAGAAATATCTCGCGAGTTGCGGCTGACATTTTGCTGAGGGGTGCGTTCCAGTCCCATTTGTTTCCGCAGAGGAACGGTTCGACTGATTGTTGAATTTTGGCGAGGGCCGTTTTCGGTAATCCCTTCCACGGGAGCACGGCACCCTCGGCGAGAGAGAGCGAATCATCGGGAATCACGAGTTCCGGATCGAAGGAGCGTCGGACACCCAGCCCATCGCACTCCGGACACGCGCCGTAGGGGCTATTAAAACTGAAGGACCGCGGTTGCAAGTCCGCATAATTGATTTGACATTGCGGGCATGCATGGCGTGCGCTGTAGAGCGTATCTTGCCAGACCGATTCATCGGTCGACATCTCTGTCGCTTTATTTTTTGTAGGCTTTTTATTTTTTGCAGAAGATTTTTTTGTAGAGGACGTCGCTTGACTCAGGTGGCAAATAATCAGCGTCTCCTCCCCATATTTCAGCGCCGTTCGCACCGATTCTGCAATCCGAGAAGAAAGTCCCGCCCGGACAACGATCCGATCCACGACCGCTTCGATGTGGTGGACTTTGCGTGCCACAAGTTCGGGAAAATGTTCCACGTCGATCACTTTGCCATCGACACGCGCTCGCACAAAACCTGCTTTGCGGATTGCCTCGAGCGTATCTTGATGCTTGCCGCGGCGACCTCGCACGAGGGGAGCAAGAATCATAGCCTTGGTTCCCTCTGGAAGTCTGCTGATCGACTCGAGGATCTGTTGCGGCGATTGTTGTGCGATTCTGCCTCCGCAACCGTAACAAAACGCCTCTCCCAGACGCGCCATGAGCAGGCGGAGATAGTCGTAAATTTCTGTGAGGGTCGCGACCGTGCTGCGGGGATTCAGCGAGGATGCGTGCTGGTCGATCGAGATGGTGGGCTGCAATCCCTCGATCAAGTCGACGTCTGGCCGTTCCATCTGGGAGAAAAACTGTCGGGCATAGATTGAGAGGCTTTCGACGTACTGTCGCTGACTTTCCGCACAGAGGGTATCGCGAGCCAAACTGCTTTTGCCCGATCCACTCGGTCCTGTGATCACGACGAACTGGTTGCGGGGAATATCGAGGCTGATGTTTTTTAGATTGTGGACCCGCGCCCCGAAAATACGAATCTGCTCCGACGTGTTTTTCGATGCGGTTCGCCCATTCTTAGTCGCTTTGCCGATTTTTTTACCCATGAGAAAGTCTCATCCGGAAAGCTGGCACTCAGGGGACGAAATGCGTCGGTTCGAAGAGATCGACAAACGGGAAAGCGGCCCGCAGTATAAACGGGCACCGTAGCAAAACCGCAGCAGACGAACAACCAACGGATAAGTCGAAGCACGCAACGCGGCATATCGTGCCGACCGCTTGGCACCCTCGCTCCCGGTAGCTATTATCAGAAATTCACCCCGGCGCTGCGATCGCGACTCTCAACGACGGCACGCTTTATGCGACATGTTATTTCCGCTTTAGTCCAAAATATTCCTGGCGTCCTGGCACACGTGGCCGGTATGTTCGCCTCGCGCGGTTACAACATCGATAGCCTGGCGGTGGGAGAGACTGAAGACCCACAACTCTCGCGAATGACCTTTGTGGTGGTGGGCGATGATGGGACGCTCGAGCAGGTTCGCAAGCAGCTTGAAAAAATTGTGACGGTCGTACGCGTGGACGACATCAGCTCTCAGGATTTTGTAGAGCGAGATTTGATGTTGCTGAAGGTCAACGCGACTGCAGGGGAGCAACGCACGGCGATTCGCGAATTGACGGAGATTTTTCGCGGACGGATTGTCGACGTCGGCCAGGATGGCTTGATGATTGAAATTTCGGGCAAGGAATGCAAAATCGAGGCGTTTATCGACCGCATCCGTCCGTTTGGTATCACGGAACTGGTACGGACCGGGCGCATTGCACTGGTGCGGGGCGGACAGCACCGTCGGGGTGAAGGAGATATGCCCGATAGCAATGTTCGTGAAGATGTGGGTTGATTGAAAAAGTTTGAACACAAACTCTGATTCCAAGAGAGATGGGAAAGTAATGGCCGCTGAAATCTTTTATGACGCCGATGCCGATATGGCACTTCTTGCAGGAAAGAAAATTGCAATTCTGGGGTACGGTTCGCAAGGGCATGCCCATGCGCAAAACCTCCGAGATAGCGGCTGTGAAGTCATTGTCGGTGCACGCAGCGAGGGCCCGAGTTACGACTTGGCAAAGAGCCACGGCTTCGAACCGATATCGCTTCGGCAGGCGACCGAGCAGGCAGATATCGTGAATCTGCTTCTTCCCGATGAGAAGCAGGGGTCAGCCTACGAAGAACAGGTCCGGGATGCTTTGTCCCCCGGGAATATTTTGATGTGTTCTCACGGATTCAATTTGCACTTTGGCTATGTGGCACCTCCGGATGGGGTTGCCACGCTGTTGGTGGCCCCGAAGGGCCCGGGGCACTTGGTGCGGAGCGAATATCTGGCGGGTGGCGGGGTCCCCTGTCTGGTCGCCCTGGGCGACGAAAGTGATGAAGCGACCATGCGGATAGGACTCGCATACGCCAGCGCCATTGGCGGCGGCCGTGCCGGCATCATCCGTACGACGATTGCCGAAGAAACGGAGACCGATCTCTTTGGCGAGCAGGCTGTTCTGTGTGGGGGCATGAGCGCCTTGATCAAAGCCGGTTTTGAGACGCTCGTCGACGCAGGGTACCAGCCCGAGATGGCATATTTTGAGTGCATGCACGAGGTCAAACTGATCGTCGACCTGTTTTATCAGGGCGGGCTGAATTACATGCGTTACAGCATCAGCAATACGGCGGAGTATGGTGATTACACGCGGGGTGAAAGGATAATTACCGAAGAGACACGGGCGGAGATGAAAAAGATATTGGAAGAAATCCGCAGTGGCGATTTTGCCCGAGAATGGATCGCAGAAAACAAAGCGGGCGCCAAAAAGTTCCACGCTCGGAGGCAGCAGGAACGCGAGCACCCGGTAGAGCACATAGGACAGCACCTCCGGCGGCTCATGTCTTGGATCGATGAGAAGGAAGTGTGAGATAATTCATGGCTTGGTAGCGGGGCTCGGAATCGCATGGCACAACTTTACTTTTATTATTCTGCAATGAATGCGGGCAAGAGTACGACGCTCTTGCAATCGGCGCACAATTATCATGAACGAGGCATGAAAGCCCTCCTTTATGCTCCCGCCTTGGATGACCGTTCAGAAGGACAAAAAATTCACTCGCGGATCGGTCTCACCGCCGATGCATTTTCGTTCAACGAATCCTACGATTTCTTCGAAGAGGTGCAAAAAGAGCACGATGATCAAACGGTCCACTGCTTGTTGATCGACGAAGCGCAGTTTCTGACGCCGCTTCAGGTTTTGCAACTGACGCAAGTATGCGATCGGCTCTCCGTTCCGGTCCTTTGCTACGGGATTCGCACCGACTTTCAGGGCGAGCCCTTTGAGGGCAGTAAGTATTTATTGGCTTGGGCAGACAATTTAATTGAGATCAAAACGATCTGCCGGAGTGGGAAGAAAGCAACGATGAATGCACGTCTCGATGAGCATGGCAATCAAATTACCGAGGGAGAGCAGATTGATATTGGCCATCACTACGAGGCGCTCAGTCGCAAAGAATTCCACCTGGAAGAGGTCTCTCCGATTGCGCAAACGGCATGCAGTCCCAAAAAGTGACAGCATCGCGATTTGCGCATCGGCAACACTTTACCTCGCGCGGTCGAAAAAGTTGAAACGTATGGTTTCCAGTCATGCCGACAGGTAATCAATTCGCCCATCAAACGTATTTGGCAGACCGACCGCAGCCTCCTTTCGAGATCATGGCGGTTTCTTCCCCACCGCAATTCAACTCGCCCGAATACAAAAAGAGGATGCAGGCGGTTGGGAAAATCTTAAATACCGCCGATGTCGGCGCTATTGTCTTAATCCATGGAACGTTTGTGGGCGAAGATCCGTGGGGTCTCGCTGCGATGCTATTCGGCAGGCACCCAGAGTGGTATCGCCGGTGTTGTCGCTGGCAGAAAAGACTGGCCGATCGTGTGATAGTTGATCGTGGAAATTTTCCCTCCCGTTACGTGACACAGTTGTCCCAACTGCTCGCTGCCCCCGATCCTTTTCCGGCCTCACGGTTTTTGTGGTCGAGCATGAACAACCACATCGGCCGATCAATCGCTGCAATCCGTTTGCTCAGCGAGTTGAATTCGCTCGGACTGCCTGCTGGTAAGCGTATTTTACTGTGCGGCCACAGTCACGGAGGTAACGTCCTCGCACTGTTAACCAATTTGCTCTCGCCGCAGCAACGCGGGGTACCTCAATTTCTTGATGCGATTGCAGGCTACGCCCGCACGTTTGACCCTGCGTGGGATCAGTATGCGGATTACGTGAAGGAAGGTCCTCGGTTTGCATCGAGCCATCCGCTTGATCTGGTCACTCTCGGCACGCCCATTCGCTATGGTTTCGAGACGAGCGGCTATGAAAATTTACTCCACTTTGTCAATCATCGACCGAGCAAGTTTCAGCCCGATTATCGCTTTACCGGATCGCTCTCCCCGGGCGAAATGCTCACCGCTCGCCATGGCGACTACATCCACCAGTTGGGCATCGCCGGGTCGAACTTCACCACGCCCTTCGTTCGTTCTCTGTGGAGAAGTGACCGGCAACTGGCAGACCAACTTTCAGCCGGTATTCACTGCGGTTCACTGCTGCGCCGCATTGCGCTGGGAATGCGGGTGCCCGAGGAGGGGACCACGCTGCTGATCGACTACGGCCTTCCCGGTGGCCGCTGGTGGAGGAGCGGCATGGGGCACGCCGAGTACACGCACACAGAGCGGATGCTTTTTCAATTCGAGCAGATTGTCCGCAGGTTCTATCTGCCGACTCGGTGAAACGCCGAGGCTGCGGAGGATTCCGCAGCGGCAACCGAACTCTAGCTTCCCGACCCGCTGCCGCTGTTGGCGATCGCGATCGGAATCGCGATTGCGGCAGCGATACCACAGGCAATCAGGATATCTCGAACCTGTGGATTCCAGCCCCACGTTTCGAAGCCGGTGCCCATCGGCGGTTGGCCGTAGGGTCCGGCGGGTGGTCCTTGGGCCGGTGGTCCTTGGACGGTGCCCGGAACGGTTTCCTGGTACTGAACCTGTTGGCCTCTAGGGCCGGCATTTTGCGAGCCTACCGTGGCAAGCGGTTGTGCGGTCGGTTGTGCGGTACGCTTCGACGAGTTGGCCATCGCTTGTTGCGTTGCGATCCGCTGCGCTTGTCCGGGCTGACAATCGGCCGGACAAATCGTTTGACAAACGGTGCGACAGCCATTGTTGCAGCTGGTGGGGCAACCGACTTGGCATCCACTGACGCAGGCATTCTGTTGCCCGCGGACCAGAGGGCCGCTAGAGATCACGACAGCACTTGTGCGTGCCGATGGCGGTGCCATACCCTGCTGCCAAAGACGACACGTTGCCGTCCCCGAAGGACCGGAAATTTGATGAACCCCTCCCCGGAGACCGGCGACTTGGAACGCTCCATTGGCGTCCGTCCTCGTTCGGGCTACTTCCAGGCCGTCGTGGAGAACTGCCACGGAAGCCTGTTGGATTGGCTGGGCCTGCGAATCGACCAAACGTCCTTCCAGCAAACCGCCGTCCGCGAGACGAATGTCGGAGATGGTGGCTTGGTTAACGGGTGCAGCTTGCCGTACCGCTGCATGGACCGAGTAGGGACCGACCATCATCACCACGGCTAATGAAGCCGCTGCCCATTGGATGTGTCGAAGGGTTTTCATGATTTTTCACCTTGTGTGATGTATGCGTCAACGCCCGCGATGGCGATCGGCAGAGGTGGCCTCAACCGATTTTGGTGTGCCGGCAAACTGCAACAGCTCGACGGTGGGTGTCTTTGGTTTTTCCGCAACAAGATCGCGGAACGAAAACTACTATCGGACGCCGAGCCGGTGTAATCGTAATAAAAAGTATAATCAGCAAAAATTTGTTGATAGTCACAGATTCACTATTTTGACATATGGCAAATTTCCGCCCATCCTGAGCAGGCACCATAAAACCAGCATGTGAGTTTCCTCGCGGTGCTGCCGATGCCAGCAATAAGGAGAGCCGCGCGATCAGAGGCGCGCAAAGAGAAGGTCTGGCGATTCGACTGCTATCGCTCTGAAGATTGCTGATCTGCGTCGAGTGCACTGGTGCGACGCGCAGTCGCTTCCGACGGCATTTCGACCACCTTTTGCCAACCGAAGGGTACGCTCGGTGGCGCGAACAACCGCTTGAGGCCTTCGAAGGGGTCGTTGATCACAATGTTGGAAAACTCGTACGTTGCGTAGGTATCTCCGGGATCGTAAACCCGAAGTGCGATCGGCCGAAACGTATTACGATCGAGCCGCAGAATCGCTTCCCGAAAATTGCTTGAATCGGTTTGTGTTCGGGGCACGGCATCGACCCAGATTTCTTTGGGCGCGTACTCCTGAGGAGTGACAATGCAAAGAAAGTACCTCTGCTTGAGGTCCGCTGCCTGAGATCCGAAAAGAAATGGCAGCGGCGTATTACGAATGGCTTCACCCTGGAGTTCATCGGGTATTTTCCGCTCGATGACACGTTTGTTTTTGTGGTCGTGCTGCCAGATGGAGTTGCCGTCACAAACCCAATGTTCGTTGTTCGCTTCTTTTGCCGCTTTGTAATCGCCGGTTTTCGTGTCGAGATTCATCACCCGTGTCACGCGAAAAGTACCCTTGTCCGGGTTGGCATACTTCAAATCGCCATTGTTGACCACCAGCGGAACATCTTTGAATTGCGGTAATTCAAATGCGGGATTGTAATTCCAGCGGACAAAATCACATCGAAAGGTTTCGGTCTCTTTCGTTCGATCTTGCCAGGTTTCGAGTACTTTTTGCAGATACACTTCCTGCTGCGGATTGAGATGGAATCGTTGGGGCAGCGAGGCGGGAACTGCGCTGGCCGCAGCGGTCGCCGCCGGTGCCCTCTCAGTTGGAGGTTCGGGATCGGCGCGTAGCGGAACGGGCAGAAAGACGCTGGCCAAGAACGCAGCGCAAATGGCCAGACCATTTTGATTCGAGAATAGGATTGCCGTGGGTGAGGATTGTCGCATGTGACGCATGATGTTGTTCTTCACCGTGATTCGTTAGCTGCGATTCGTGCGCTGGGTGAATGCGGCGGGATTCTAGCAGGACCCCCACCCCACCTCCAGTGCATTTTGCCCCGGCCTCCCGGTTGTTTTCCGTCCGCTCACTCGGTTGAGGAGTGCCCAGATTGCCAGCGGGAGAGAGATATGCGAGCATCCAATGATGTGCCAGCAGGCGTTAAAAATCGTTGCCTTGACTCCCGGCGCTGGCGGTATGCTTTGTGGCAGTTGTCTGAGCGACAATACGCTCGTCGGTGCCCTACAAAGCCTGGGGCACGATGTATCGCTCGTACCGCTCTATACTCCGATCACGACGGACGAAGAAAACCTAAGCGTCCCCCCGGTTTTTTTTGGAGGCATGAACGTTTATCTACAACAGAAGTTTGCCGTTTTTCGGCACCTTCCCCGGTTCTTGGATCGTCTGCTCGATCACCCTCGTCTTATCTCTCTGCTTACATCCTTACCCGCAAACACGAATCAAGATCAGTTGGCCTCGCTAACGCTTTCGATGGTGCGCGGAGAAGAGGGCAACCAGCGCAAAGAGGTTCACCGTTTGATCAACTGGCTCGTACGAGAACCGCTGCCGGATATCATTCACTTCAGCAATCTTTTGGTCGCCGGATGTGCCCGCAGACTCAAACGAGAAGTGACAATTCCTTTGGTGGTGACGCTTCAGGGTGACGATGTTTTTCTCGAATCGCTCGGAGAGAAGCATCGTGCGAGGATTGTCGATGAAATGCAGAATCTGGTCGCGGTGATCGATCGATTTATCGTTCACAGCCATTTCTATGCGAAAAAAATGGCATCTTATTTTTCGATACCGCACGAGAAATTTTCGATTGTTCCCCTGGGGATTGAGGCTGCCGATTATCTCGACTCCCCACGCGAGAACAGCGATCACAAGGCCATGCGGGTTGGCTATCTCGCCAGAATCTGTCCGGCAAAGGGATTGGATCTGTTGGTCGACGCCTTTATTCAGCTCAAAGAACAGCCTGCGTTCGAACGTCTTGAGTTATGGGTAGCGGGAGATTTGAATCGCGGAGATCGAGCCTATTTTGAGCAACAAAAAGCGCGAATCGCCAGTGCGGGTTGCCAAAATGATTTTCACTATGCCGGTCGCGTCGATCGGAAGCAGAAGATTGATTTTCTCAGTCAACTCGATCTCTTTTCGGTACCGGCTCCCTTTGAAGATCCGAAGGGACGATATGTTCTAGAGGCCCTGGCAGCAGGCATTCCCGTGATCCAACCGGCGGATGGCGCCTTCCCTGAATTAGTCGAGCGCACCGGAGGGGGACAACTATTCACGCCCCGAGACAGTAGTGCGCTTGCTGGCACTCTCAGCGAATTACTGCACGATAGCGAACGCCGGAGAGTACTTTCCCTCGAAGGTCGAGAGGGTGTCATGCGTGCCGCTGGTGCAACGGAGATGGCAGAAGAGACGATCGCGGCTTACCGCCTGCTGCTGGAAAGGCCTTGATTGGACCCTCGGCAGTTGCCCGCAATGCTGGCGGTGCAACCGGTGCTGATCAAGCTGATTCGATCTGGCGACCACGCTCCTCCTCTGCCTATAATCCCGCCCCTCGATTTTTCGTAACGTCTTGTCGGGGCAATACGTTCGTTCAAAATATTCTGCTGCGTCGGGCAAGGAGGTCCGTACGGTGCCGATCGATGGTGCGCTGTGGAAGGGAATCCACAGTATTCCAGATTGCCTGTCAGTTCGTTCCGCTCGCGCGCGGTCGCCCGCCGTTGCGCTGCTGCTCACCTTCTTCTTCAGTTTGTGTTCCACGGAACACGGGCCAAGCTTCTTGCAGGAAGCATCTGCCGCGGAACGTCCCGTATTGCGACTGCGCATCGCTTGGGGTGGCGGTGCCCCCCAGGCATGGAGCGGTTCGCTTTCGGTTAGCGAGGGACGTATCGTCAAGCACGATCCGTTGGGCATCGATGAGGATGCGCCAGGATCGATGTGGATTGACCGCGGCACACTTCAAGTTGAAGCACGTTCGCAACGTGAGTACGACGGGGTCGATGTGGATATTGTTGCGCCGCTCGAGAGCAACCTGATCGTTTCGCTCAAAAAGGCAGATGCACAAGAGGCCTCAGCATCGTTGGAGATTCCCTTAAGGGACCTTGTGGACGATTCATTTCATCGCCCGCTCGGACCTACCAATCTCGGCAATCAAATTCTTGTACAGCGGGTACCCGGCGATCGGTTGCGCGTGAAAGTGAAGAGAGATTCCCTTGTTTTTGCTCCGAATGAGCAACTTGAACTCGAACTGTTGCCCCACCTGCTTGGCCTCCCGGCCAATCGGAATGTGGTGCTTCGGTCACAGGTTGTGGTCGCACGTACGGAAGATGAAATATCGGCAAGTAGCAAGACTTTTTCGGTTCCGGTCGATGAACAGAACTACGAATCGATCCCCCTGGAATTTTCATTGCCCGAAGACGAGGGTGTTTACGATCTTGTGTTCACCGTTTTGCTTTCCGAAGATGGCTTCGCCCGCGCGAACCCTTTCCGGAATCGGGAGCAGGTGATCGCAAGACGAAAGGTACAATGCGTGGTCGTAGGATCGCGCGATCCGGGTGAATCTGCCACCACCGTCGCAGCGGCCCCCGGTAAGATCGTGACTGAGATCCTCCCCACCAATCCCTGGTGGAAAAAGGTGGGCTCGATGTCGGGGTTGCGTGGCGGTCCCCTCCGGCACGGAAATATTCAGTTGTGGCAGCATCCGTCGTTGGGTGCGCACACCCGTTTGGCCCCCTCGCCAACCGACGAGGAGACGGTGTGGGTAGCCTACCCTTTAACCGTTGCTCAGCCGGGTTTACCACACATACTTCAAGTCGATTATCCGAACGACCTGCCTCAGTCGATGGGCATCAGCATTCTGGAGCCCGACGCTGCTGGAAATTTGCTGCCGGTCGGTATTGATTCGGGTGTGGTTGTTCGCGATAGAGAAAATCAGGAGTCGCCCGCTGTCGCCAACCATGAGATCGTGTTCTGGCCCAAAACCAAATCACCGTATGTGCTCATAACGAATGCCCGCAAGGACAAGCCAGCCATACACGGCACGATCCGATTGCGGGGACCGCGGTCGGCAAGTTTCCCGAGTCTGCAACGCGCCGATCCCCGAGATCATCGTTTGCCCCCGCTCATCGCTCCAACTGTGTCGGAAGGTGATCGGTTATTCGCAGGCTACATGGCCGAGCCACTCCTTCCGGAAAACTTTTCCGCCCTCGAATTTTTGGATACGGAGACCAATCGATCTCTCGATGACTGGGTTACCTTTTACCAGTCCGGCAGACGGTTGATCGAGTACTTGAAGTATGGAGGCTACAACGCATTGGTTTTTTCAGTGCTCGCGCGTGGCGGCGCGATTTATCCGAGCGATCGATTGGAGGCGACCCCTCGTTACGATACGGGTGTCTTTGCGTCGAGCGGACAGGATCCGATTCGCAAGGACGTGTTGGAATTGTTGCTGCGGCTCTGTGATCGTGAGGGGATTCAATTGATCCCGGCACTGCAGTTGTCGACCCCCCTGCCCCACCTAGAAGAAAAAAGGCGCACGCGACGTGCCGCAACGACGGGTATGATTCTCGCCGATGCGGAGGGACGTCTGTGGCAGGATCGAGCGGTGCAAGGCGGGCAACTGCGCTACAATCCGCTGCATGCCGATGTGCAGGCAGAGGTTTTGCAGATCACACGTGAACTGGTCGATCGTTACGGAGATCACCCTTCGTTTGCCGGGATTGCTATCGATACGTCGGGCCGCGGCTGCACGGTCTTTCCCGGACCTGCTTGGGGCGCCGACCCGTTGACCTACAAACGATTTCTGCAACAGTGGGAGGCCCAACAGCACAGCGAGGCAGCCGAGGGAACGACAAACACCGCCACTGCGATGGACGAACGGACCACATGGCTCAAGTGGCGAGCCGATCAACTAAGAACATTCCACGGTCGCATTGCCGATCAACTCCGGGTGGTCTGCCCGAAGGGTAAATTGTTTGTTGCGACATCGGCAATTGAGGTAAGCCCCGATGTGGCAGACAAGTTGCGTCCCGCCCTGCCCAACCAGTTTACCCCCGATGAACTACTGCTCGGGGTCGGGCTTTCAACCGACAACTACAAGCGCGTTGGCGACGGGGTGGTGCTCCTCCGTTCGCGCGTGATGGAGACTGATTTTTCTCGCATCGACCCGTCGGCCGCAAGTGAGGTGGGTCGTTCGCTGCAATGGGATCAGCCTTTTGAGGGTCTGCCAGCGCTGGGCCATTTTTTGCAGAGTCGGCCGCGGGCGATACGCTTGGCTTCATTCGACCAGCAGAGCCCCTTCGGCGCAGAGGCCACCTACGTTTCACTCGTTCCCCACCTCGTGCCCACGGGCGCTCGCAATCGAGAACTTCTGGTGCGCGATCTGGCGACTCGCGACCTGGGTACCATCATGGTAGGCGGTTCCATGTTACCTCTCGGTCAAGAAGAGTCGCTGCGTTCCGTTGTGACTACTTACCGTCGTCTGCCGAAAGATACTTTTGTCAGAATCGAGGGAGATCACGAACCGGTCGTGCTGCGAAAATTAGTCAAGCAGGGTTCCACTTATCTCTCTCTTGCAAATCCAACCCCTTGGCCCTGCCGCGTTACCTTTCGCGTTCCTCAAGAGCCACCGCTCGAGATTGAGAATCTCTCGCTTGCCGGTGCCCCTAAGGTATCCGATGGCCTGGTGCAGATAAGCCTTACCGCTCACGATTTTCGCGCCCTTCGGTTCTCGCGTGCCGACGTGAATCCCACGACAATCGAAGTGAAGCTCGCGTCCGATGTCGCCACATTGTTGGAACGCCGCATCAATGAACTGGCCGATCGCACGAGTCAACTCAAAACGCGTCGGGAGAGGGAGGCTTTGAAAAACAGTAACTTTGAATCGCCCGAGTCTGCCGACCGAGTTATCGGGTGGACTTCCGATCGGTCCGGTACTGTCGCACTCGATCCGCAGCACGCACATACGGGGCAATCATCGCTTCGCATTCAAAATACGGCTGCTGAGACGGTTGTCCGAAGCAATCGCTTCGCGGCTCCGGGCACCGGCCGCCTTTCCTTTTTCGTTTGGCTGAAAATGTCGAAAGACTTTGAAGGGCCGCTGAGAATGGGCATCGAAGGAGAACATCAAGAAAACACATTCTATCGATACGGGGAGGTCCCCACGGAGTCGGAATGGAAAATGTTTGAATACCAGATCACCGACCTGCCGCTGTCCGGATTGGGCCCGATTGCCATCCGCTTTGAGCATCGGGGCCGTGGCGATGTCTGGATCGACGATGTGGTTGTATCGGAACTTTACTTCAGCGAGAACGAGAGAAAAGAATTATCACGGATTCTCACGCAGGCGCACTTCGCCCTTACGGGAGGCAAGTATGCGGAGTGTAATCGGATTCTCAACAGTTATTGGCCGCAGTTTCTCCAGCAACACGTATCTCTGCCCAACCCCGAAGGTGCGGTGCAGGGCCCCATCGATCGCCCCGAGGAGTTGTCCAGGGTTCCCGTAACCGAAGCGAATATCCCGAGTGAAGAACAACCGTGGTGGAAGAAGTTTCCCAACTTGCTTCGTTGAGAGTCGGGTGCTTTTGCAATTTGCGTGGGCCCCGATCTACCCGGGGGGCCACT
>JAQWPY010000195.1 GCA_029245145.1 Pirellulales bacterium | reverse complement strand
CTGCTTGAGAGAAGGATGGCTGCAAACCGGTATTCTGTTTGCCGGTTCAAATAGTAGTTGGTAGGATAGAAGCTTGGCAATCCCGAGAACCTTGTGGGAAACCGCGACCTCGGCGGTGACGCGTTCCATGTACAGCGGCACGACACTCGGAAGCATTTATTTGGGTCGTTGGAGCGGATTACCCGTACGCCTTCACGTTTCGTGTCTACTCGTCGCAGTCTTTACCTTCTTTTTTCGGAATCTCGTCGATAGCCAACATTTGCTACGAGATGGCTGCTTGATTCTGTTCGTCTGGTTTTCCTGCGTGCTGTTGCATGAACTGGGACACTGCCTTTCGGTAAAACGGGTTGGCGGCACCAACGACACGCTGGTACTCACGCCCTTTGGGGGCCTGAGCTTTCATACCTACCCGCAACAGGCTGGCCGCGATTTGTGGGTTGCGCTCAGCGGCCCCCTGATGAACCTCGCTGGAATGGCGCTTGCAGCGGTGTTGCTGCTCTCACTTCAGGAAAATCCATGGCAAACGCCCTTCGCGACCGGTGGTGCGTTTTTAGAGGCACCCCCGCTGGTGGCCGGTGTGCGATTGGCTCTCTGGATCAACCTGGGACTGTTTGTCCTCAATCTGGTACCCTCGGTCCCGCTAGATGGCAGCTGGGTACTTCAGTCACTCATCTGCCCTGCCGTGGGAGATCGTCGGGGTTGGCTCATTGCGAGAAGAGCTTCCGTCGTATCGGTCTTTTTGCTCATCGCGCTTGCGATTGCAACTAGAGGGCTGTCGTACGGGGGAGTACCTCTCTGGTTACCGCTCACAGTGATTGCCGTTTATTGCCTCTGCTTTTCTTCCCCCCCCCTGTCACTTGCAGTTCACATCGAAGAAGAAACAGAATTAATCACCCCGCGTGAAAATACGTCCGAGGATTTAGCCGAGAGCGAATTTCATCCGCTCGGCAGCTGGCAGCCGCAACAAACCGAAAATGATAATATCGGCAGCGAAGAAGAGAATGAAGAATACATGGTCGATGCGATCCTCCAGTGCGTTCATGATCGGGGGATCGATTCACTCACGCGGGCTCAACGAAAAATCCTCCAACGCGCCGCCCAACGCTATCGATCTCGACCTCCAAAATAATCAACGGCTAACGTAGACGACGCATGGAATCGCATGGCGCGCACGAGGAAGACCTCTTTGCGGAATCGACAGCCTTGGTTGAGCGGGCGAAGGCAATCTTGCCCGCGGCTCGCGAACCGCTTGTTTTTGGCTTCAGATCGAGTAGCGCCCTGAGTATCTATTTTGATGCGACGCGCGCGTATCACTTCAATCCGCAGAATGAACTGCGGCGCATTTTTTTGGACGGCACACTCTATAAGGCACATGCTGGCCAATTAATTCGAATCGATCGAATCTCGGAATCTACTGCTGTCCGGCTGCGCAATATCGAGCTTTCGATCGACTTTGTCTCAGAATTAATTGGTGAAATGAACACGTATCTGCTCTCACTTCAGGATGCGGTCGATACCGAACAACTGCGGATCGTGAAGCAGATTCCACAGCACGCTCAAATGATCACGCAACTACGGCATTGCATTCCCCAATTGCTGGAAAATCGCATTGCCATCTCACCACATGCAAACGGATGAAAGCGTCGTCGTCTCCGCTACCGGTGGCGGCCGACCGCGTGGTATGATGCCGCAACGAGATCACCCCTCAGGGCCCCGATTGTGTCAACGTTTTCTGTGATCATGCCGGCCGCAGGCAAAAGCCAGCGATTCAGGGACAAGCACTATAAAAAGCCATTCGCAGTATTAGATGGTCGCGCCGTCTGGCTTCACTCGGCCGAAAAATTTCTCAATCGCGACGACGTCATCCAACTCATCCTGGTGATCGCTCCGGAAGACCGTGAAGACTTCGACATGAAGTTCTCGGCCAACGTCACCATTCTCGGTATCGATGTGGTCGAGGGCGGGGCAGAACGAAGTGACTCGATAGAAAAAGCCTTATCCCGCGTCAAAGCGGAAGCAGACTTCGTCGCCATCCACGATGCAGCACGACCGTGTCTTGCGGATGAGTGGATTGAGACGATCTTTGAAGCTGCCACACGAAGCGGGGCTGCGCTTTTTGGTATCCCGGTGACCTCCACG
The DNA here is from genome assembly GCA_029245145.1 of Pirellulales bacterium. Lineage (GTDB taxonomy): Bacteria > Planctomycetota > Planctomycetia > Pirellulales > UBA7805 > UBA7805. Next base: position 8,094 of record JAQWPY010000195.1, on the reverse strand, counting down.
CTGAAGCGGGGCAATTCAGAGGGAGGAAAATCACCCACCGTCGCCGAAACCGTCGACCGCTCGAACTTATGGGAAGCCCAAACGCCTCAGGTATTCCGCCGGGATTGGCTCCTCGATGCATACTCGCAGCGCGGAGATGTTCGAGCAACCGACGATGCGCAATTGGTCGAACGAGCGGATCATCCGGTCACGCTGATCGAAGGTTCACCACTGAATCGCAAAATCACGACGAAGCAAGATCTTAAACTTGCCGGGCAGATACTTAAAATTCTTCCCAAACCGAAGGTCGCCGGAACAGGTAATCCGTTTGCCGATGATGACCTGTTCCGTTAGAAATCTGCGCATTTCCAAATGGAAACCCCACTACCGCGCAACTCGTCGATACGACATGATACTTGCATCGCACGACACCCCCCTATGAAATTCTGTCGAGAGATTTGATGGATATCTTTGCGGAACTCGACTGGAGAGGATTGGTTCACCAGACGACCGATCCTCAAAATTTACGGCAGTGGCTTTCCGAGGGAAGCAAGATTGTGTACGCCGGGTTCGACCCCACTTCGGACGGGCTGCATGTCGGTAATTTTGTACCGCTGATGATGCTGCGAAGATTCCAGAAGGCGGGACACCGTCCGATCGTGCTCGCCGGAGGTGCGACCGGTATGATCGGCGACCCGAGTGGCAAAAGTGAAGAGCGCAATTTACTTTCTGCCGAACAGATCGAGCACAATCTCGAAGGAATCACTCACGAACTCGGTCAATTTCTCGACTTCGATGGCCCGCAGGCGGCCCGACTCGTGAACAACTACAACTGGATGAAGGAGTGGGATTACCTCACATTTTTGCGGGATATCGGCAAGCACTTTCCGGTGAATGTGATGCTCGGTAAAGAGTCGGTGAAGGCAAGACTCGAAGAGACCGAGGCCGGCATGAGCTACACGGAATTCAGCTACATGCTTTTGCAAGCCTATGATTTTGTGCATCTGCGCAAGACCCATGGCTGCGGCTTGCAGGTGGGAGGAAGTGACCAGTGGGGTAACATCACAGCCGGCATCGAACTCGCTCGGCGGATGGGAGAAGGCGGACTCCACGGCCTGACCTGTCCGCTGCTGACCAAGAGCGACGGCACGAAGATGGGTAAAACTGAACAGGGTGCAATTTGGCTTTCGCCCAAAAAAACTAGCCCTTACGTCTTTTACCAGTACTGGTACAACACCGAGGACGCGGATGTCGATGCGTGCCTGCGGATGCTCACCGAACTTTCGGAAAAAGAAATCCTCTCACTTGCCGACGAGCGTGCCAATGCACCTCAGCAGCGCCGCAGCCAACAAGAGTTGGCAAGTTCACTCACGCGACTCGTTCATGGAGACGAAGGATTACAGAAAGCCAACAAGGCGAGCGAGGTGTTGTTCGGGGCGACGATCGAGCAGATGTCGGATGCCGATCTGACTGATATTTTTGCCGATGTTCCCAGCCAGGAACTTGCCAGAGACCAACTTGCGAATGAGGGCCTTTCAATTATCGAAGCACTCTGCCAATCGGGTTTGGCGAAAAGCAAGAGTGATGCACGACGAACCGTGGATCAAGGCGGGGCTTATGTGAACAACAGACGCGTCGAAGACCAAAGTCGGTCCCTAACCCAAGCCGATCTTGCAAGCGAAACCGTGATGGTGCTGCGCTCAGGAAAGAAAAGATACGCTCTGTTGAAGTTTGTTTAATTGACTCCGATCTCTCGCAAGGATGGCACCGATGCCGCGTTTTGTCATTCTTCGCCATCAGATGTCGCCCAATTCGGTCCGACCCTCGCATTGGGATCTGATGCTGGAGAAGGAAGAGTACCTGATGACTTGGGCACTTCCGGCAATACCGGAAAACGGCGAGCAACTGCACGCCTTGCCTCTGCAAAAACATCGCCTTTGCTATCTCGACTATGAAGGGGCGCTCACTGAAAATCGAGGGGTTGTAACCCGGCATGACTGGGGCTCGTACAAAGAAATTTCCGACGAACCGGAACAGTATGTAATTGAATTACAGGGTCAGCGACTCTGCGGCAGGGCAACCATCGGCAAAAGAATATTGCACGATGAGTACGTACTATTCCAGTTCAATCCGCGGACAAACGATGCGACGTAGGTTGAGGTCGCTATTGATCCTGAAACACGCTCGATTCTTCCGCCTTGATCAGCGGCCGCCGCTGACCATTACTGGTCACCCGTATCTGCGAACTGAACTGTCCCGGTTGTTTCGCGAGAATCGGTATTCGATAAATCAGTGACTCTCCCGGTCGAATTTCTGCTACCGGATTGAAGCGAATGACTCGCTGTCCGATGTTCGGGTTACTCGGTGCCACAATACCAACCCCTCCGACTGTGGGTGCTAAACCTTCTGGAACGGTAACGATTACCACGATGTTCGCATCGGCCACATTGTGAAGATTCGTCACGGTCACCTCGTACACAATCGTGCCGCCCACGGCGACCTCATCCCGCAGGTCGGTCACGGTCAAGGAAAGTACATCTCCCGTCTCCACATTGTCGGCCTGTGACGAGGAGGCTGGTGGCGGTACGGTTGCCGGCGGGGCGGGAGTCACCGGGGGTACGGCCGCCTCCGTAATCTGGACGCACGCCTCCTCAGCCATCATCAGATCCCCCGCGGCTGTTACCGTAACACGACTACATGCGCGAACCGCTTCTTTACAAATCACCTCCACCTGCAATCGTTCGGTCTGCCCGGGGGCGATTTGAGCAAATTTCCAAGTCAGTTGATCCTCTTCAATCTGATACCCATTGGAGACTCGCGTCGGCTCTAGACCGCGTTCGAACGTATCGATCACCGTTACATTTTCCAGAGGTGCCGTCCCCGTATTGGTAATCAGACTTTCAAAAATAAGAGTTTGCCCCACGGTTCCCGTACTCGGACCCCGCTTTTCTACCTTGAGGGCTGCCTTGGCCTCCGATGGCGGACTCACCGTCAGACAAATGATCTCCTGAACCTCCAGTGCACCAGCACCGAGTACCTCAACCGTCTGACACAACTTACCGGGCTTGGTCACCTGGAAAGTCACTTGAATATCTTCGCGGATTCCGCCCGGCTCCAGGATTCCTAGATCCCGCTCGATCGGACTTACAGCGACCGCATGCTGTAAGCCCTCATCAAACGTATTCTTGACAATGAGTTGCGTGAGGCGACTCTGGCTGCGATTGGTGATCGAGATGCGGTAGGTGACCTGCTCTCCCACCGTCGCCGTCGTCGGTCCTGAAACGTTGAGTTCCAACTGGGGTGCGGTCGTATTGATATCGAGGCATGCCTGGTCTTCGACTCTCTCGGCACTTGTCGCCGAGAAACAATTGCGCGCACTACCGGAACTGCGAACCTTGTAATTCACAATGATGGTCTCTGACTGTCCAGCTGCGAGTTGGCCCATGTTCCAGCGCAAGAGACCACTCTGCTCGGTTGCCGCAATACTGCTATTGATAAATTCGAGCGGCGCCGGCACACGGTGAGAAACCGCCACGTCATTGAGAGGCATATCTCCGTTATTGGTAACGACAACCTGAAAACTTGCCTGAGAGCCGATGCTTCCCGTTGCCGGTCCGGTCACATCGAGGGCAATGCCGGGCGCGGTCCAGGTCATCGATGCCGTGCCTCGACCCACTTCCAGGCGACGATCTGCGGCATTGGCACGCCCGGCCGGACGAATCACCTCCATCTGAACCTGGGCCGTACCACGTCCCGGATTCTGTTGATAAATTTCGGCCGCAGCTCGCCCTTCCGCATCCGTCAGCACCTCGACCGAAGGTGTTCCACCTGGGGCAAACACGGCATTCGGATCGGTCGATGTGTAACGAACTAAAAATCCTTCCAGCGGCGAGCCGTCACTCAACCGCGTGACGACAGAGGTAAACGTATGCCGTTCACCAATCGGGGCAATTGCAGGAGCCGGGAAACTGAATTGGGCATCAACCCAGTAGATCACTGCATTCTGCTTTCGCAAATCCCACGCTGGCACGTGAGGAGCAAACGCGGTGACATAACTTGCGCCGTCGGTGGGAGAACTCACCGTAACGTACGTCTGCCCCCGCTCGACCACAACATTATCTTGTTCGGTGGCAGTGCCTCGGCCAATTGCCTTGCGAGCGGTGGTGGTGCTGCTAATCGCATAACTGTTGGTCACCTTCCGTGGCCGATTGGATGGGAAACGCAAGAGAAAGCAACTGGCACTCTGATCGACAGCGACAAATTCACCCACACTCTCCGGCGAGAGCATCCAATCGACTCGCTGACTTGTGGCACCACGACCTTGGCTGTCGATAATGCCACCGATCAAGACGACCTCACTTCCCACAGGCGCGACAATCGATTGGGGGGAAAGCGTCAATCGCGAATCGGCCAGCCCACCCACACCGGTAGAATCGAATAAACCGAAGAACGGCGCCGGTGGTGGGGCGGCAGGAACTTGACCCGGTGGCGGTGGTGGAACGGCGCTTGCCGGGGGTGGTGGTGCGACCGGAGCGATGCCGTCGACCGATGGAATGTCGACCGGCCCAGGAACGCCGACGGTGGACAGGGGAGGGGGTGGGGTCCGATCGTAAAAACTTCGACAACCGGTGATCGAGAAAAGTACGAGAGCAAGTAGAGGGATTCCAACGGAACCCCACTTCTTTTCCCGCACTATTGTATGTTGCCTTGCAGCCGCCATGATCCATCAATCCCAGCGTGCATCGATCAAGGGGCACCCGGCAAGCAGCCTCATCGGAATCACGATAAGCCTGCCAACCAACCACCCGAGAACACTATCCCCTACCAGGAACCGCGATCATGGAAATGGCAACGCCGTACACTGCACACCTCCCATGCATTCCACCACCCGAAATGCATGAAATTCGCGAAAACCGGGGACTCAACGCTACTCAAGGTTAGCACGCACCAGATTGAGACGTTGCCTTTTTGCAACACGCGTTGCACCTTGGAAACCGGCGAGGCCAGTACGACCGTCACTATCTGCACGACCGTACGCTTTTCACTCAACGTCCCCGCTGCCAGTCGGTCCGGCAAACCGTTTGAGAGCGAAGAAATCGATCGGCAACGGTGATTTACCCTCCGCGACGATGTCTGCAACCGCCCTACCGACGACCGGTGCGAACTTATATCCGTGACCGGAAAAACCGGTTGCCAGAACGACCTGAGGCAGATGGGGGTGGCGATCAATGATGAAGTGATCGTCCGGGGATCGCGTGTACATGCACACCTGGTGGTCGGTCACCTGCGGGGAAATGTCCGGAAGATGGTCGCAAAGAAAATCCTCAATCCGTCGCTGATCGTCTCGATCGATCGTGGCGTCCATTCGACCCGGATCAGCGACACGCTCGCCCCCACGATGGTCAGCGACCTTGATACCTCGCGCATCGAGTTGCGGAAAACCATAAAAATATCCTTGAGGCGTCTCATAAAAGAACACCGGACTTTGGTGGTGGTAGCGAGATGATTCGTTGGCAAACCAGTACATGTGTTTTTTCACCACCTGCAACTCAACCCCCAGATCGACCACCAGTTGATTGGTCCAACTGCCGGCGGCAACTACCAGTTGACCGGCAGCGAACACCTCCTCGCCCACCGCGACTCGAACGCCTTGACCGTCCACAGACCACCGGGCGGGTTGCCTGTCGGTCAGTATCTGTGCCCCCGCCTTGATCGCCTGATCGAGATAAGCCGAAATTGCCTTTTCGACCAACAAATATCCAGCCTGTCGTTCGAAGAGTCCCACGCAATCTTCTGCGGCGCGAAATCCGGGAAAGTTTTCCGCGATTTCGCGCCCCGTAAAGGTTTCGATCGGGAGCTGATGTGCGTCCGCACTGGCGCGAACCCCGGGGACTAAAAATCCATCGAGTGGCCCCACCTGCAACAGCCCCGTCTGATGCAACAGCTTGTGGCCTGCGCATGCTTCGAGTTCGGCCCACTGGCGATAGGCCTCAAGCAGCAGCGGTACGTAATCGGGATGCTCGAAATAGGCCTGGCGAATGATTCGCGTCTGCCCGTGCGAACTACCCCGACGGTGCGGCACCGCATATTGGTCGATTCCAAGGACGCGCACGCCACGCTGCGCCAAAGCACAGATTATCGAACTTCCCATCCCCCCGCAGCCGATGACGATCGCATCATATGTTTGCATGATCCGGAACGACTCTAGGTTTGCTCCTTGACCCGCCAACGCAAATAGGAATCGAGGAATGGCTGAATTCCCCCATCCATCACCGACTGAAAATTGCCAACCAAATAGTTGGTTCTGGCATCTTTCACCCGCTGATCGGGATGCAGGAAGTAATTTCGAATCTGGGATCCAAAACCTACCCTCGCCTGATCTTTATACCGCGCGGCCTGTTTTGCCTCCCGTTTATCTTCCTCCAAACGTGCAAGTTGCGCTCTCAGCATCTTATAAGCGGTGGCGCGGTTCTTATGCTGACTCCGCTCATTTTGACATTGCACTACGATTTGTGACGGCAAATGAGTCAAACGAACGGCGCTGTCGGTTTTGTTGACGTGCTGACCACCAGCACCGCTAGCCCGGTAGGTGTCGACGCGAACATCGGAAGGGTTGATCTCAATTTCTCCTTCGTCTGTTATTTCTGGCGTGACATCGACCGAGGCAAAGCTCGTCTGTCGCTTGCCCTCGGAATTGAAAGGGCTGATGCGGACGAGGCGATGCATACCTGTTTCTCCCTTAAGGTACCCGTAGGACATGGGGCCCCGAATGGAAAGCGATGCACTATTGATCCCGGCCTCGTCGTTGTCTTGACGGTCGAGTATTTCGCACGCGTAGTCATTTTTCTGCGCCCACTGCAGGTACATTCGCAAAACCATCTCTGCCCAGTCGTTGGCATCGGTTCCACCGTCGCGGGCATTGATCGTAAGAATTGCTCCCGAGTTGTCGTGGGGGCCATCGAGTAATGACTTGAGTTCAAGATCCTCAAGCGATTGCTCCATCTTTTTAAGTTCTTGGAGTAGCTCCTCCTCGAGCGTACCGTCTTCCTCCGCCATTTCCATCAGCGCGCCGAGGTCATCGCCCGCCGCGAGGAGTGTTGCCAGGGGTTTGATGATGGCATTGAGGGCCTTGAGTTGCGATACAACAGTCTGTGCCTGCTCGGCATGATCCCAGAAGTCGGCCGCTGACATCTGCTGCTCAATCGAAGTAGCCTCTGTGGTTTTGCCCGCATAGTCAAAGAGAGTCCCGCAGTTGGACGATTCTCTGCTGTATCTCGTTAACGCGATCCGTGACTTCTTTATCCATTAAATTCTCCCTTAAAAGGCATACCGACTCCATTTTAATATCCTCTCCGAGGAAATGAAGCCCACGGAGGTCCGCTTGCCGGTTCCAGCGGGCGTTCGTAGACTGAATTGTGGTCGCTGCGCAGGGGCTGCACCAACGCGTTCCACATCCGTTCACACGTTCCTCGGGAGAAGTTGTGTCGCGAATCGTTCTTGCCATGTCGGGAGGTGTCGACAGCAGTGTCGCAGCGGCCCTGCTCTGCGAACAGGGGCACGAAGTCATCGGTGTCTTCATGCGTCACGGACAGCAGTCTCCGGTGGTGACGTCATGCGATTCGGCTCCCGGTAGCACATCTTCGGAAAGTTTGCCCATCCTGAATGAACGACTCGATCACAAACAGGGATGCTGTAGCGCGGCCGATGCCGAGGACGGACGCCGCGTCGCGGACCGGCTCGGTATTCCGTTTTATGCGTTGAATTTAGAGCGCGAATTTTCTGCGATCATCGATTACTTTGTCGAAGAATACACAGTGGGTCGCACCCCGAACCCGTGTGTGATGTGCAACAACTGGATTAAATTCGGAAAGTTGTTCGACTATGCCGACAGCGTCGATGCAGAATATGTGGCCACGGGACACTATGCCCAATTATTGCCGGACGGAAACAGTGGCAAGGCGCTCGTCCGTGGCATCGATCGGCAAAAAGATCAGTCGTACGTTCTTTTTGGTATTCCCCAAGAGCGACTCGCTCGGATGATGCTTCCGGTTGGCCCTTTTGAGAAGACAGAAATCCGTCGCATTGCGAAAACGATTGGACTACGAGTCGCGGAAA
>JAQWPY010000069.1 GCA_029245145.1 Pirellulales bacterium | reverse complement strand
GACCGCGCTGAACATTGTGGGCTTCCCCGACGACAAGCTCGATCTGAAAATTCTCCATGAAATTCTTCGCGGGGGAGCCGAACGGGTCGAGAAAGCCGGCGCGGTGATCCTGGGTGGCCATTCGGTCCGCGACGCAGAGATCAAATACGGACTGAGTGTGACCGGCACGGCAAACCAAAACACCATGCTCACCAATCGCGGTGCGCAAGCGGGCGACCGATTGGTTCTCTCCAAGGCTTTGGGGACAGGTTTCATCACCACAGCATTCAAGAAAGACGGTTGCCCGAAAGACGTACTTGATGCCGCCACCGCAAGCATGGCAATGCTCAATGAGGGGGCAAGCCTGGCAGCACAAGCGGGTGGCGCAAATGCCGCGACCGACATCACCGGCTTTGGCCTGGCAGGGCACGCTGTGGAAATGGCCTCCGCGAGTGGGGTGACCCTGGTGATTGATTTAGATCAGCTACCCATTCTGCCGGGAGCGGCTCAGCTGGCCAGTTCCGGTTACTTCACGCGGGCAAGCAAAACAAATCGCAGTGGCGTGGAGACTGTTTCTCAAATCGAAGCGGGTGCCGATCCGATCCAACTTGAAATGCTGTTCGATCCGCAGACTTCGGGCGGACTGCTGCTGAGTGTGCCTGCAGATCATGCGGATGCGGTCGTCACAGCGTGTCGGGAGAAGGGGGCGGCAGCAGCCGCGATCATCGGCGAGGTCCGCAAGCGCGAAGGGGACACACGGCTGATCCTCCGGCCCTAAACGGGGCCCCCTTCACGCTTCTGCGTCTAGCGGAGGGCTTTTTTTCTGGCCGCTCACAAAAAATGCCTGTTTTTGTCCGTTTTAGCGCAGTAGCAGTGGACAGAGGGCAAAAAAACTCTTTTTGTGTCCGCTCTTAAGTCGAAGAGGCGATACCTCTTACGGCAGGGCGGTTGCGAAGGAGAAGAGTGGATGCCGGTCACTTTCGACTGTGAGCAGTGCGGAAAGCACTACGAGGTCGGTGAAGCGATTGCCGGGCGAAGAGCCAAATGCAGTCGTTGCCAGACAGTTTTTCGCATTCCGGAACCTGCCGCTGCACTGGCGGGAAGTACCGACGACGAGTACCGCCTCGCCGCCCTCTTCGAAGAAGAATTCGGGCCGCTGCCGGATTCTGACCGCACCGACACCAAACCGTGTCCCTCCTGCGACGCGGCCCTGCTGCCTCAAACCGTACTCTGTGTCGAATGCGGCTACCACCTGAAAAAAGGGACAACACTAGCAATCGAGAATCCGGTCTCCGAGGCGACCCGACGTCCGGAGCCGGTGGAGCCGGTGACGAAAAACCTCTCGGCCAAGAAATCTCGAAAACATTCATTTTCGATCGCGACGTACGTTCGAGGGACACTGCTGAGTCTCCTCTTCGCGCTTGTCGGGGGCGCCCTCTGGGCGGCCGCGTCCCTGGCGACCGATTATGCTCTGGGATTCCTCGCGTGGGCTGTAGGTGGCCTTGCCGGACTCGGCATGGCAATCGCGCATCAAGACAACGACGGTACGATCGCCGGTCTCACCTCCGCCTTGATGGCACTGGTGGGATGTGTCTTCAGCAAAGTTCTTTACTTTGCAGTTTTCTTTGGTATGGCAATGGAAATGACTGAAATCGATTTCCAGGAACATGTGGCATCGGTTGTGACAGAAGATCGGATGCGGGCCGCCGGGCAGGATCCTGAGGAGGTAAGCGAGCCCTATTACGATCAGGAGTTTGAGGCGGCACTGCAGGAAGTGGAATCCTGGGATTCTGAAAAAATTCATCAGCGGATCCAGTTACACGAAGAGGCGGATCGCATTGACTTGATGGATCGATTGCTGGCGCAGCAACGTTCTCCGCAAGATACCGCCTCAGATCTGGCCGCGTACTCGGCAATCGCAGAGCGCGTGGCACTGCTCAGCGATGCGGAGGTGGTGGCCGAGTTGGCCCAAACGCCTGCCATCAAGTCTGCATCGACTGCCGAAACGGAAGTTGTCGACCGCGGCGAACGGTCCACTGGATCGAAGGCCGCGACCGGCATCGGTTTATTCTTCATTGCTCTTCTGGCATTCGGTATCTTCGGCGGAGTCTTCCTCGTGTTCGGCATGGTCTCCGCCTATCGCCTGGGATCGGGCAATCTGGCTGCCTGACATCCGCTGGAGATGCGCGTCCCGCGAGATGCTATGTCTGCCGCCGTTGCAAAATTTTGCAAATAGTCGATCATAGGGCCGTCCCGTAAGCTGGAAAGCAGTTGCTGAAGTTTGTCCCTGGAGCCTGCGATGCCATCGGTCGATGAAATCAATTCGCATCTACACACGCAAATTCCCATGACCCGGCATATGGGAATCCTCGTGACGCGCTTCAGCGTGACCGACGTTGAAACGACCGCGCCCCTTGAGGCGAATATCAATCACCAACAATCGGCATTCGGTGGGAGCATTGCCGCGCTAGGAATCGTTACCGGCTTTGTGGCCATCTGGGGCAACCTCAAAGCCCGCGAGATCGATGCGGAACTCGTGATACAGCATAGTGAAACCGATTTCAGCAAACCGGCCCTCGGCGATATGGAGGCCCGTTCGCGCACGCTCTCCAATCCGCAAATCGAGGAATTCACAAAGACTCTGACACAAAACGGCAGGGCCCGCATCCTGGTCACGAGCGATATTTTCTCCGAGGGCAAGCTTATCGCCAGCAATACGGGGACGTTTGTGGCAATCACTGAAGCTTGAGTCAATCGTCTGGGAGTACCGATTTGCTCCGCAGCAGATGATGATAGTGCTGCGCGAAGCGATGGGCTTCGTCACGCACGTACTGCAAAAGGCGGAGCGCGTAACTCTGTCTTGTGAGCCTGATCGGTTCGGCGACATCCGGTAAATAGATTTCTTCCTCTCGCTTCGCCAGTCCCAAGACGGTAGGCGGTTCGATTTGCAGTGAGGAAAATGCATCGAGGACCGCGTTGAGTTGACCTCGGCCCCCATCAATCAGAAGCAGGTCGGGAAAAAGTTGCCCCTCTGCCTCAAGGCGGTGGAACCGCCGGCTCACTACTTCGCGCAGTGAGCGGTAATCGTCCACCCCCTCGACACCCCGGATTTTGTAGCGACGGTATCCCGGCTTAAAGGGAAGGCCATCGATAAACTGCACGACGCTGGCCACCGTATCGGTCCCGGCCAGATGCGCGATATCAACTCCCTCAATCGAGCGCGGCAATTTGGTGAGCCCCAATACCTGCTTGAGACCTGCGAGCCCTTTCTTCGGATCGATATGAAAAACTTCGACCTGCGAGTGGGTTTCCAACTCTCCCCGCTGATCCAACGTTTGCACCAACTGGATTTCATCGCGCAAACGGGCGGCGCGCTCAAACTCTTGCTTTGCCGAAGCATCCTGCATCTCCGCTTGCATTTGCGCGAGCAATTTTTTTTTCTTGCCTTCCATAAACATCTTCAGCCGACGGATATCTTCCCGATACTCCTCGCTGCTGATCCGCAAATTACAGGGTGCGGTACATTGATCGATCGAGGCGAGTAGACAGGGGCGATACCATTGCCATTTTTCATCGGCTTCATCGATATCGAGTTCGCACGTACGGAACTTGAAGATCCGCTGCAACACCTGCAAAGCACCACGCAGCGTCGCGGCGCTCGTAAAGGGACCATATAATTTGACCCCGCTCGTCTCGGGCGTTCGGGTCACTTCGACGCGGGGAAAATCTTCGCGCGTCGTAATCTGCAGATAGGGGAAACTCTTCCCATCTTTAAGTTCTCGATTGTGGCGTGGCTGGATGTCTTTTATCAGCCGCGATTCCATCAACAGGGCATCGACCTCGCTCTCTGCCTCAACGTAATCGGCATCGGCAATCTCACTAACCCAGCCCGCAGTGCGGGGCTCCTCACGTGCGGCTTTGAGGAAATAGCTGCCTGCCCTGGCCCGTAGATTGCTGGCCTTACCGACATAGATCACAACGCCCGATGCATCCTTCATCAGATAGACGCCCGGCGTTTGGGGAAAGGTGCGGACGTGCGCAGCCGCTTGCTCAAATGCGGATCGCTCTTCTCGGTCCGATTGAGAATTTGCTGTATTCATCAGTACTCGGCCCGCCAACTGACCCAACAACCAATCCCTAGAACCACGAGCAAAAATATTCCGCTGCTGATCACCGGCGACCAGACCGAACTCGATTTCATTTTACCTTTTTGATCCAAAAAATATTGGACCGTTTCGTCTAATTCGAGCGGTTTCGGCAACACCGTATAAAGTGGCAGAATGCCGAACGTATAAACCGACTGCCAAAACGTGTCTTCCTGCGGCGCTTCGCCAGCACCTTCCGGCGATATCATCTGCGGTCCTTCCAGTGCATCTGCCAACGGCAGCAGTCTCTCCATCGCCTGCTTGGAACTGGCAACGAGAATGCAACTCCCCCAAAACAATAGGGTCACGAAGATAGACAACACGGTACGCCGAGACAAAAGGCCGATGAGTGCCGTAACGGAAAAGAGGATCATGAAGTAGAACAAAAAAATGGGGATTGCGATCAAGATACGCCCCTCCCAGAGACCCCAGCGAAGTCCTACGACCAAAAAAAGGCCGGCGATGAGATAACAAATATTCATCAAGATAAACGTACAACCGCCGATGAACTTTGCGAGAAAAAGAGCGGGGCGATTCAGAGGCTTGCTCAACAGGAGGTCCACCGACCCGCTTCGATAGGTTTCCGGAATCACTCCCGCTGAAACGATGATCGCAAGAAAAATACCGAAAAATCCAACGATAAAATCGATCACATGGTCCATAAACCAGGCGAGTGCCTCTACCCGCAACTCGGTAGCAGACCCGGCCGGCAGTTGAATCTTCGGCCCGAAGTCGCTTCCCGCATAGCGCAACTGAAGTCCGTCGATGGCATAGTCTGATTCCGCATCGCCCGCAACGATATCCAGCCCCATCGGCGCAAGCGCTGCCAAAAAGAGGGTTATCATGATCAGCGCGATCCAGAGAATCCTGGAGTTGGCCGCCGCCTGAAATGAGTCGCCGATAACTGCGAGGTATGGCTTCATGCAGAATCCTCACCCTCGTCATCAGGTGCGACGAGTTTCAAAAATGCACCTTCGAGTGAAAAAAGTTGTTTCAGACTGAGGATACTGATGCCTCCGGCGCGTAATCCATCGATGCATTGATCGACTGCAGACTGATCGGCAAGATTCAACCGTACGCGGTACCGCTGCTCGTCCACCCTCTGCAAATCAACCTCTCCGTAAAGATCGAGTGCCGCCTGGGCCTCGGTCTCGGCACCCCGAAGTTCCAATTCGATGCGCAATGTATCCTTTTGCTGAAGACCCGAGATCGCACCGCAATACTTCAGGGTTCCCTGGTCGAGAATCGCTACCTGATCGGAAATCTGCTCCACCTCTTGAAGGAGATGACTATTTAAAAAAATAGTCTTTCCTTCCCTTTTGGCTTCGCAAATCAAATCTCGCACCATTTTTCGGCCCGCCGGATCGAGTCCATCGGTAGGCTCATCCAGAATGAGCAGATCGGGTTGATGCAGCAGCGCGCCGGCCAACCCCAACCGCTGACGCATTCCCTTGGAAAATTGTTTCACCGGCACGCGGGCCGCCGCCGCCAGACCGACCGCATCGAGAAGTGCCTCACGGCGCGATCGACTCTCTGCGGGGCGATCCCGTGCAGCCTTCCCCAGAACACAAGTGCGGAGTGGGCCGTGTGATGGGTTGCCGTAAAAAGATTTTCGGGGAGATAACCAATGTGGCGCCGACTGCGCACCGACCCTGCCGGTTGACCTGCGATCTGCGCCGTACCGTGAGAGGGACGAAGCAGGCCCAGCAATATTTTTACGAGCGTCGTCTTACCTGCACTATTCGGCCCAAGCAAAGAAACGACCTGCCCCTTCGCCACCGAAAGGGAAACGTCTTGGAGGGCCAACTTCCTTCGCAACCCGAACGACGAGGAGTAGGTCTTACTGAGTCGGGTTACTTCAATCGCCAGGGTTGAACCCATCGAAAGGTATCCGTCTGAAATTCACAAAATCGCTTGATACGCGTTTTTTATTCTTCAATTAAACTCAGGTAACGATCCGACCGGAGCTTGAAGCCTTCTCTTCTTCCGAGGGCACATCGTCCTTCGTTGTCTCGCTGAGCGTTTTTTTCTTCCTTCGACGAATGAAGTAAAAGCCGACAGCGATCCCCACCAGCAGGAGAACCACAACGGTGATCCCGCCCTGTCCCTCCTTGATACTTTTGACCACCTCGTTGCCATAACGATGCCCCAGCCAAAAGGCGATGCTCACCACCGTAGTGGCGCAAAAGACGTTGATCAGTAGAAATCGAGGCCAGGACATCCGCACGACCCCGGCTGCCAGGTAGAGCGGAACCCGCACCCCCACCATAAAACGTGCAACAAAAAAGACCTTGAAACCGTGCTTTTTTATCACCTCCTCCATCTTGGCTTCCCGCTCCTCATGCATCAATCGTGCAAACCACGGGTAGCGAAGAAAGAAACCGTGTCCCAAATAACGGCCAATGCTATAGACCACAATGTCTCCGGCGATCGCGCCGCCTAGGCAGGCGAGATAGGCGTACTGCCACTTGAAGCTATCGCTATCGTGACTCAGCACACCTGCGGCAACCACCACCACCTCCTCGGGAATGGGAAGTCCAAGTCCCGAGAGAACAAGGACGAGGACAATCCCCAAATATTTTAGGTTCAGGAAGTCTTGGAGCATGGGGTTTGCAATATCGTTGAGAAACCGGCCCAATCGCACTCGCGACCTACATGATGCCGGCAAAGACAGACCACCCGCGATTTTACACTGAGAATAGTTTGGCGCAAACGCCGTTCCTGCACGAAAAGCGACGGTCAATCGCGTCCATCTTAGCCGTCCACGCGACGAATCGGAATCTTTTGCTCGGTGACGAGTCGCCACTCATCGGGCGAAAGTCCGCTCGTCTTGATTGCAAGATTTCCGGTGCCACGTCCCGGCACAATCAGAATGGCCGTAATCTCCGGGTGTGCTCTGCAGAGCGCGACCGCCTTTTCAGAACCGAGCACATAAAGGGCTGTTGAGAGTGCGTCTGCCCAGGCGGCATCGGGATGCATAACGGTCGCCGAAAGAATGTCCCCATCCGCTGGAAATCCACTCCGCGGATCGAGAATGTGGCCATAACGGCGTCCTCGATATTGGAATGATTGCGCCTGCGCACCAGAAGTCGAAAGGGCCCTGTCCCGAAGCACGATTTCCGCGAGTCGCTCACTCGGTCGCAGTGGATCGACGAGACCGACCCGCCACGGTTCCTCTCCACTACCCGAGGCGCGGCAGCCACTCGCCAGAACGCTACTCCGCCCTCCATGGAACAAAAAGTTCTCTACCCCCTGCAACTTCAAATGACGGCTTGCCGCCTCAAGTGCAAAACCCTTCCCGATTCCACCAAAATTCAGCGATACCCCGGGACGGAGAAAGCGGACTTGTTGCTTTTTACGGTCCAAACGAAGCAGTTCGCTCCCCACGTTCGTGAGTGCATTAGCAACCGCTTCTTTCGGCGGAACTGATCCGGAGCGTCGCGCGTGGGACCACAGATCGGCAAGCGGGCCCGCCGTTGCATCAAAAGCCCCATCAGTCACTTCAAAAATCGCCAGACAGAGTTCGATAAGTTCGGCAAGCGAATCGCTCAAAGTGACCGCCTGGGCAGCGGCTCGATCGTTCACAACAGACACTTCGCTGTCGGCACGATACACCGTGAGCAGCGCCTCGAGTTCGTCGATTTCGTCGAGGGCACCGATCGCCATTTCGCTATCGTCGGCGTACTGGCCGGCGTTTAAAAAAACCTGGAACTGGCATGCCATGGCCCGCCGACCGATACGAATGAGATACGCTTCCGCCTGAGGATCCGCAACCCAATCGGCAAGCGATTCGGTGGTGATCGTGTCTCCTGTCGGGCTCTGAGAAGGAGCGTCCCCTTTTAGAAATTTTCTGCGGGAGGGATTTTTCGGACGGGCCATCGAGTGACTCACACGGGCAGACAGAATTTTTTGTGCGTGCGTCTAAAGCGCACCGCCCATTATACGCTAGATCGACGTCGTTGAGTCAGAGACGGGGGAGAAGTTGACCAAGTACTGCCAGCAGACGGTTTTACTCGAGTCTCCACCGCCCGGCGGCGCGAGCTTCACCTGCCACGCCGGGTCGTCGACTCCCCCTTCGGTAAACTGGGGCCGCAGCGATCCGTCGCCCGGCAGAATCGCAACCGTATCGACCCGAACACCCGGCGCACCGCCCTCTACCGGTTGCGGCGCCACCATCGCTCGATACGCGGTCTGCAGTGCGGTCTGGCGGTCGGACGTATCGCTGCCGGAGATGCGGCAGGCGACATCGAAGCGAAAACCGGACTCGGCCTCCTCAATCGCCAACGACCAATGCCCACCACCGGTACACCCGACCAGCAGGGCCACACGACCGGTGGAACGCTCTTCAAAATGAAGCTCCTGAAGTGGCGGACTCGGCGGCCAATCAGCATGCTCATCGCCCTCGCACGAAGCGAGCAGCGGAAACGAGCGACCCTCTCGCTCCACGCTGATCGAATGTGCGAATCGATCGCGATGCCAATGGAAACCGATGCGCAGCGGTCCGCGCTGCAAAAGATTGGTCTCATTCTCTTTTGTATGCATATCGCTGCGAAAGTACCAGATTCAATCCTCTCGCGGCAGTACCAAGCGTCCTTTCCTACAACTTTTCTCAGATCGGACCGCAGGAGTGTTTCGAGTCGGTCGAAAACACTAAAATAATATCGTTGGCACGGCCTCTCTCCTCGACTTTCCCTTTCCTGATGTCAGAACAACAACGCGTTTCGCTCGACTGTGCGATTGTCGGAGGCGGTATCTCGGGCCTCACGGCGGCTCACTCGCTCCACACGCGGGACCCCGAACTGAAGATAGGAATCTTCGAACGTAAAAATCGATTCGGGGGGATTCTGCACACGCGAAATGAAAATGGATTTTTGTTTGAAACGAGTGCCGATAGCTTTATCACTGATCCTCCGGCTGCACTCGAACTCTGCGAGCAATTGGGACTTGCCGACCAGCTACTCTCTACGCGAGCAAGCGGCCGAGGCGCGCAGGTGCTTTTCGAAGGCCGATTGATGCCCGTTCCTGCCGGATTTCAAATCATGGGGCCTCGACGGCTTTGGCCGCTGATCACCTCTCCGCTCTTGAGCTGGAAGGGGAAACTTCGCGCCTGCTGCGAACCCTGGGTTCCTCGGAGAAAGCATCAGGCCGATGAGTCGCTTGCTGCCTTTGCCACGCGGCGATTGGGAAAAGAAGTGTTCGAGCGGTTGGTCGCGCCGCTGGTGGGGGGGATTTATACTGCCGATCCGGACCAATTGAGCATGGAGGCGGCGCTTCCACGATTTGTTGCCATGGAACGAAAGTTCGGCAGCCTCTATCGCGGCATGCGGGCACGTGCAAGAAAGGATCGTTCAGAGGCCGACGAATCGGCCGCGCGCTATAGTCTGTTTGCCACTCCGCGGGACGGAATCGATCAGTTGCTCCGCACCCTCCGGGAGCGGTTGCCAGAAGACTCGTTACACGCCGGCACGACCGTCACCGAACTTGCTCCGGCGCAGGAGAATGCGTGGGAGTTTGGCACCGACAACGCGAATCGATTCACGGCGCGTCATCTCATTTTAGCAACGCCTGCCTTCGCTGCAGCAGATCTGCTCGAATCGTACGATCCGGAACTGGCAGGGGAACTTCGCAAAATCCCCTACGCGGGATGCGCAGTGGCCTGTCTTGGCTATGCGAAAAACCAGTTTGCAAAACTTCCGCTCAGCTTCGGGATGGTCGTTCCTCCGAGCGAGAATCGTCAGATCCTCGCAGCAAGTTTTTCGAGCAACAAATTTCCGGGGCGAAGCCCGGATGATCATCTTTTGATCCGCGTTTTTTTGGGGGGTGCGGGGCGGGAGGCAATACTCGAAAAGAGTGACGAGGAAATCGTAGCGACTGCCCACAATGAATTGGCCGAACTCCTTACGATCCGGGGAATGCCCACCTGTCACCACCTGAGCCGCTGGGAACGGTCGATGCCGCAATACCACGTGGGCCACGCGGATCTGATAGCGCGTATCGAAAGCCGGGTCACGCGGACCGGGAACCTGACGCTCATCGGTAACGCCTACCACGGCGTCGGTATTCCGCAGTGCATCGACGGGGCAGTCCGCGCAGCGGAGGCGATTTGCGGAAAACAAACAGCTTAGCGGAGCGGATCGACATCCTTGCGCTGCATCGAAGCGGAACGCTGATTTTCGCGATGGATTGCCTCGTACACCTCTCGACGATGTACGGGAATTTCACGCGGCGCTTCGATGCCCATGCGAACGCGATCTCCCCGCACATCTACAATCGTGACGACCACATCATCGCCGATCATAATGCTCTCGTCACGTTGTCTCGATAACACCAGCATGCGTTCTATCCTTGTGGTATCTCTCAGGCCGTACGCTGCAGCGACGCGGAAAACGTGTCCAAGCGATAGTTCACTTGGGCGTCTGCATGATTGAATACCTGGCGGCCAATACGTCGTTCGCAGTTAATCACAACAGGTGCCAACAAATTCAGCACCAAGCCCCCGTGCGACTGGCCGAGCGCCACGAGGACCTGTACCAAATCATTTTCTCTCCTGCCGAGTGGCGTCCAATCGCTCTCTTCCACCTGCAGCGTAAAATCGGGAACGAACGTCCGCGGATCGACCAGAGGCAAAGCGATCTCAGCCTGTTGCGTCGACTGCAGCCAGATGAAGCGGTCGCCCGGTTGCTCGGAGAGCAAAACCCAACTGCGACAATCCTCCAAGCCGATCAGACCGGATGGAAAACAAATCGTTTCGTTCATGGAAATCGTCAAAGCACCAAATCGCGATGTGCTGATATCCATCGTCCGCGCCCTCGTCTTGGATTGCTAGCGATTCTGCCATAGCAACGCTATCTCACCTCCTTCATCGGCGAGATAACCACGGCGAAACAGAAAAAAGAGGGGCGGCGTTGCCGCTTACGGGACCGAGACCACTCTGCGATTTTAGGCGGCTTTTGCGGGCAGATGATCCGAATAATCGGAACCGCTCTGGGCGGCGGACCATCGCCGAACGGCCATACAAACGAGATGCCCGCCGAACGCACAGGAAAGCTTCAATGCGCTTTCGGCCCGATGCCTACGGCCGACGAGCGGTACGCAATCGATGTCGCAATCCGGGTCGGGGTTATAAAGATTGAGGGTCGGCGGGGCAAAGCCATCGCGGAGCGAAAGGACCGTGAGTGCAAGTTCTACGCTCCCGGCCGCGTTGACCAAGTGCCCGATGCTCGATTTATTCGCCCCAACCAGAATATCACTTGCTGCCGTTCCAAGCGCTGCGCGAATCCCTCGCGCTTCAACCAAATCATTTTGACGGGTACCGGTTCCGTGCGCGTTGATATAGCCGATCTCGTCGGTTGCCATGTCGGCCCGGCGCAGCGTTTCGGTAATCAGATATCGCAGTGGATCACTGTTTTGTGCCATGCTCGTGACATGATGCGCCTCACCAAGCATCGTGCCAGCAGACAATTCCGCGTAAATATTGGCTCCGCGGGCCAACGCATGGCCCAGCCTTTCGAGTACGAACATGGCGGAACCTTCACCCATCACAAAGCCCGTGCGATCGCGATCAAACGGACGGCAGGCCTGCGAAGGATCGTTGTGTTTCGCCAGCACCCTCAATTGACGAAAACCCGCAGCAAACAAAGGGTTGATCGCCTCTGCGCTGCCCGCCAGCGCCAAATCGCACTGACCATCGCGAATGCGACGGACGGCTGAGAGAATGTCGATCAGGCCACTGGCACATGCCGTCGAATGACAACTCCGCGGACCATGAAGTCCGTGATCGAGCGCCACCTCTGAACAAGCGGTATTCGGCAACCATTGGTGCCATGCCGGGACTTCTTCTTCGGCTTTGGTACCGTGGCCGATGATTTCTGCAATGCCTGCTGTATCTCCCATATGGCCACTGATGGCGCATGCGAAACGATCTCGATCAATACTCGACCAGTCCAATTTTGCATCCTCGATCGCGTCCCGAGCCGCTTGCCGCGAGAGTGCGATCACCTTCAACTGACCGGCAACCGGAACATCTAAATCGACCGGTGCCCCGATCACCAAATCGTCGGGAAGGCCAGCCAACCCGGTGACCGAACGCACTCCACTCTTCCCGCGCCGCACCGCCTGCCACGTCGACTCGGCCGTAGAACCGACCGATGTGAGCATACCGATCCCGGTAATTACCACCGGTTCACCGAGCAGGTGTGGTCTTCCGTGCGTCATACTCTGTGCGTCATACAAAGGGGGCCATCAAGTGGATCGCGGATTTTGAGGGGCCGGACGATAGCGAATAGAACGAGGGCTGTCACCAGGAATCTGCCGTTTTTCAGCCCACCAGCACCGCTTTCAGCAGGCACTACTATCAATTTTCATTTCCGTGGGTTTTTAACCCAAATCCTATGTTTTATAATTTTTTTTGTGGGTTTCCTGCCCACACTACTTGCAAATGGCAATTTTTGTGACATAACGGGACAGAGTTGAGAATTGAATGGTATGGCAGAAGCAAACGACCTGATTCTCGGGGAGTTCCCCCGACAACTGGACGAACGCTATCGAGTTTCCATCCCGCAGGAGTGGGTGCAGCCTCTGACAGAGGAAAATGGAGTTTGCACGCTGGCAAAGGAGCGACCTGGATGTCTGAGCCTGTGGAACACCCGACGTTCACAAGACGAACTAGACGCCGGTATG
>JAQWPY010000173.1 GCA_029245145.1 Pirellulales bacterium | reverse complement strand
CTTCGACATGACCGTTCCCTCCGTTGACGGGCATTTCCGAATTAAGTCGCCCCAAAAGTTCCGTAAGAAAAGAGATCAAGATTATAACACCCCCCCCCAAAAAGACCAATGAAATGGACCATTTTTTTGTCCCGGGCGAATTTCCCCCTTTTCCACAGTTTTTACAGACCTTTTGCCCGAATGCAGAGCATAACGAGCCCCATCACACGGGCAGGAGGGTCCGACGCCGGTGCGGTACCCAGCCGTCCCACCTTAGGGCGACTTCGGCACCGTTACTTTGCGGATCACAACCGCCGGCTGGGGAACGGATGAGAAGGCGTCGCGCTCCGAAACCGAAACGCCGCTGAATTTATCGAGGACTTCGTTGCCGTCGACAACTTTACCGAAAACACAGTAACCATACGTTGCGGCACTATCGCGACTTTGATGGTCCAGATGCGGGTTGTCGGTTAAATTCAGAAAAAATTGGCAGGTGCTGCTGTCGGCCGCATCGGGTCGGCGGGCCATGGCAATGGTGCCCTTCTTGTTCTTCAATCCGTTGTAGGCCTCGTTACGTATCCAGAACTGCGTTGGCTTTTCCACAAATTTGGACGTATAGCCGCCGCCAAGCGCCATATAATCGGGCACCACCTGGTGGAAAATCGTCCCGTCGTAATGCCCGTTGCTGGCGTACCAGAGAAAGTTTTTTCCCGTAATCGGTGCCTTTTCCAGATCAAGTTGCACGCGGAACTCACCCAGGGAGGTGTCGATCACCACGACCGGAAACTGAGGGTCGAGGAGCGGCGGCTCGCTTTTTGCGTTCTGTTGCGCGGCCGGCGTATCGGGTAGTTCGGTATCAATACTCGCCGTCACTGACTGCCCGGAACTGCCCGCCCGATCGCAACCGCCACCGAGGGCGCATGCGAGGGGGACAACCGCGATAAATATCAGTGCACGCATCGATCGGCGTTTCTTTCGTCTGTTTTTCCTGCGGCGAGCAGCCTGCATCCGGCGGGCATCATCCTTGTTTCATCCTCCGGTGGCAACCGCATTTTGCGTATCAATACGCCTGGTCGAAGTTCACGCCTGCCTCGCGCTTCGACGGGTAAAACTCTGGCGTATTGTTGCCCGGCATGTTAGAGTGCCGGGGCAGAGAACCGCAGGCGAACAGAAATATTCACGTATGTCGATTCGTTTTTATCAAATCACGGTCGTCTGTTTCTGGCTCGCGACGATGTCGTGGTTGCTCGTCTCCAAGTTGATGCCGGCCCTGCACCGTGGCGAACCCCCCAATCACCACGCGGCCACTGCCGCACAACTGCTCGACAACATGCCCGTCATCTGGGACATGCGTTGGAATTTTCATTCGGTCGGGTGGGCTGCGAACCATGTGGCAGAGACGAGCAACGGCGAACTCGAGTTACTCAGTCGACTTCAATTTACCGATTGGCCAAAGACGGACGTCGCCGCCTCGGCGTGGTTGCTCGAACAGTTGGCCGATTGGGGACGTCGTTCCGAGGATTTCAACCTGGAGTTGACCAATCGATCTTTACTTGATTCCGACTACAGCCTCAAAGAATTGAGTTCTTCCATCTTTTTAGGTAAGCGAACTGCAAGCGGAATGGATCCGTGGATGCAAATTGCAGGAAAAGTGGAGGGCGACGAACTCCAGTTATCGTTCCAACTGGGCAATCGTCTCCTCGGTAAGCGGTCGGTGCCTCTGCGATCTCACTCTCTGATCAGTAGTGAGATTTCACCGCATGGCTACATGCCGCGGTTACGCATCCGCCAACGGTGGTCCACGTATCAAATCAGCCCTTTCAGGCCTCCCACTTCGCCACAAGGAGCAATCGTCGCAACTGTCGAGCGTTACGATCCGATGATCTGGAACAATCAACTTGTGGAAACGCTACTCGTCGTGTATCGACGCGACGAAGGTTCAGGGTCCCGCTCCGCCGACGAATACCTCGGCCGCTTGTGGGTCCGGCCCGATAACGGCATGGTACTCAAACAGGAAATTGTCCTCCTCGGGTCGCGGTTTACGCTGCTCCGCCGCGTTGATGACCAGGCGCAAAGTCTGGCACTCGAACTTCAAAAAAACTGGGATGCGGTCGCGCGATCCCAAAGTCTTGAAATCGAAGAGGGTGATCCCGAAAGAGAACCCTCACCATGATCGAATACCACGGTGTTTCCAGGTCGTACGGTGATCGCCTGGCAGTCGATCGCCTCGATCTCTCGATACCCGCGGGCGAACTGTTTGCGTTCCTTGGCCCGAACGGTGCCGGCAAAACGACGACTATGAAGATGGCGGTCGGGTTGCTGCAACCGAACCAAGGGCAAGTGCGGGTCTGCGGACACGATGTAGCCAAAGAACCTCGCGAAGCAAAATCGAAACTCAGCTACGTTCCGGACGAGCCTCACCTCTACGACAAACTCACAGGGCGAGAATTTCTGCAATTTATTTCGGACATGTACGGCATGCACGGCCCCGAGCACGCGGACTTTGAAATTGAGCGGTTCGGTATGGGCAAGTTCATCGATGAACTGACCGAAACGTACTCGCACGGAATGAAACAGCGACTCGTTTTTGCCTCGGCCTTTCTCCACAAACCGGAAGTCCTGGTGGTCGATGAGCCGATGGTGGGACTCGACCCCCAAAATATCCGCTTGGTGAAAGATTTACTGCGGGCACAGGCAGCGGCTGGCACGACCGTTTTCATGTCGACGCACGCTTTGGAGATCGCCGAAGAGATCGGAGATCGGATCGGCATCATTGTCGGAGGCAAGATCAGGTTCCTAGGAACCCTCGCCGACCTAAAAGAAAAATCCCGCCAGCAGAACTCCACGTTGGAGGAAATGTTCCTTGAGATGACCCTCGAAGAGAATTAGTCAACGTCTGCCACGAT
This sequence comes from Pirellulales bacterium, assembly GCA_029245145.1. Classification (GTDB taxonomy): domain Bacteria; phylum Planctomycetota; class Planctomycetia; order Pirellulales; family UBA7805; genus UBA7805. Next base: position 9,521 of record JAQWPY010000173.1, on the reverse strand, counting down.
CACGTACGCCCCGAGTCGACACTGTTTGCCTTGAGAACTGTTGAATGTCGCCCGAGTCACCCATCGCCGAACCGCCACGCCTGCTCAATTTAGTGGAAGAAGCGAGACTTTATCGTTGGCTTCACACGAGCATCTTAAAAACGACGCTCCGCGAACTTTTGGCAACAAGTCGCCTCCGAGCCTCGTTGGCCGCTTTTATGAGCATGGTCATCTGGGTGGCACTCTTCTTTATCATGCTTGAGGGGTTTTTCTTCCTTCAAAAAGAAGCAGGGGCCTTCACTCAGGAGACCGTTGAAAAGGTATTCAACATTTTTTATGCATCGCTGATGATCATGCTCTTCTTCTCGAGTGCAATCCTTTTGTATGGAGGAATCTACCAGTCACAGGAGGTACGGTTTTTGATGACGACCCCCACCAGCCCGCAGCGCATTTTTCAATACAAATTCTCCGAGGCGGTTTTTCTCAGCGGCTGGGGATTCATTCTGATCGGCAGTCCGATGTTGGTGGCATATGGCATCGTTGTCGGGGCCAACTGGTATTACTACGTCTTGCTGCTACCCCTGATGCTTGCCTTTGCTTTTATCCCCACCGGCCTCGGCGCGATCTTTTGTCTCGCGACAGTGCATTTCTTTGCCCCACTGAGGCGACCGATTGTCGTCGTTTCGGCTCTCACGGTGATCGCGCTGGTTGCCTGGAGTGTCTGGACTGTCTTTTTCAGTCGACAGAATGAACTGCTCACTCCGGAATGGTTTGAAGAAACGATGGTCCGTCTCGGAACTGCCGAAAACCGACTCTTCCCCAGTTGGTGGCTCTGTAGCGGACTTTTGGAAGCGGCCCGCAGCGAGAGTGGCAAACTCGAATATCAGTCGTGGGCCCAGGCGATTCTCTTTTTCGCACTACTTGCATCGAATGCCCTCTTCCTGCAGATGATTGCCAGTCTCCTCGCCGGCAGAATTCTTTTTGTCAGCTACAGTCGGCTGCAAACGGCAGTCCGACATCAACGAACGATCGGATTCCGCTGGCTTGATCACTGGATGACGAAAATCTTATCTTCATCCCCCACCGCAATCCGTCTGCTCCTGATCAAAGATTTCCGCTTGGTCCGCAGAGATCCGCTCCAATGGGCACAGTTTCTGATCTTTTTTGGTTTGGTCGGACTCTATTTCCTTAATATCAAAAGCATTCAAAACGCGGCGCCCTTTGCGGGCTGGGTGAATCTGGTGAGCTTTCTGAACCTGCTCGTCGTGGGGCTTATTCTCTCCACCTTTACCACGCGTTTCATTTTTCCCATGATCAGCCTCGAAGGACAAACATTCTGGATCCTCGGTCTCCTTCCCATCGAACGGGAGACCATCCTCCGCGGCAAATTCCTCTTTGCCAGCATTGGCACCTTTCTGCCGAGCAGCCTGCTGATTCTTTTAAGCGACAGCTTGCTCCAACTGCCGGGAACTATTGTGGCGGTACACGAATTGGTCTGCCTGTTGCTGTGCGCCGGTCTGGCTGCCATCGCGGTGGGCCTCGGTGCCAGTATTCCGAATCTGCGGGCCATCAGTCCCGCAAAGATTGCCTCCGGATTTGGCGGCACGTTAAATCTTGTTCTCAGTGCCGTCTATATCATCTTCATTGTCGTCGTCGCTGCGGGGCCCTGCCATCTCGACGCCCTGGTAGGACTGGGCCACCTCTCCGAATTTTTCTCCGTAGAAAAAACGCAGATGGCGATGCTCATCGGCATTCTCATCGCAGTCGCCATGGGAATTTGGACTGTCTACTTCATGTTGAGAATCGGCTTCCGCGCGTTCCGACAAATGGAATTTTAGCGCTGTTGCTCGCCGCCACCCGCACCGCGCAAAGCATCGCCCCCCGAAACTTTCGAGGGGCGATGAACCGTATGCTGTCTCCGACCTTTCGGGGCAGAGTCATTCGATTGCAGTACGCTAGAATCCGCGGAACGGATGCTCTGCAGCGTCCTTGCCAGCCAGCATCGCGTCTGCCGAGGGCTCACCAGCCATGGCATTGGCGATCGACTCTTTGGTCGCCTCGTAATTATAGTCGTAAATCTTCTTATCATCCTCAGCCAACCAGTGAATGAAGACGCCGCAGATGATACAAAGTTGTTCGGCCTGGTCCTTAGGAATCACGCCTTCGGCGACAGAATCGGCAACGGCATTGGCTACGGCTGCCTGGGCTGGACCGAACATCTGCACCGCCTGTTTCGATCCCTTGATCGTTACCTTGGTGATCATCACCGTGGAGGGCTTGACTGCCAGGTTCGGGGTGAGCACGGCCAACAAATTGCTATGTCCTTCACTCTGACGGGCCAGTGCATTGGCAAATGCAACGCCTACGGGACCATCTTTTCTTCCGATCAAAAGATCGATATGGGCAATTTCATTGCCGTCGCCTTTGAGAGATTCGCCTACAAACATCGACATGGTGTGTACTCCTGAAAAAATAAAATGGCTGTTGATGATTTTTCAGCCGAACGGCCCTGTTCTCATTCAATCTCACGCAGGCAGCAGGCCCTCCGGTGGTCGCAGCCTCCCACCGTTCCATCGGGGCGGGACCGCAACACAGGACCAGAAACGATACCAGAGTCAGTTTGATTTGCAAGACGCTGTCGCATAGAGTCTCTAAAGGATTCGAAGGGGACGCGTTGGACTCCCTCGCCCCGTCGAGAGGAACCGAAGATGCAGGAACCGCTACTTATTGTCGGGGCCAGTGCCCGGGCCGCAGCCGAGGCGGCCGTGCGTTCCGGATTTCGCCCCTTTGCCATCGACCAATTCGGCGACGTCGATCTCTGCCGAGTTGCAACGGTGCGGACCTGCCCCGGCTTTCCGGAATCGATTGCACAAATTGCCGCAGATTTGCCCGATGCGCCAGTCCTTCTCGCGGGCGGCATGGAAAATCATCCGCAGATCGTCGACCAACTCGCCACATCGCGTCCCGTATACGGATGCCCGCCCTCGGTGCTCCGCCGTGTCCGCGATCCGTTGGAACTGCAGCAGGCGCTCGTATGCGCAGGACTGCCGAGCGTCGAGACCCGCAGAACGACCCCGCCGTCGTCAGCGTCACGCTGGATCATCAAGCGACTGCGAGGCAGTGGCGGGATTGGTATTCGCCTTTTCGAGCAAACAGACGCAAGCACGGGGAACGGAAACTATTACCAAGCGTTTGTCGACGGCCCCTCGCAAAGCGGTCTGTTTTTAGCACACGGTGGAAAGTCAAACCTCGTAGCCGTCACTGAACAATGGACCGGAACCCCGTGGCTTAACGCCCGGACATTCGGTTACGCCGGGTCGGTCGGCCCGCTCAAAATTAAATCGCGATTACGAGCGCAATGGGAGGCGATCGGATGTGCGCTGTCCCGATATTTTTCGCTGCGCGGCCTGTTCGGAGTGGACGCGGTGGTGCAAGGCGACGTCATCCGGCCCGTGGAGGTCAACCCTCGCTTCACCGCGTCGGCGGAGATCGTTGACCTCGCGTTCGATGCACAGATCGTTAGGCAGCATGTACGTGCCTGCCGAGGAGAACCGATCGAAAACATCTCACTCGATGAACCACGCCAACATTTCGCAAAAGCGGTATACTTTGCACCGGAGGATCTCGTCTTCCCGCACGGTCTTGCCGATTTTTGCTTCTCAGATCAGGCGCAATCGGTTGAGATTCGACTCGCCGATATTCCACCGCCGCTGATGCCGATTGCCAAGACCCACCCGGTCGCCACGCTCCTTGCTCGCTCGATGCAAAGCGAACACCTCGGCACACACTTACGTACGGCCGCCGAACAATTCGCGTCGCGACTGCTGAAGAAGACTCACGACGCCTCGGCATCCTCTTTTTCGGTAATCGGCGACCAGCGACGACCTGCCAACTGCGGTTGAAAATCGGGCCGCCCTCCCAGCTAGGCAATCCGCTTGAGGAACAGCAGCGTCAGCTCTCCCAAGACCTGATGGTCACGCTCTCTGTCATAATAAGGTGCGAGATTGATCGGCTTGCCAATCGTCAACTTCACCCGTCCCGACATGAAGAGACAACCCCAGAACGTGCCGTCGTACGGTACGCCCTCGAGATAGCAAGGCACCACGGGAACCTGTGCCTTCAAGGCAATGAGCGCCGCCCCGGGGCGACCCGGCAGCATAAATTTATCCGTTCGATTGATTCGACCCTCCGGAAGCATGCCGATCCAATCTCCTTGACACGCCATGCGGATCGCAGCCTTGGTCGAGGCGGTATCGATTCCTGCGCGATTGGTAGGAATGCTCTCGCTGATACGCAAGAAACTTCCAACAACCGGAAACTTGAAGTACTCTCTGGCAACAAACCAGTGAATGATCCGACCTGCTACCAACTGGACGAAAAAGGGATCGACCGAACCACGGTGATTGCAAACCAATATGCCGCTGACACCGTCACTCTCCGGAATATGCCCCTCGACCTCGACCCTCCACAGGATTCGGGTCAGACAAAGATTGATCCAAGCAACGATTGTTTGGGGCACGTTGTACGGACTGCGAATGAAGCAGACCACGAGAAAGACAACCATACCTGCCGCAAGGATCAACAGAATCAGAGCAGCGACGATGGGGGTACCCGTTCCTTCCTAGTATCGAACACGATGCAGCGACCACCGCGATTTTCCCGGGCAGACCGACCTTCACACCATGGCAGGTACCACGCGAAAGAACAAGGGGAAGGTGTTTCGCCACGTATCGTCAACCGGCCAAACGCGTGATCCGATTGAAGGGGAGTATCGTTTCCGACGGCTCCTGGCGGTACTGGTACTCCATCAAATAGGCGTCTTCCGGAGTATCTTCGTAGAAGCTACGAAGCACGCTGGTCGCACGGAAATTCTGTCCGCGGAAAAATACCTGCGCTTCCAGATTGGTCTCCCGGACCTCCAGAGTGATCTGTGTCCGCCGCTGATACGAAAGCTTGCTACTCAACTTGGAGACCATTTGCTCGCCCACGTGATTCCGACGGAACTCCGGGTGTACTGCAAAATTCAAGATATGGAGACGCACCTTGTGCAACTCGTAAATCATGAAACCGACAATATGCTCGTCATATTCTGCGACCATGCCGATGCAGTTACGTTGCCGTAAACAGCGAATGAAATCTTCCTCGAACCAAGGAAATTCAAAACTACTGTTTTCAATCTCGAGAACATCGGCCATATCGCGCCGGATCATCCAGCGAATATGAACGCCAAGTCGTTGTTGAGAACGAGAAGACATAAGCAGGCCTCCCTCCATGTCGGCCTCAGAGAATTGCGTGGATTCCAAGTGAGTCGACACGTTAGCAAATTGGCTCTCGAGGGCCAATACGAATCGGACGCGAGGCGACCGAAAAATGATAGCACCACCAATCACATCAAGACGCATCGAATCAACGCGATTACTTATTCACGTACCTGATGCATTCTCGGTGGCACTTCGATCACGGCGCGATTCCAACCGCAGGTCAGAGCAACGACTCCGATAAGAGTCATCACCAGAAAACCAAGAATGCTGGGGCTCAAGAACAACCAATAAAACATCGCGATTGCGAACAGCAGCGGCAGCAGCGGGACACTGCAATACATCCATCGATTGACCCACACCGGAGCAAAGCCGATCACACCTGCTGCCAGCAGTACCATTGCCGCAAGCCACCAACGCAAAGACCGCTTCGACGAGAGTCCTGCTGCAGGCTCGAGAGCGAGCGTCCCCTGCGGCCCCTCAGCGTCCACCGCCTGAGGACGAGGAAAGATTCCCTGCCAAGGATCCGGACCGAGCGGACCAACGTCTTGAAAGACGTCTACCGTGGGGAAAACCCCTTGAGTCACCAACCGGCCGGCAAGGTCCTGTACCTGCCCTGCTAGCACCTCGCTTCGTGCGGCAAACTGGGCGGTGACCGCTGTCGGCACCGAGGCCGGAATCTTTGCCACCAGCGAGTCCATCTCGGCCTCAGTCGATACCAAGTGCCTCACCGCGCGGTTGTACCAAGGAAGCAAGGCCTCAACCGGTTCGGCCGACGTCACATCGGACAACACATCGAGCGATGTACGCATCCTTTTATGTAAATACTCATACTGGCGTGCCACGGCACTCTCCGTATCGGCGGGCGAATCCTTTGCATGCCAGCGTCCCGAACGATCGGCACCGGCCAACGACCAGAGCGTGGAGTCCACAGGTATTTTTTCGTCATCCATCGCAAGTGAAGGTTGCGATACTCCCCTCATGCCTCTCCCCCTTTTATCGTAGGGAGCAGAATAGAGGACTTCGATCCGCTGAAGCAGATTGCTGGAGTGCAGTTCGATTTCCCAACACCCGTCACGCTCTCGCATCGTCGTCGATCGATCATCCACACGGATGCGGAGTAATTTTGCAGAGTCGTGCGGAAGGCAGAGACTCACCCGAGACAACCCAGCCGGTACCAAGTGAAAAATAATTCGACCGAAATAGCGATCAACTCGCCCGGTTGCGACATCCACAGTCGCCAGGGGAATTTCCGGTTCCTGTGCCGGCTGTCCCACCGACTCAAGGACCGCGCGATAGTCACGGCCCGTAACCTGAAACGAGGTCACCGACGTTCCCGCAAGCGGTGCATTTTCTGAATCTTCGGGAAGACGCCGCGCCACCAGACCCGACGTCTTCCACGAGGCGTCCTGCAAATCAACCTTCTTCGGCATCACCACAAATCGGGAGACCCTCGGGATGTCCTGCGTTGAGATGATGGGGCAGCGTACAGGATCCTCTGGAGCGATATCGAGCGGACCTCGAATCGACAATCGCAGCGCATCGGTAATCGCATCTTTCGGGTGCACCTCTAGGAGCGAACCGGCACCTCCCGGCAATGGCGTGACCGTAAAGGGAAGGGGTGGATCGAGTCGAAAAGGCCCCGCATAGTCATCGGGAATCCGTAACCTGATCGTGTCGAGTCGGCCACGCTTTACCTCAATTCTCAAATCGACGTCAACGATCCATTGCGAGTCGATCCGGTTGAGCGAAACGACTTGAATCGCCTCGGCGTCGACCGGATTCGCCGCGATGGTAATCTGCGGTGCCGAGGTATCTACAGGGAGTTCATAGACCCCGACCTCGCGACCGAAGGCCTTTGAAATCTGGGCCATCGGCACCGGATCGTCCAACCGCTGCCAGTTGGCCTTCTCTCCCTCCAACCGGACCTGAACGCGAGGACCGCGGAAAATGGAAATCTGTCCGCCGCGCATCGTCACATCTTTGATTTTGAACCGGGGCACCTGCAGGCTTTCCGCAGAATGAGACATGTGTCCGTGGATGACCAACTGCTGGATCCCCCGGACCGCCTCAGCCAGGAAAAGAGTGAGTTGATTCACGCCCGACTCTTCGTGCGTCGACCAGCGGAGCACTCGATCGACTCCCTCGGAGAAAACTTCGACTCGCTCAGGCTGAAAGTGATCAGGGAGATCGATATGATACTGACAGCGATGTCCGTCGGTGGTCTCAAGATCATATTCGGCGATCACCTCTGTCACCTTATCCGAGATACCTAGAGCCACCTTCGCAAAAGCGACCGTTTCGGAGTCCTCGAGTCGCGTCGGCAAACTCCAGTCGGTCTGACTTCCCGTCTGTTGATAAAAGAAGTCGGGCGCCTGGCCCGCCACATTCCACGTTTCTCCCGCCGTGGCGATCGATAAAGGCTTAAGCAGCGAGTCGCCGCTGACGGCATCCCGATCGACGATGAGCGATGGGTCAACGGAAACGGCAATCCACCGCCGGTAATCGCGAGTGCCCACCACGTCGAACTGGGGAATACGCACCGTTCCCATTCCCGAAACGCCCGCCCAAAGAAATGGCAAGCGGATATCCAACTCGCCATCGACCGCCTTATCCCACTGCAATTCAATCGTCTGAGGATCACCCGGTTCGGTGCGAACATGATTGACCGGAACCGACTTCCCGTCCACCTCACCACGCAGTGGCGAGAGCAGGCGAAGTTGCGGGTCGGTCGCAATTTGTATCCGTTGAGTGCGTCGATCCCGTGAATCAATCTTCAAGCGGGCATCAACCACCACCGCACCGGGTTGAACTTTCACCCAGATCAACTGATCCACATCCGCCGCATCACCTTCTGCTGCGGTCGCGCCTTCACGCCACTGCAGCACCAGTTGATCGGTATTTCCGAGGTCAACCTGGAGTCGATTCCGCACTTCGTCTCTCCGGGTCGCCCCCTGTGCTGAGAGGACCTCAGGTGGAACCGCATCGACCGGCAGATCAACTTCCAAAGTCGATGTTGCCAATGCCGGTATGGGAAACCGAACCTGTCGCAACCCTCCCGTATCGACTACAGGTAACGGAAAAGAGAGTTCAACCAGATAAATGCCGGGTTCGTCGATCGAAATCAGAAAGATTCCCTCAGGAGTTCTTTCAACTCCGTCATGTTTTTTTCCATCGACCGTCACCCGGCACTGTTTGAGTTCGACACCCTTGGAAGCGATTGGGATAAGCACACGAGTTTCGCGAAGACCAACCTCAACTTGCATAGAGGCGGTACACTGCCCCACTTCCAAACGTTTTTGATTTTCTTCCCAGTCGAACTCGATTCGATAGTGAGCGCCGGTGAGCAACCAATCAATCATCGAGGGCGATGATGACCCCTCCTCGTAGACCCCCTCGAACAACGCGGGAGAGAGATAGTACGTATCACCACCCTTTTTGCTTTCACTATCCACCGGAATGACCACGACAGCCGAACCGTCCGAGGGGTCCGCCGCGTGCGATGCCATTTGTGAAAAGAAAATGATTCCTACGAGACACAATAAACTTATCTCCGACGCGGAGAGCCGCATCGTCTTGGTCACCGCGTCATCTTGAGCCGTTTGCGGGCGTTGGCCGGGCGCTACCACAGAAAAGATCGCGAGAGGCGAAAAACGATGAAAGAGAAAAGCCACACCTGCACCACAAAACGAAGCAGTGGCGAGCGGCGCAACCGTTGCCGGCAATATCAGGGCTGCGGCCGCCAGGCACAACAAACCGATACAACCTTTTCTTAAATCGAGAGGGCCCCACAAACAGCCCGCAAGCGACACTACCGTAAAGAGAGTCCACTGCAAACCTCGCAGCGATCGCACGTCGACCAATTGAACCGATGCAAGGTTGGTCTGCGATCGGTCTAGATAAAGAGTGGAGCCACCCTGTCTCTCAGCAAAATCAAATCCTTCGCGCCACACCGGCTGCCAGGGAAAGTCACTCAATGATTTTTCTTCTCTCCATCGCTTAAACGGTAAGGCGGAAGAGGGAAACGCCGAATTCGTGCCACCGGTTCGAGTACCAGGCACCCGGCAAACCACTCCCTCAACCAACCAGTCCGATTCGCTCGATTGCAACGACGCAGCAGTCGATACAATCCACCCTTTCTGTGTCGCACCGAGCACCAGGTTTGCGGCTTGCAACGTTTCGGCTGCCAGCCTTGCCGGGGCTCGCGCCTGATGGACTTCAATGGGAGTCTCGTGACCAATTCCTACAGCAGAAAGTGCATCGACATCGACCCACAATCGCTCA
>JAQWPY010000164.1 GCA_029245145.1 Pirellulales bacterium | reverse complement strand
AAAGAATCATGGCAGCGGATAATCCCCCAACCGATTATTCTTCTTTGATAAGAATTTTTTGATTGGTTTCGATGGGGCCTTCCACCGTTTGTTGTTTCCCTGAAGGCCAAAAGACTTCGACTTTTTCGACTGCCGGATCATTACTTAAGCCAAAATAGAGGGGGATTCTGCTTTGCGACAAGTAGCCCGATTGTCCGTCGTGAAATCTCGTCTGCTTTCCGGATGCAGAGTGTAAAACAACCTTGGCTCCAAGCCCGTCGCGATTGGACTCGGTTCCGGTGAGTTCGACTTGCAAAAAACGAAGTGGCTTTTTGTCGCCCAAGTCACTCACCAGCACCATCGGCTCAGCATTAAATTCGTTGGTAACAATATCGAGGTCCCCATCGTTCTCCATGTCAAAAATTGCCGAGGATCGGGTGCCCAGAGCGCCCCACACTTCGATGTCGCCCTCCCGTCCCTCGCAAATTTGATTCAGATATGTTTTTGAAGGCCCTAGGAATTCGCGAGTATCAGCGGGAAGGGTGAAGCAAAATGATGTAGTACGCCCATCACGACGCGGTTCCACACCCACGACAAATTCACTGTCCAGAAATTGCTTCCCTCGATCGTTGAGCAGAAGCGAATTCACACCATAGCGAAACGGATAATTCATGCTCGATGTGACAAACGCATCCTCGAATCCATCGGCGTTCAAATCCCCAACACTCAGGCCCCACGGCCAATAATTTTCCGCGCCGATTTGATCGGAGGCTTCCTGGAAACTCCCATCCTGCTGTTGGCGGAAGAATGCGTTGCCGAAAATGCTTGCCCCGTCGCTTCGCAGAAAAGATTCGGGCCACTGCATCTCGGCTTTCAATTTTTCTTTTTCCGGATCAATGTGCGTGCTCATATCGGAGTGCATATCGGTGATGTAAATGTCGGGCGCGCCATCGTTGTCAAAATCGAAAACCTTGATCCCCATCGATCCCCAGGGTGTGCGCGGGAAAACTGTACGACTCTTTCTCTCGAACCTTTTGCCGCCGATGTTCTCGTAATATTCGTCGTGTCCTTGCATGTTCGTGATGTACAAATCGGGCCAACCGTCATCATTACCGTCGATCGGCGTTGCCGCACCGGACCAGCTCTCGTCGGTAAGGCCCACCTCGTTTGAGACATTCCGGAAAACGTTATTCCCCATGTTTTTGTAGAGAATGCTTTCTTCCGTTCGCTCCGGTTTGAGATGGCCGGAAAATGCATCGTTGAATGCCAGGTAGTAACTGATCTCGGGATTCCCGGTGCCCGCGGCTTGTACCTGTTCGTCAAGCGTGTACTGCCCCACGTTGGAAAGGAAAATGTCTAGCAAGCCATCTCGATCAAAGTCGAAGAACACGGCACTCGATGAATGCCCCCGATGATTGAGGCCTGCCGGCTCAGTGATATCAGTAAATGTTCCCGTACCGTCATTTTGAAAAAGTTTGTTTCCTTCACGTACCGACGTGACAAACAAATCGGCATCACCGTCATTGTCGATATCGGCGAACGAAGCACTGACTGAGACTCGATCTGCGAGTTCGAGTTGCGGTTGTTCCGTAACATTTTCAAATTTTCCGTTCCCCAGATTTCGATACAAAGCGTTTGAGCCAATCTGGGTTGCAAGATATACATCGAGCAGGCCGTCGCCGTCGATATCGGCAACGGCAATCCCATTTCCGTGATCGTAGTGAGCTGATTTATACTCGCGTAATGCGCAGTCCACCGGGATGTGCCGAAAATCGATACCGCTCGATGGCTGTTGGTCGACGTACTGGAAATCGTGAAAAACGCTCCAGTCCTCCGCAGCGTCGAGTTGTTCCTTCTTGCGCGGTTCCATCCAATCGATCGAATGGACTTCTGTAATTTCATCCACGTCATCGACTCGCATTACCCCTTCCGGCGTGAGGGCCGCTCGCACGATGTGCGTTTTGCCCTCTCCAAGCGAACGTTCAGTGACTACTTTCCCTGTGGATTGAGAGTCCGCTTGCTGATCTGTGCGGTTGCATCCCGGATTTAAACTGAAGATCGCCAGCGAGCAGCAAGCGACAAGCAAGGGATAAAAACCCGATAGTCTCTTATCCGACCTGCGATGTGTGTCGGTCACTTTACGATGGGAAGGCTGAATCATTTTTAATCCTTTGCAGGATCCTTCGAAGAGGTTTTCGCTTCGATGCGCTGAAGGTATTTTTGTGCAGGGGCAAAATCGGGTTTGAGCTGAAGGACGCGCTTAAATTGTGTGGCAGCTTCTTCAAACTGTTGTTGTCGCTCGAGGGCGACTCCCAAATTATAGATATTGGTCGTGTCGTCTGGGCGTGCATCGACCACCTGCTGAAATTGCGTTTCCGCCTGTGCCCATTCTTTCTGTTTAGCGAAGAGGCGACCTAAACTTGCCCGAGCGGAAATGAGCTGCGGTTCGAGTCGGAGTGCTTCTTCGTATTCCTGACGCGCCAGATCTAGCTTTCCCAGCTTTTGCAGGCAAGTCCCTAAGTTGTAGTGTGCGGGCGCGAATGAACTTTGGTTTGCGAGAGACTCCCGAAATGCTTTCTCTCCCGCCTCCCATTGTTTCTGACGGGCGAGTAGTAGTCCACGCTCAAAGAATACGTTGCTCAGGGTCGCCTTCTTTTCTGGCGAGTCGGGCATCTTTTTGGCGAGCTCTTCGTACTGGACCGATGCCGCATGTGACCATCCCTGCTCTTCGAGATGATTGGCAAGTCGGGTCCGCGCGAAGTGGTCGCCCTTTGTTAGAGCCTTTTCCAGCACATCATTTTCGATGATTGTCCCGGGCAGGTTTGCCGCTCGTCGGAATCTTTCCCACGGCGGTAGCGAAGAATGATCTTTATCAGCAATCAAAGTCTCCACACTCACGGGGCCTTTGTAGATTGCCACCAACTGCCCTGACTTATCGACAAGAAAACTTGTGGGCACCGGGAGTAATCCCCCGGTTGCAGTCATTACGTTGTGTATCGTACTCAGTGCACCACCGAGTCCCTCCGTCGCATCACCGTAGGAGAAGGGATAGCCCATGTTTTTAAGTAGATCGGCCGGTTGGCTACTCCCCGCCAAATCACCTTTTGCCGCATCGAGGCAGAGAGCCAGTACGTTGATATTTGCATCGTGCAGTTCCTGGGCATGATCGGTAAATTCTTTGAGTTCTTTTAGGCACGGGATGCACGTTGTCGACCAGCAGTTGATCAGAAGCATGCCATCGGCAGGTTTTGCATCAAGTAGCGGCTCGCTTTGTCCCGAAGCGTTGATGTAGGGTAAATTCGGCATCGGTACGATGGCTACCAGTGGCACGCGGAAACGATCAGCGGCCTCCGGCAGTACGGGTGCTGCCACAGGCAGGGACGCAGCGGCCGACCGCGGAGGAACCTGACGAACGGTTCCGTCTTGATAGAGTTCATACCGCTGATTTATCTTCAGATCGGTGAATTCTTCGCTTTTTCCACCGGGCCAATGCACCGAGACTTTTTGAATCGGCCGATCCTGCCCGATGCCAAAATGAAGCCAACGACTCGACTGTGAGAGAAATCCCTGGCCGATATGAACCGTTTTGACCAACCGTTCCTTTCGATCATTCGATTCGCCGTCTCGCTGGTTTCCGGGTTCCAGAAATACTTCGACGCGAGCGCCCACCGCGTCTCGACTCGTGGTCTTTCCGTTCCCGATGAGGCGTAACTCGATGAAGTTATTTTCTGAGCGGGTGTCATTGCGAAAATATCGTATACGAGGCGCGTTACGATTAGAAATCCATAAATCCTGATCCCCGTCTCCATCCCAATCGACCACACTGACTCCGCGGCCGTCGTCAGCGACATCGAGTCCGGAGACGGCTGAAACGCAGGCAAATCGTTCACCGGCGCGCTCGTCGGCACCCGTATTTAGAAATACACAATGGCGCTCGTTTCCGCTGATCGACATTCCATGGTCGAGCATGACGGCCAGCGCATTGTTTGCACGAAACTGATCCGGATGTTCTTCTCCTTCTTTATCGCGTGATTGCGACACGACCTGTCGCCAGAAGAAACTTCACAAGTCCCCCGAGTCGTCAGTGGTAATGAACCCGTTGGCCACCATCAAGTCTTCCCAGCTATCGTTATTAAAGTCGATAAACTGGCAGCCCCAGGCCCAGCGTCCCACCTCCACATTCGCATCCGCACTTTTGTGCTCAAAACCTCCATCTCTCTTGTTCTTCAAAAGCGTATTTCCCCGAGCGAGTCGCTGCAGGCGAGTTTTTATCTCGTCCGGGGAATCCTGTTTGAATTTGTCTTGAGTCGTGACCCGATTCCCGGCCGAAGACCACATATTGCTGACGAACACATCCATCCATCCATCGTTATCGTAATCGCCGGAGATCACGGCCATGCCGCTAGCACTATTTTCAATATTTGCCTCATCGGCAATGTCTTTAAACGTCCCATTGGTATTTTGGTAAAGGTTGTCCCGCCCGAAGTCGTTGGCCACATAAAGATCGACATCGCCATCGTTGTCAAAATCATCCCAGGATGCCGCGTAGCTAAAGCGATAGTTGTTATCTCCCATGCCGACTTCGTCGGTCACATCGGTGAAACCCCCATTGCCGTCATTGCGAAAAAGTGCACTCGGTCCACCGGTGTTGGCATCGTGATAGACAAAATTTTCTGCCTCGCCCGGCAGGAGTGACGTCATCTCTCCCGACATCTTTCCATCACGACGGTAGACGCAGACATAAAGATCGATATCACCATCCTGGTCATAGTCGGCAGCGGCCATCGATTGGGTATCATCGCTTGTGGAGAGAATGTCGCGCAGCTTAAATTTTTCATTTCCCTCGTTCTCCGCAAGCATGACTCCCCCGAGGACACTCACCGCCAGATCCTGGTCGCCGTCATTATCCCAGTCAAAAAATAGTGCACACCGCGAATCGTGCAGCCAATCCACGCCCCACGCCTCAGAAACATCAACCAGTCGGTTGTCTTCTTGATGCAAAAATAGCCGGTTCGGGAGGCCAACCTCCTGGCACAGATAAAGGTCTTCGAGGCCGTCTCCATTGACGTCAGAAACTGAAATCCCCGGCGTACCGAGCCGGAATAGATGCCGTCGCCGTTGGCTCGTTTGAAGCCAGTGATTGAATCCGCGAAGTAACTGTGGTTCGAAGCAGGCATTCGCTTCGAGTACGGCGGCCGTGCATTCGGAAAAAAGTGGCCCGTCGCTTCCGTTGGTGCGCGCCATTTCAAACTGATCGACCGCGATAGAATGCAGGCGAGGTAATTGGTGCTCCCCGGTGGGCAGCCAGCGAATCGACCAGGTCGCATTCTGTTCGACCATCTGTTTGCCATCGTACCCCGTGAGATTGACATACAACTTGGTGTAGAAAAATTTGCCCTCTGCATCTTTCACAACACGGAAAATTTTGAATTTGGACCGGATGTCCTCTGCCGGCTGGAAGGGGCTGAGTAACTTTTTCGTCGCTTCGAAGAGTCCTTGGGCGCCGGAAAAAGATTTTTGCTCCCCCGAAGAGCGGCCTCGCTGGACCGTGAGGGCTTGGCCGGAAAAGACATCGGCTTTGTTTTCAGGTAGGAGGGGCGTGCAAGAAAAGTCTGCGGTGATCAGCGGTGCGAGAGCCTCGGGGGTTAGCGAAGATTCATTTTTTAATAGTTTCCCCAAGGCTTTTATTTGTTTGTCGGCAAGCTTGGCGAATGCTTCGGTATCCCAGCCATCTTCAAAAGGATTATCGATATGGGCCACCGGATTCTTGTTTTCATTGCCGGCAGACTCAACGCTGCTACCCGTTAGTTGCGTTTGCACTTTTCGCGCCGTTTGCAGCAAGGAAGGCTGCTGCGGGTTGAGTTTCAGCGACATTTCGTAGCTCGCGAGCGCCTCGGGTAATTTGTCTTGCAGTTGCTGGCAATTTCCTAATTGTGCCCAGATGCCTGGATTGCGCGGCTTGAGTTCGCGCGCACGCATGATCGCTTTCTCTGCTTCCGGATAGCGCCTAAGATTCTCGAAGATGACCGCTTGAAGCTGCCAAAACGGTGCTCGTTTTTGCTCGATGCCGAGGAGTTTGTCGCAAGTTTCCAGTGCAGCCCTATTATTACCAGCTTTCATGTAAGCTGTTGCCATCGCTTGAAGTGTGTTCAGGTCATCGGGATTTTCTTGCAGCGCTCGTTGGAAGGCAATTACAGCGCGGTCGTATTGCCCTCGTTTTAGAAGAACTCCTGCGTTGTGCCGATAGAGCCAAGCAGAGTTTTGCAGAGAAAGTATGGCGACAATGCCTGCGCCAAGCAGGCAAATCACCAAGATACTGCCTCCCGCTTTGGCAAATAAATAACTACTGCGATCCGCAAAGGAATCGGGCCGGAAGCTTGTTCGAATTGCCGCGGCATACTGCGCAAAAGCGAATAAGAAAAAGGTTCCACCGAGAAGTTCCAAGCTTTCCTCGATGACCGTTCCCGCACTGTACCAGTCACGCGCCATGAAAACCGGCTTTGCCAAGCCTTCCAAAAGAACCGCAAGAATCCAGCAAGTTAAGGCGGTGGCAGCCACTCGCAAAAGTCGCTTGTCTTTTGCAAATCGGGTCAACATGATCGTGACCAGTAGAGCAGCAGTTACAGCTAAAACGGGCCCAAAGATGATTTGCCAGGGCATCAAGGAGATCCAAAGTGAATCCGGGGGCAGGAAATCTCTCGCGGTTTGCCTCAAAACATATTCGTGGATCGCTAGTAAATCATCGATTGCGAGATAGGCAAACGCAGCGGAAAGAACAAGCCAGATCCACTTTCCGGGCACAATCGCGGGGAAATGTTTGCGCTCCGTCAGGAAAATCTCAATCATTATTATTGCGACGAGAAAAACCTGAATCACCGCAAAGATGGTCGGGATATTGTTTTCCTGATCGAGATCAAAGAGCCACGACCGTTGACTGAAAGATAGATGCGCGAGAATCACCGCGCAATCGGCAATGAAGAAAATGCTGATTAAACGCAGAACAATCTGTGCCATTCTCGATACCCAGCTTACCGTTGTCGAATGTATGCGTTCATCTATTTCGTCTCCACAAGCCGGTTTCAATCGCTTTGCAACGACTTGGGGGAGAGCACAATATTGTAGGCGATGGAAATCCGCTCACCGGAGCCCTTAAAGGGAAGCACGTAGTGCTCCAAAAAACTGGGAAAGAGTATGGTCGCTCCCGCTCTGGGCGGAAACAGTGCGTTACTCTTTTGGCCCACCAGCGGGGCGACGGTGGCGCGGATTCGCGGGTCGGCCAGTACCAATTCTCCACCGTCGTTCTGATCTTGTGGGGTACTTACGTAGTAAACCCCACTCAATTGTGCTCCGGGGTGGGTATGCGGTTTGCTCACATTCCCCTGACGCAGAATGACCGACCAACCGGTCATCCGCATCGCAAGGTCCCCCATGCTTCCCAGGGGTGTCGTACTTTCCTGCTTCCAGTAATGCGCCAGATATTGCCGCGCATCTTCCAGCAGCATCTCTTTCAGTTTTTGGACGGCCATATGTTCTGAATCAAAAAACTCGCGCGAGGAGTGATACCCTCCCTCAATCGAGCCACTCTCGATTCCTGCCGCCGTTTTTTCTTGTTCCAAACAGTAAGTCTTGATCTCTTCGTTCAGCGATTCTACCTCTTGGTGTTCCGCAACAAAACATACGGTGGGAAAGAGAGGAATCGCGTGTCCCGGGGTCGATTTCGCCGCATCAGAGTGGTCTGAGTGATGATCCAACGGATGCCTTGCCTTTCAAAGGGAAAGTCGAACGGGAGAAAAACGGTACACCCCTGAGTATAAATTATCCCACAATGAGGCGTCCAGTCTGACACAACACTGCGATGAACTCTCCTGAAATACGGCCGTTACTTTTCGATCCCGTCCGGCAGAACGGCTCCGGAGACGGCGGACGGTCGATTGCAGTCCGGGGTCGGCCATCGATTAGGGCGCGTGATACGGTTTGCCTTCGAGGTACAAATCCAACCGGCTTTGCAAATCGCCTTGCGAGGCTGCAGGGCTCAAGCGAATCGCTTTGCGCTGGGTAGTCACCGCATTTGTAAAGTCGCCTGCTTCAGCGTAGGCCGCTGAGAGTGTATCGAGCGTGGCAGCATCTTCGGGCTTCGCTTTGTCGGCCCTAACGGCAAGCCCGACTGCCCGACGCCCATTTCTCAGCGATGGGTCTTTGCAGGTCGCTAAAAACCACGCCAGGTTGTTCAGAATGTCGGTTGCATCGGGAGTGGCCGCATAGGCTTTTTCATAAAGGAGAAGCGCCCCCTGCGGGTCACCGGATGCGATGCGAGATTGGGCTACCACCGAACATATCTTGGCCAGCAGCGTTTTGTTCTTGGCAGTATTTTCCAGATCGATGGAAATGGCCCGTTCCAAATGAGGAATCGCATTCTCGTAATTCTCGTTTTCAATCAGGGCGTTGATTTCGGGCGTGTAGTGCGAATTGATGGGTGGCAGTCGATGAGAACTGCGCAGAGACTGAATGAGACCGAGAACCATCGCAAGAAAAAAAAACGTAGTCGTCAAGGCAAAGATGACTCGAAGACTCCAGTGTTCCTTCAACTCGGCGTTCATGGTTATGCGTTACTTGGTAAGGATGGTTTCTGTTTTCAATCAGCTGTGGGAAAAAATGAAATTGACACGATTAAGAGGTGAGTGCCGGTGAAGCCGACTCGACAATTTTTCGATTGGAGTCCGACTTTTTTAAACGCCAGATAAATGCATCGACAATAAAGTGGTGGATTTGAATGACTGCGACCACCAGGAGCACGCTTTCGACGGGGCCAAAACCCAAAAAAATAAATGCACGGGGAAAGCAATGAAAAAGGCCATAGCCCAAAAGGATACAGGCACCATAAAACCAGCAGATGTGGTAGGTGCGGCTGTGATGATTCTCTGGTCGGGCTAATTGATCACGGACATGAAAAATAATCACGATGGCAAGATACTGAATGCCGTGAAAAATCGTGGCCCACACAAACGCCTGGAGCGGTGGAAAGAGAAACCACCAGAGGCCATTGGTCAGCAGCGTCAAGCCGCAGATCGCCGGCATCACCTGCTTTTCCGTCTTTGCAATTCGTATCCAAAGGTAGGCGATGCCCCCAAAGGCGAGGAAGGCCATCGCATATTTAAAATAAAACCAAAATGTCTGCTGCGTCGCCGGATTTCCCAGCCATCCACCAAAGTCCAACCAATGCAGTCCAACATTTGGCATCGCGATAAAATTGTAAAGGAATGGAATCATCGCAACCCGCCAGATAAGTTTTTTATTGTTGTCGCTGAGCGTACACCCGGAACGGTAGCAATACATGACCGTGAGTCCGTAGGCCTGGGCCGCATAATGGAAGGGAGACCAGGTCAAATAGAGAGAGGTCAGTTGTGGCGCGAGCCGATCTGCCTGAAACATACAGCCGACCAAAATCGCCAGCATGATCACGGGGAGCCCCATGGTTACATAGGGCAAAGATTGGTAGGTGCCTGGCTTGGTATACAGACGCACCGTGGATGCCGCAAAGTGCGCACTGTTACTGGCAAGAATGAAATAGGCAAGAGTTGCTTCGGTGATAAAATTGGTGCCGAGAGGATTGATAAAAATAAATCCGGCGACAAATAAACTGAGGCCGCCACCGATGAGAAGATAATCAAAGAACGGATTGACAAATTCACGGCCCAGAAGGGCAGGCCCCAGTGCGATGCTGCCGGATTGCTGTGTCATAAAAAAACCTAATCAGTTCAATATCGCCTCCCATGCGAGGCAAGATCAACCGAAGTGTAATTCAATAAAAGGGCCAATTCAAGAAAAGAGCGGCGTATCTGCTTTGTCACGCATCGGCTTCATTTATTCTGTCTCATTACTCCTCTTTGCCTGCCGGGCCTTTATTTTTCTTCTCAAACGCTTCGAGTCTTCGCTTGAGGTCGGTTTGCTGCGGGGGAGGGGCAAATTCGATTGCTTTCTGTTGCCACTTCACCGCTTCGCTCCAGTCGCCCTGTGCCGCATAGGCGGTTGCCAGGGTATCGAGCGTGCTGAAATCGTTCCAACCGGTGAGCTGGCACGCCTTGCGAGCC
>JAQWPY010000139.1 GCA_029245145.1 Pirellulales bacterium | reverse complement strand
ACGGCGTTGGCCAGCGGCATGCCGTATGCGGAGCGGTACGCATCGGCCCGCACCAACTCGTTTTTCGCTCGGGAGATTTCGGCGGCGATCTGCCGGGGGCTGAAGGTGTGGTGCGATATCTGCTGTCGCTCCAATACGTGCCGGAGCATCCGCAGACTGTCGTCGGTGTCATAGATACTGAAACCCTCGGAGAGACCGAGAAGCGGTGCATATTCGCGGAGCAAGCGTACGCAAAACCGGTGAAAGGTACTCAGCTGCATTCCCGAAATCGAAGGCAGCAGCGCCGAAGCCCGCTCCCGCATTTCATCGGCTGCCTTGTTTGTGAAGGTGAGCGCCACAATCTGACGCGGCGAAACCCCATGGGCCACGAGATGCGCGATGCGATGCGTCACTACGCGGGTTTTTCCGCTACCGGGGCCTGCGAGAATCAATAGCGGCCCGTCGATATGTTCGACGGCGGACCGTTGTGCGGCGGTCAGGTTGGTATCGGTAACGATGGGCATGCTAGCACTCGGGGGCGATCAACAGAAAAAAGTTTTTTTATATGTGCATACACGCGTGGGAGAAAAAAATTGATTTCTCCCGACGGCTGCATCGCAACGCAAAGCGAGTGTGTTATAACGGGTCCTTCCGCACAAGGAGCGGATTTATTTTCTCATAGGAATCTTTTTTGGGAGGGAACCCATCATGACACGTATCCCGCTTCCGGCTGGTGGCAATCGCGCAGAGAATCTCAACGATCGATTGGAAATGAGCACGGCGGAGATCGGTCTTTCGGTTCGCACCACAAATTGTCTTGAAGAGCGAGGAATTTTTTCGGTCAGTGACTTGTTGAATTGTACGCCGGAAGATCTTCTCGAAATTTCGAACTTCGGTGAAAAAACTCTCGAAGAGGTTTACTCGGCACTCGAGACGATCGGATTTTACCGCAGAATTCCGGCGACGGTCGATACGATCTAAAGGACGGTCGACACGTTCTTGGGCACGTATTCCAATCGATGCACCGCTTACCGGTTGAAGCCTGCGGCTCGTTAACGGCGTAGCATTATGTGCGTTTAGTGCCGGTGCTGCGGACCGATCCCGAAGCAGTAAAACTGCTCCCCGTCGCGGATCAGAAGTCGGCCGTCGGCAAGGGCCGGAAGCGCGCGAAATGTTCCCCGGCTGACGCGAAAAGATTCTTCAGGGCGAAAACCGGACGATGAGGCGGCCGCGCGGATCAGCTTGCCATCGGCGCGCAGGATCAGCAGGCCATCGCCGACCAAAGTCACCGAGGCGACTCCGAAGTTCGGTTCCTCCCAGATGGTTTTACCACTCGCCAGTTCCACGCAGCGGAGCGAGGCGGTACCTACGTCCGCACGGCCATCGGTTCCGTAGAGGTACCCTTGATAGAGCACGGGCGTGTTGTATTGACTGGCAAATCCGCGATCGCTGGCCCAGACTTCTTCGGCACCCGCTGCGGTGAGTCGCGTCAGACGACTTCCGACTCCGTAGCTGGCGGTGGTGAACAGCAGATTGCCGGACACCAGAGGGGAGGCTGCATTGACGGTCGGACCGCGGCGACCGAACGGGAAGCGAAACCGCACGCGGCCATCTTCCGGGTCGAGCGAGACGGTGTGATAGCGGGTGATAAAGATCACGTGTCGCTCACCTGCTACCGTGCAGGCGATCGGAGAACTGTAACTGGCGCCTTCCTCGGTCGAGGTCCAAAGATTTTTACCGGTGTCCGGATCGAGTGCCACAATACCCGCAGCGGGCCGCCCGCCCACGTTCACTAGTAGACGGTTGCCTTCGAGTATCGGGCTGGTACCGGCGCCGAAGTAACCGAAATCGATGCTTCCCCCGCGCGTGCGATACTCGCGGTACAGATCGCGCTTCCAGAGTATCTTTCCCCGCATCGTGTCGATTGCGGCCAGATCGCCGCCGCCACCGAAGACGAACGCGCGATTTTCAGTCAGCAGCGGCACGCAAAGCGGGCCATCTTCTGCCGGGAAAATGGACGGGGTGAAATGGGCGTCCAGCCCCACCTTCCAGACACTCTCGCCGCTCTGCGGGCGGACTGCTTCGATTACTTCCTCATCGCGGCCCCCCTCCGAACTGCGGTAAAAGAGGACCGCCAAATCGCCACGGATCGCAGCGCCTGCGTAGCCGCGACCGACTTTACGGGTCCAGAGCAGCGGCGGTCCCTCCGGTGGCCAATCGGTTCCGAGCGTCTCGCCCTCGGCGATGCCATTACGTGAAGGACCGAGAATCTGGGGCCAGTCGCCTGCCTCGACGGCGGCACCGGTGAGCAGCAGGATCGCAACCGTCCACCCGACGCGTGTGCCCAGAGATTGCATGCGATCGCTCCCGAGTGGTGAAAACGTAGCGTCAGGCACCTCGCGGAGTTGCTCCGGGGAGGTCCGGGCCGATTAGAGCAGTCGTCGCGGGATTGCTCAAGCGGGACGCGGTACGCATGGTGGAGGTTGGGGGCAATACTCTGGCGCGGCTGGACCGGTATAATGCCCGTCGTCCCTCCGGAACTGCTGCAAGGTTTTGCCTGTGCGCTCTCCTTTTTTCTTCCGCCGCAAGCGATCTCTCCTCCGCTTTCACCGCAAGAAGCGGGGAACCCGGCTTACGGGGTCGCGAAGCATGGCCAGCTTCGGCGAGTTGATCCTTTTTTCTGCCTGCCTGCTCATCGGCGCGATCGCGATGAGCCTGATCATCCTTTGGTTTGTGGTGCCGCAGTGGCGAGTCAATCGCCACTTTGTGAGAACCGAGTGCCAGGTGATCCGGCATCCCGGGATGAAAAAAATTGTGGAGCAGGACACATCGTACTGGCAGCCCACCATTACGTATCGTTATCGCGCGAAGGGAGGCACCTTTATCGGCCGCACCTATGATCTGCTCGACAGCCGGTATCCGAGTCGGAAGAAGGCTGAATTGATTAAAGACAGTTATCAACTTGGCCAGAAATATCCCTGCTGGTACGACCCGCTTGACCCGGGGACCGCCGTGCTCTTCAGCGGCAACCCGCTTGCCTACTGGTTGCTGCTCGTGCCGGTTGCCTTTCTGGCGATCGGTGTCGGTGGTTTGGGCTACACGCTCTGGCAGTTTACCGCCTCGCGTGAGCGACGTGCGGCGATGGCACAGAGTTCGGCGAGTCGCGAACTGTTTGAAGATGATCCCGGCGCAAAAAAATTCCCGGCGATTCCCCGCGTTGAGGATGTGACCGGCAGTCCCGGCACGACCCTCGCGTTCCGGCTGCCGATTGCGGCCCGGCTCGGGTGGCAGCTCTTTTCCATCGGCGTCGGTGCACTGTGCTGGAATGCGTTGGTCGTTCTGTTCGTTTTTCTGGCGATCGGTAAACTGATGGATGGTCAGGGCGACTGGGTGCTACTGATCTCGCTGCTTCCCTTCATCGGGGCCGGCATCTGGTTGGTGGTGCATCTGTTGCGACTTTTCTGGAAGATGAGTGGGATTGGCCCGACCCGCATCGAAATCAGCGGACATCCGGTGAAGCCCGGGCGCGAATACAACCTGCTGATCGCGCAGACCGGCACGATGCTGCTCGAGAATCTGGAGATTCACCTCGAGTGCGAGGAGGAGGCAGTCTTTCAGCAGGGCACCAATTCGATCACCGCTTCGCAGGTGGTCTGGCGACAGGAGGTCTTCAACGGTGCGGAGATTTCCATCGATGCCGGTCAACCGTTTGAGCAACGACGCTCGCTGCGAATTCCGGACGGGGCGATGCATTCCTTTTTAAGCAGACACAATCGCATCTCGTGGCGACTTTCCGTGCAAGCGAAGGTCGCGAAGCGGACAGATTACCGGCGCGATTTCCCTCTGATCGTCGTGCCGGCGCGCGACAGGAGCGCCCCGAATGACTGATTCTTCGATCCGCATACGCTTGATTGGCGATTCCGATTGCTACGAACCGGGCGACACGCTTGCGGGCGAGTTCTTTGTGGAAATTGATGAACCCGAGGCGATTCGCGTAGTCGAAATTTCGGCGCTTTGGTACACCGAAGGGAAGGGAGAGGAAGATCTTGCAGTACACTTTTTTGAGCGGGTCGCCAACGATAACGGCGAGTTTGTCGACATGCGGCAATCGCAGCCGTTCACGACCAAATTACCCGCTAGTCCGCTGAGTTATGATGGAGTGATCGTCAAGATTCATTGGTGTGTACGGATTCGCGTTTTTTTGACTCGAGGAAGGGAATTTTCTGGTGAGCGATCCTTCCAGTTGGGGCGGGTGCCTGCAGGTGTGGCCGTCGCGCAAGAACCGTCGCCGGATGTCGAGGATGAAGCGGGCGATCATGCACCGCAGCAGTAACGCGCGCGCGACGGAGCGATTCCCTTGTGTCCGTTCGCCTCGCGTGGGGGATACGCATGCCTGAGTCCGCTTCCGATGACCCGACGCGAAGTGCAGAAGTCGGAAATCCCTTCTCGACGCGTCATACCCGCCCGGGTGCCCTTCCGTTCCAGTTCGCTCCGGGTCCGAAAGAGAAGCAATTGATCGAGCGACTGTGGGATACCCGGCTCTGGGGACAAATCGTCGGCCCGCACGGATCGGGAAAATCAACGTTGCTTCATCTGCTTTCCCGACGTGCTGCGCAGGTTGGTCTATGTTGGGTTCAGTTCGAGTTGCACAACGCGCAGCGGCGGATGCCGCACGGCTGGCGACAGAAGGTCTGGCAGTCGTTCGAGCGTGGTCGGAACACGATAGTCGTGGTGGATGGTTACGAACAACTTGCGCCGTTTTCCCGCTGGCGGCTGAAGCGCACCTGCCGCAACCACCGTTGGGGTTTGCTGGTCACGGCCCATCAGGATGTCGGTTTGCCTCACCTGTACCGCACGCTCACTCACATCGATTTGGCACATGCGCTGGTGGAAATGCTCCTCCCAGTTGGCAACTCACGGATTTCATCGCAAATGGTAGCGCGCATTTTTCGCCGTCATGAGGGGAACCTTCGTGAGGTTTTCATCGATCTCTACGATCACTACGAGACGATGCGTTTGCGCTCCCGTTAGAGATCACGCTCAATTTTGCGGCTGACGGCACTGCTTGCGGTTCGGGTGTCCGGTGGCGCAGTTACTCCCACGCGGAAAACAAAGCACACGCACTCAAGTGGCAATTCGATCCCTCGGAATCGTTACAGCCGGCGATTTAAGGCTAAGCAGAATCTTCGGAATAATCGTAATCTTCTACTATCTTTTTATTTGCTTAAGCTTGCTTATTGACTTGCGCCTCGGCGCCAGTTCTAAATGAAAGTAGGGTTTTTTGGTCCTCTTGCGCACAGGGCGCTGGCGGGACATTTGGCTACTTTGTGGATTCGCTGGTATTGGGAGTGGAAGAAAAACAATGAAAGAACAAAAGAAACAAATGGTCGTTGCATCGATCGTGCTGTTGTGCCTTATGGCCTGCTCCGCGTCGGTGTTCGCAGCCGATTGTCTGACCTGCAATCAACCGGTGACGGCGTATTACGGTGCGGCGGCTCCCGTCGCGGCACCGTGTGCCACCGGTGCGTGTGCAACGGGTGCCTGTGCTCCGGTAGCGGTTTCCGCTTATCGGCCGGCTTACCAGCCGCTTTTTTCAAATGCATCGGCACGTCGATACGATCGATTGATGCGGCGGTGGAATCGCTTCTGGTCTCGTAACGAACCGGCGGCGATGGGCGCTCCGGTCGCGATGGGCGCTCCGGTCGCGATGACGGCCGGTTACGGTTCGGCCTGCAGCCCTTGTGCGACCACGTGCTACAAGCCGCAACAGTGTTGCCGCTACGTGCCGCAGACCTGTTACCGCACCGAGTACTGCAACGTGCCGGTCACCACCTATCGTCCGGTGACCACTTGCGATCCGTGTACCGGTTGCACCACCACCTGCATGAAGCCCTGCACGACGTATCAGCGTCAGGCGAGGCGAGTGCCTTACACGACCTATCGGATGGTGTGCGAAACCCGCTACACCCCGGTCGTCTCTTGTAACCCATGCTGCAACCCGTGTGGCCTCGATTGTTGTGCCAGCGGAAGTTGTGCCACGGG
>JAQWPY010000098.1 GCA_029245145.1 Pirellulales bacterium | reverse complement strand
CGTGATGCTGATCGCTGGTTTCCCCGGCGGGCCATTTTTCTCAAACCGCCTGGCGCACCTGCCGATGCACTCCACAAAGGTCGTTGGAACAACACCTGCATCGCATGTCATACGACACATGGCGATCCGGCGATTTCAACCGCGGGCATGCAAACGAAAGCGGCCGAGTTCGGCATTGCTTGCGAAGCCTGTCACGGTCCTGGCGAAAATCATGCCTGCCTGCACAACGGCACCTGCGTTTCAAATGAAGAGTTGCCGGAGGACGATATTATCAATCCAGCCTCTCTATCACATGAGCGAAATGCCGAGGTTTGTGGTCAGTGTCATAGTACTTTTGCCGATGACCTTGCGTCGTTTGTCAGTGGAGGCGATCAGTACAGGCCGGGTGACGATCTTTGGAAAACCCGCGATCGCGAAGGTTTGCATAAAACCGATTCCCAATTCTGGAGCGATGGGATGGTCCGGGTTTCGGGGCGCGAATTCAATGGACTCATCGATACGCCCTGTTATCAGCGAGGAGAAATGACCTGTCTCTCGTGCCACTCGATGCATCAGGAAGAGGCCGACACAAGGCCTGCATCTCTTTGGGCCAACGACCAACTGAGTCTTGCCGGGCTGGGAAACGATGCCTGTTTGCAATGTCACGAAGAGTTTCGTCAGCAGGATGCGCTCACGGCCCACACGCATCATCCTGCCTCCTCCTCGGGAAGCCTCTGTTACAACTGCCACATGCCTCATACGTCGTATGGTCTGCTCAAGGCGATTCGCAGCCATCAGATTTCGAACCCTGACACCGAAGTCGATTTGGCGACCGGCCGGATGAACGCATGTAATTTATGTCATCTCGACAAAACGCTGGGCTGGACCGCGGAACACCTGAACTCTTGGTACGGCACCGATGTGCCGGAGCTAAGTGAAGAACAGAAGTTGGTCTCGTCGGCAATTCTCAATCTGCTCACCGGCGATGCAGGTCAGCGAGCGATCGCCGCCTGGCATATGGGATGGCCCGAGGCGCAAGAGATCTCGGGCACCGAGTGGATAGCTCCCCAGTTGGCGGTGCTCTTGAAGGACCCCTACGATGCGGTGCGCTATATCGCCAATCGCTCGCTTACGTCCCTGCCGGGATACGAGCAGTGGTCGTTTGATTTTCTTACGTCTCCCCAAAAGCGTGAAGAGGCAAGCAGTCGGGCGATCACGCACTGGGAATCTCTTCCCGAAAGTGACCAAGGCGGTTCCCGTGCATCGGTGCTTCGCGATGCGGAGGGGAACCTGGAAGCGGAGTTGCAGCAGCAATTGTTAAGACGTCGGTCGAATCGGGAAGTCTATCTGCGGGAGGAGGCGATTGGGGGAGTGCACCTTCGGTCGGTGCCCGCCCGTTCGGGATATGCCGATTGTGCGGCCCCTGGCGGGTTGCAGATGCGTCTTGCGGCTTCGGATCGCAACGGAAACGAGTGGCAGGACGATTTCTGACGCTACACTTTTGTTGTAGGATTGGGTCACGGTAGGTTCTTGGATCGTAAGGCTCAGAGTGCGATTCCGTGGGGTTACGGAAACGACTTCGGGCGTTCAGAGAATAAATGGATGGTATACCATGCGACATGGCCGCAGCGGATTTGAGATTTTGTTGGTGATCGTTTCGATCGTTGCAATTGCACTCTTTCTTTATGGGACCTTCGGCAAGAAAAAGGGTGCGGAAAATAAAATCCTGGTGGTCGAATCACACAAGGTGTACGTCGATCTCGGCCGAGATTTGGCCGATTTGCAGACGATGCAAAAGGAAAAACGACGCCTCGAAGATCAACTGAAAGCCGCACAGCAACAGGTGCAAGAAGAGATTGCCGCCAAGGAGGCGGAATTCGGCGAGAACCCTTCAGAAGAGCAGAACCAATTGCTCGCAGCGATAAAGCGCGATGCCGCGGTGAAGATGCAGGGCGAGATT
Organism: Pirellulales bacterium; assembly: GCA_029245145.1. Lineage (GTDB taxonomy): Bacteria > Planctomycetota > Planctomycetia > Pirellulales > UBA7805 > UBA7805. The sequence goes on along the minus strand of JAQWPY010000098.1, from coordinate 4,685 downwards.
TCCAGGGTACAAAGAACGTTAACAAAAATGGAACGGCAACTTCGCGATCAATTTCGCCGTACCATCAAACCGATCGCCGATGAAATTGCGGCGGAGAAGGGGGCAACGCTTGTGCTCATCGCATCCCCGGAGGTTTTTCTGACCGTTGACTCATCGATTTTGATTACCGATGAGGTTGTTCAAAAGATGCAAGACGAACCATTAGGTGAGGGTTTTTAGCATTGGCGGAAATTTGTTTTGTCAATGGTTTCACCACCGCCACTCTTCATGAGCGGTCCCAGACGCAATAGAGCTGATGCCAAACCGAACCAACGATTTTCCAGAGGGTACACCGGCCGTAAAACTGCCTGTCTGGAAGAAACTCTTTTTCGCACTGCTGGTCGGCGGGTTGTTCTTTGGGGTGACCGAAGGGGTGCTTTGGTTGTTCGGTGCCGAGACGATGCTCGAAAAGGAGGATCCCTTTCGGGGTTTTTCCAAACTCGTCAAAGTCTTTGAGGTGGATGGTGATCAGTATCGAACCAGGCAAGATTCCTCCCATCGGACATTCAACGATCAAATGTTTACCGTGCAAAAACCGAACAACGGTTTTCGTTTTTTCACGCTTGGTGGCTCGAGTTCCTACGGTTATCCTCGCGGCGCAGAGGTCGCCTTCACGGCGATTCTTTCCGAACTGCTTGCCGAAAGTCATCCGGGTTTGGAGATCGAGGGAATCAATTCAAGCGGGATTTCGTATGGGATGCACCGGCTGAATATCGTTGCAGATGAATTGACCGATTACGATCCAAATCTGCTGATTATCTACAGTGGACACAATGAGTTTATCGAGCCGGAATTTTACGAATCGCTGAAAAATCGAGGTGTGGCCCGAGAAGGGCTCGAATACGCCCTGGCACAGTCAAGGCTTTATGCCCTCACACGATCGGTGGCAGGTCGCTTTCAGGATGCAAAGCCTACGGGATTGGGAGTGGGTCGGCAAGTTCGGCGCGATCAAACGCAGGTCTATACGCCCGAAGAGAAAGCCGAGGTAGTCGACACGTATCGGGAAGGTTTGACTCGCCTGGTGGATCGTGCCCAGGCGGCAGGCATCCGGGTCCTCTTAGCCACCATTCCCGCCAATCTTCAAGGCTGGAGACCGGAGGCTTCGACCGGCAGTGGTAACAATCATCGGCAGTGGGTCGAGGCGCAAGCGAGGGGCCGCAAATTTTTCAAACAGGAGAAATACGCAGAGGCACTCGCGAGCTTTGAAGAGGCAGCCCGTTTAGAACCGGGGCATGCAGAGACGCTTTACGAGGTGGGACGCTGCTGCGAAAAATTGGGCGACTGGGAAAAAGCCCAGGAGGCTTTCCGCCAGGCGTGCGATCGGGATGCATCGCCGGTGCGTCGGATTTCAGGAATCAATCAAGCGATCCGCGAGGTTGCCAAGGCGAAGGGGACCCTGTTTGTCGACGTCGATAAAATATTCAAAGAGCGTAGCGAACACGGTCTGGTGGGCTATCGATTGATTGAAGACTATGTGCACCCGACGATCGAAGGGCATGAGTTGATTGCTTGGGAGATTTGGCGGGCCATAGAACAGTCTGGTTTGCTGGGAAGTACGGGTAAGGCAAATCAGCAGTTGTTCGAAAGAATTACCGATGCAAGGCGGGAGGCTACGAGTGAAAAGGATATGCCGTGGTTTTATAACCAGGGCGTAGTGCTCGAGAATCAAGGGCAAATCGACGCAGCGATCGATAATTTTCGTAAGGTCGTTGAGATGGCACCGAGGAATGAAACCGCCCTGTTGAACATTGGAAAGGTGCTCACCAAGCACGGCAAGGCAGAGGAGGCGCTTCCCATCCTCACGCAGGTGTGCCTGCTTGCCCCGCAAAATCCCGAGACGCACGTCAGCCTAGGCAGTGCTCTGCTCGAAACGGGAGATCTCGACGGAGCAATTCGTGCGATCAAAAAGGGACTCGCAATCAAGTCGAATTATCCCAACGCCCACAATAGTCTCGGTGCAGCCCTCGCCCGCAAGGGACAACTCGAGGAAGCGGTCGAGCAGTTTCGCCTAGCGATTGCACAAAATCCAGATCATGTGGCTGCGCAAAACAATCTGGGAAGTGCTCTGGCGCAGCAGGGGCGATGGCCCGAGGCTGCCGTCGCCCATCGAAAGGCCGTGCAGATCGACCCGAATTATGTCGGGGCAGTTGAAAATTTGGCGAAAGCACTCGCTGCCATGCAGCTGATCGATCAAGCGCTTGAGCAATATGAAATTGCGCTGCAGATTGAACCGAACTTGAGGAGAGCCAGGAATCGCCGGATAGCGATCCTCAAGGATCAAGGACGACTCGCAGAAGCGGCCGAAGAACTTTCTATTCTTTCCGAAAGATATCCAGACGACGTTCTGCTTTGCATTCAACTGGGCGACCTCTATTTGCGCATTGGCGATCTTGCGCAGTCATTGCAGCAGCGGCAGCGCGCGTACGAAATGGCGCCGGAGCGGATCGAATGTCTCAATAATCTGGCGTGGCTTTTGGCAACCAATCCGGAGGCCGAGGCCCGCGATGGGAAGCGGGCCGTAGAATTGGCCTCACGGGCAGCGGAAGCGACACAGCACCAGAATCCCGGTGTGCTCGATACCTTGGCGGCCGCGTATGCCGCTACCGGACGCTACGCTGATGCCGTGAAATATCAGCAGCAAGCGATTGCCTTGGCTCCCGAGCAAGCGCAGAGCGAATTTGGTCAGCGTTTGCAGCGTTACCAAGAGAAGACTCCCTATGTTCTTCCCGAGAAAGAAGGGGCAGTCTCTCCTTGATCCATCGGGTCGAAAGCCGGTGCACCCCTGTGGGTGGAGCACATCTCCGCGAATCCGTTTGACTGAGCTACGAGTTGATTGTTGGTAATCTCGGGATGCACTAAAATGACAGTAGACCCTCTGCCAAATTTTGCTTTCTTCCTTGTCTTGCCGCCATGCACCCCTGATCAACGTTCCGGGAGATGATCGTGCTGGATCGATTCAAACGACGACAATTCTTCGGGCTGCGGAGACGGGGGCGGATTCGCGTCCCCCTGATCCTACTTTGCCTTTTCTCGATCGTGCTCCTGATCCTCTGGACGGTTCGTGATAATCGATTGCAACCTCCGGGAGACTCCGCTGCGGGGACGCTTTCTCCACGGCAGCCTCAGGAGGCGGAGAACGTTGCTGTTGCGCCTGCTGTGGAAGGTGAAAACCCGGATGATCCGTCGCGCGATGGCTGGCAGACTGAAGTTTTTTCCGACACGGCGAAACACCAACTGGAGGCACTTCTCAAGCTGATCCAAGTGCCATCCGAGCAAGTCGCAGAGAAAGCCGATCAGCTGATCAGCGTGGATTTTGAGGGAGCGGAAGTGATGCCCGCTTCCCTCGATACGATTTTCTCAGATGAGAGATTTGCGGTACAAGCGCCTGGCAAATCAGTGAGTGATCGACCTGCCGGGACGGTTGACCGGGTGCAGTTTGTCGAATCGCTCAAGCGGCTGGGCAAGCTCTTTGAACATTCGGACGATTTGCGAATTGAGGTGAAAGTTGTGCGTGTGGTACTTGATGGGCCACGGGCGACGACGAAGCAAAAAATAGCGCTGAACGCACGGACCAGCAGAGGCCGGATCGAGCAGCATGCCACGTGGACCGCCGGTTGGTTGCTCTCCTCGGATCCTGAACATCCGCAGCTGAGTTCGCTTGCGATGGCCAATTTCCAGCAGGTCGAAGCCCGCGATCGGGGGGCACCTCTGCTCGCTGACTGCACGCAAAGTGTCTTGGGGTCACAGGGAAACGTTCTCAAGCAAATTTTAACGGGTTACCCCGAACAACTCGATCGTACGCAAGATTGGCGTTACTGCGTTTTGCTCGGTACCCCCGGGCTGGCCGTGGCCGACATCAACAACGACGGTTTGGAAGATCTCTATATTTGCCAGGAGACGGGGATTCCTAATTTACTGCTCCTCCAGCAACCGGACGGCTCCGTGAAGAACGTGGCAGGTGAGTGGGGCGTCGACTGGATTCACAATTCCCCTGCGGCGATTTTTGCGGACTTCGACAATGACGGGGATCAGGACATTGCCGTGGTGATCACCGGCGGCATTATTTTGAGTTCCAATGAGGGAGGCCGGTTTGAAAAGAAGGCCTTTCTGCCGACGGCGGACGATACCCGGTCTCTTTCGATTGCTGACTTCGATAGCGATGGTCGCCTCGATTTGTATGTGTGTGTGTATGGCCCCGACGGTTCGATTACCGATCGGGAGTCGGCCATTGCGGGGATAAGTTATCGTGGATCGCTGTATCATGATGCGACCGAGGGTGGGCCCAATAGCCTGCTTCACAACCGGGGGAATTGGCAGTTTGCCGACGTCACTGAGGAAATGGGTCTGGGAGCAGCGAATCATCGGCTGACGTTGGCAGCATCTTGGGAAGATTACGACAACGACGGCGATTTGGATTTGTATGTGGCAAACGATTATGCACCCAATAGCCTTTTTCGAAACGATATCGTTGAGGCTGCCTCTCCGGAAAACCGATCGAAGGGTCGGTTCACCGACGTCGCAGAGGAGGTGGGTGCCTCGGATCAAGCCAACGGGATGTCGGTCTCTTGGGGCGATCACAACCGCGATGGCTGGATGGATCTTTATGTCGGCAATATGTTTTCTTCTGCGGGTAATCGAATCACCAC
>JAQWPY010000089.1 GCA_029245145.1 Pirellulales bacterium | reverse complement strand
CGTGATGGGGTGCTTCGAATCGCGGGTGCACCCCCCCCTGCCCCCGATCGAGCTTCCGGCCGAGGGATTGATTCATATTGCGTCGCTTGCCGATGACCATTACCAGCTCGATGCTCGGGCGCACACGCTTGCCGGTCGCCGGCGCGACAATACGTTTCGTCTGGGAGACACAGTGCGGGTGGCCGTGGCTCACGTTGATATTGACCGTCGCGAACTCGATTTTCGCTTCATCGAACGACCGCGTCGCGGGAAGCAGGGTACGCGTCAGCCGCCCAAGAAGGGGCCAGCGCGAGGAACTGGCCGGAAAAGATCGCGGAAAAAAGCGGGTCAGACGCAGCGGCCCGAGGCGCGGCGGGGCAAAAAAAAATCGCGACGACGGCGTGATGGAGGCCGCGACTGAATCGGGTCCCCTGCACAGCGCCCCCTGGCGAGGTGCGGCAAGGGCGCTAAAATACCGGTGCTTTCCCTTTTATTGTGTGGACACGGATGAATCTGACACTTGCGGAAACCCCCCTGCACGGCTGGCACACGGCGCACGGGGCCAAAATGGCTGAGTTTGGCGGTTGGTCGATGCCCATCCAGTATGGCTCGATCGTCGATGAGCATCATGCGACGCGGCGAGCGGTCGGGCTATTCGATATCTCCCATATGGGACGGTTGGTCTTTCGAGGCGATGCCGCGGGCCCCTTTTTGGATCATCTGCTCACGCGGCCGGTATCGCAACTCGGCGTGGGCCGGGTGCGCTATGCGTTGCTGACCAATGCTCAGGGTGGCACGATCGACGATGTATTGGTTTCGCGGTTGGAAGATCGCGAGGGATCTTTTTTCCTGATGGTCGTCAATGCTGGGAACCTTCAAAAAGTGACCGCCTGGATTGAGAGCAACCGGAGCGAATACGCGGATAAGGAGGGCTCGCCCGAGTTTGAAGATCGAACGCTTCAGCAGGCGATGTTAGCGGTTCAGGGTCCGCAGGCCGGGAAGGTTCTCGCAGAGGTGTGCGACGGGGATCTCGCCGGCATGGGCTACTACACGGCGCAGTGCACGGAGATTGATGCGAAAGAGGGAATCGTCAGCAGGACAGGATATACGGGAGAAGACGGTTGGGAATTGGTGGTGCCGGCAGCTCATGCCGAGACATTGTGGAAGCGTCTCTTCCAAGTTGCCGGGCAACTCGGTGGGACGTGTGTCGGCTTGGCCGCTCGAGATACATTGCGATTAGAGGCGGCGATGCCGCTCTACGGGCACGAACTCGATGAAGATATTTCACCGCTCCAGGCCGGTCTTGGATTTGCCGTGCAGTTGGAAGGAAACTCGTTTGTGGGCCGCGATGCAATGGTGCAAGTTGCCGAGCAGCAAGACTATCAGTGCCGCGTGGGACTCGTGTCATCGGGGCGACGGGCCCCGAGGGAGGGCTACCCGGTGCTCGTTTCCGGACGGCGCATAGGGTCCGTAACGAGTGGCACGCACTCACCGACGCTCGGTTTGCCGATTGCGATGGCCTACGTCGATCGTGAATTTTCCGACGTGGGCACCGAGGTTTCAATCGATATGCGGGGGCGAGAGGAACGCGCTGAGGTGGTAGAATTGCCCTTTTACCGGAGAGAAGATACATGACGCTCTAGCTTCCCCGGCGCAGTCGCGGGGAGCTGGGCCGAGAGTTCGCCGAGGCGTGATATGGTGATCGGCAACGCTCATCATGAAAACCAACACACCGTGAAAACCAACTAATCGCAGGGAAGGAAACTGAGGTGAAACCGGAAGAACTGAAATACGCAAAAACACACGAATGGGTCCATGTCGATTCAGCGAAGAACGAGGATGGCGGCATGGCGACCGTCGGCATTTCGGCCTTTGCGGTCGAAGCGCTCACGGATCTTGTTTTTTTGGAACTGCCGGAGATCGGAAAACAGGTGGCGGCGGGTGATTCACTCGGTGAGGTGGAATCGGTCAAGGCGGTGAGCGATATTTACAGCCCCGTGACGGGGGAGGTGGTACAAGTCAATGAGGAATTGCCCGAGGCACTGCAATGGCTGGGCGAAGACCCTTACGGACGCGGTTGGATTGCGAAGATTCGATTAGGTGACGCATCCGCTTTAGAAAATCTGATGGACCACACGGCGTACAGTAAGCTCTGTGCGGATGAGGAGAGTTAAGAGGATGGCGTATATCTACAATACCCCGCAAGATCAACAAGCAATGCTCGAGGCGATCGGCTGCGATTCGATCGATGCCCTGTTTGATTCGATCCCGGAATCTTTACGGTTGCAACGACCGTTGAAGCTGCCTGCGGCGATGGGTGAGATGGAGTTAACCTCGCACCTTGCCGCCCTGAGTGAGAAGAATCGATCGCCCGCGGACACACTTTGTTTTCTCGGGGGTGGTAGCTACGACCATTTTATCCCCGCCGTCGTCGATTACGTTGCGTCGCGCGGCGAATTCTACACTTCGTACACGCCCTACCAGCCTGAGGTCAGTCAGGGAAATTTGCAGGCGATGTTCGAGTATCAAACCATGATTTGCGAACTGACAGGCATGGATGTCTCAAACCAGAGCCTCTACGACGGCGGCTCGGCTGCGGTGGAAGGTGTGCTGATGAGTTTGGATGTGACGCGGCGACGCGGTCGCGTGCTGGTTGCCGAAAGCGTCCATCCCGAATATCGGCAAGTGATCGACACCTATTTTGCCTTGTTGGAGACAGAAGTCGTCACGCTCCCCTGCCCTGCGGGCACCCTGGATCTCAATGCATTGGAGGCTGAGCTCACCGACGATACGGCCTGTTTGCTCCTGCAGCACCCGAATTTCTTCGGTTGTCTCGAAGAGGTTCACGAGATTGTAGATAAAGTGCATGCGGCGGGCTCTCTGTTGGTCACGATCATCGATCCGGTGAGCCTGGGACTGCTTGAACGCCCGGGCGACTACGGTGCCGACGTGGTTGTGGGCGAGGGGCAGTCGCTGGGCACGCCGATGCAGTATGGCGGACCTTACCTGGGACTGATGGCTTGCCGGGAAAAGTTTGTCCGCCGATTGCCGGGCCGGATTGCGGGAGAGACCCGGGATCGGCGTGGGAATCAGTGCTGGGTACTCACACTGCAAACGCGCGAACAACACATTCGACGCGACAAAGCGACGAGCAATATCTGTACCAACCAGGGACTCTTTGCCCTAAGGGCGAGCGTCTATCTTGCGGCGATGGGCCCGCAGGGCATGCGCGAGGTGGCGGAATTGTGTTTGCAGAAAACGGCGTACGCGCGGCAGCGGCTCGGGGATTTGGAACGATTGGAAATCGCATTCGATCGGCCGGTCTTCAAGGAATTTGTCCTCCGCGATCGTGAAAACGCAGTGGAGCAACTCTGTGCGGATGCGGAGGAGGCGGGCATTTTTGCCGGGGTACCTCTGGGGCGGTGGTATCCGGATCTTTCGGACTGTTTGCTGGTCGCCGTGACCGAGAAGAGGACCCGACCCGAAATAGAGCGTTTGGTTGATTTTGTTTCGGTGCAGGCGCCGTGCGGAGTGACACATGCGGAATAAACACGCGACACAACTGATTTTCGAATTATCGCAGAATGGCCGGAAGGCGGTCGCACTGCCCCAGATCGACGTGCCGGAGCGACCGGTCGAGGAATTGATACCAGAACGGTTCCTTGCCAAAAAAACACTCGGTCTTCCTCAGGTCGCCGAGCCGGAAATTGTGCGGCACTACGCGAACCTTTCGACGCTCAATATGTCGGTCGATACCCACTTTTATCCGCTTGGGTCCTGCACGATGAAGTACAACCCGAAGCGAAACGAACGTTTGGCATCGCTTCGAGGCATCGTCGACGTGCACCCTTACCAATCGGAACGGAGCCTCCAGGGACTGCTGCAGATCTTTTTCGAACTTCAGGAGATGCTCGGTGAAATCAGCGGCTTGGATGCAGTGAGTTTGCAACCGGCTGCTGGCGCACACGGCGAGTTGACCGCACTGATGGTTGCGGCCGCGTACTTCCGCGACTTGGGGGAGGTGCGGACCACGGTACTGACTCCCGACTCGGCGCACGGCACAAACCCGGCAAGTGCTCGGATGTGCGGCTTCGATACGGTGACCGTCAAAAGTACTCCGGCAGGCTTTGTCGACATGGAGGATTTAAAGTCCAAACTCGACGACTCGGTGGCAGTCTTTATGATCACTAACCCCAATACGTTGGGCTTGTTCGAAAGTAACGTGGCTGAAATTGCAGATCAGGTACACGCCCGGGGAGGACTGATTTATCTTGATGGGGCGAATATGAACGCCATTTTGGGCGTGACCCGTCCGGGAGATTTTGGTGCCGACATGATGCACTTCAATCCGCACAAAACGTTCAGTGGCCCGCACGGCGGAGGTGGACCGGGTGCGGGGCCGATTGCCGTGTCCTCCAAGTTAGGGGCCTTCTTGCCGGTGCCACAGGTCCGACGGGAAGAAGCGCAAAGCGAATGTACCTATCGTCTCGATTGGGATCAGCCACAGTCGATCGGACGGGTGCGAAGCTTTTTTGGCAACTCGGGAGTTCTGGTCCGGGCCTACTGCTACTTGCGGACGCACGGCCCGGATGGATTGCGTGAGGTTTCCGAGAATGCCGTACTTAATGCCAACTATCTTTTGAGTCGCGTGAAACACTTTTTGCCGGTTCCGCAGGGTGATCGCTGCATGCACGAATTCGTCGCTTCGGCGGCGCAGTGTAAAAACGAGCGGGGTGTCTCTGCGATGGATTTGGTTAAGCGATTGCTCGATTACGGTTTTCATGCCCCGACGGTCTACTTTCCTCTGACGGTGAAAGAGGCCGTAATGATCGAACCGACGGAGACGGAAAGTAAAGAAATGTTGGATCAGTTCGCCGAAACCCTGTTTCGGGTCTTGGAGGAACCGGATGATTTGCTGCACGAGGCACCGCACACCACGCGGATCAGCCGTCCGGACGAAGTGACTGCGGCCCGCAAGCCCGTGCTGCGTTGGAATCCCTCCACTGAGGAGTGATACACGGGGGGGCCTGTGATCGATGCGCTGCGACCATACCGTTCGTGCGGCTCCGGCCAAGAGGTTTGATGAAACCGCATATTTGCTACCTGCTTGAAGATCCGCCGCTTTCGGGCCCACTGAATATGGCGGTCGATGAGGTGCTTTTGGAAAGTGTGGGGTTGATCGGCCATCCGGTTCTTCGCTTCTACACCTGGTCGGAGCCCACGTTGTCGCTCGGCTATTTCCAATCGTCGGAAGACCGCTCCTTGCACGCTTCGAGCATCGACCGACCACTGGTGCGTCGGGCGACCGGCGGAGGCGCCATCCTGCACGACCATGAACTGACTTACAGTTTCATCTGGCCTTCAAGACGCCCACCTGCAGAGTTGGAATTCGATGGCGAAAAAGGGGGCGAAAAAGGGACCGAGTGGATGTACCGCTGGATCCATCAGGCGTTGATCGACGTGCTGGGGACCCTCGGCGTGCCGGCGTCCTTTGCATCCGAATCCTCAGGCCAGAGCGATTCGTTCCTCTGTTTCGAACGTCGGAGCCACTGGGACATTGTGGTCGGGGCCATGAAGGTACTCGGCTCTGCGCAGAGAAGTCGTCAGCAGGGACTCCTGCAGCATGGAAGTTTGCTGCTCTCGGCCTCCCCGTTGACTCCACAGTTGGAGGGGCTCTGCGAGCGGGGTCTCAACGTGACGCATCAACACGTCTCCCAATTATGGGCCGCCCGCATCGCTGCCACCGCCGGGTTTACCGTCGAGTCACTCAAGCTTGACGGGGCCCAGCAACAGGCGGTCGAGCGACTTGCGGCAGACAAATATGGGAATCAAAACTGGACAAAAAAGCGTTAAATTTGGATGAACTCCAAAGGGGGGGGCAATTTCAGCCAAATTTCTTTGGCACCATTTGGATTTCCGCTATACTGCGAGGCAAAGAAGTGGTGGCCGATTTTCGGGGCGTATTCTCTTTATTTCCCATTATTTCCCTTCATCCTCGCCCTGAAACCGACGTGTCGGCATGGGGTCTGCGCGCACTTCGGGAGTCGTTGTTTGGAATCTGTGGGGGAAAAGCAGGTGCGACTGAAGCTGGTAGTAGTGGGCGGCTCTCGTAACGGAGAGGAAATCCAGGTTTCGGGCCCCAAATTTTTCATTGGTCGTGATCGTGAGTGCCAACTACGACCCGGTAGTGATGTGATTTCACGTCACCACTGCGCGTTGATTGTGGAAGACGGTTACGTTGCGGTGAGGGACTTCAACAGTAAAAACGGAACCTTCGTTGATGGGCAGCGGGTCGTGGGCGAGCAGGAATTGCAGGCCGGTTGCGAGTTGGCGGTCGGTCCACTGCGTTTTCTGGTCCAATTCGATGTGGCGGTCGGTGGCAAGAAGCGACCCCCCGTTCAATCGGTGACCGAGGCGGCCGAGCGAACGGCCCAATTGGCCGGCGATGACGATGCGGACATCGATGATTGGCTCGACGAGTCGGACCCGAGTGGATCCGATACGGGGTTGGTTTCCATCAAGGACGTGACGCAGCGAAGGACCGACCCGAGTCATAGTGGGGCCGGCAGTAAGTCCAATGTCACCGATAGTAAAATCCTCGCCTCTCAATCTCCCGAGGCCGCAAGTCCGAATGAATCGGAGGAGAGCTCTCTTTCCGGGCTTCACAAGCAACCGGGAAAACTGCCGCCTCAGACGGTCGAAAAGGATAAGTCGGTAGATACGCAGGCCGCGGTTCGCGACGCCCTTCGTAAACTTCGAGAAAAGAAGCAGAAAAAAAGTTAGTTTACTTCTCGTTCTTTCGTCCCATTTTGGAGCGATGCGGCTTGCAGTGCCACCACCGATTGCGTCTCTCTTTCTGGCGTTTGCGACCGAATGACTGAATCCGCCTTGCGGGAGATGCGCAGCTCCGCTACCGTCCGCCCCTGCTTTGGTGATTGCGTCGACACCGGCCTCTCGTTTGTGTTCACTCACGCCCTTATTCTCGGAAGAGACAAGTCATGGCGAATCATAATTTGACGGTGCAGATGGTTTTGGATTTCTTACTCGGTCGTTTGGTATTGCCGAGCGTCGCGGGACTCGCAGTTTTGACTTTTTGTAGTGGCTGTGGTGTGCATTCCAATAATTTGAATGCAACGGGTGCCCGCTATTTCAAACGGGGCGATTGCGACAGGGCGATCCAGAAATTTGAGGAGGCGGTAGCGACCAACCCCGATGATGCGGACAGCTATTACAATCTGGCCGCGGCTTACCATCACCTGGCAACGACCACGGGTGATCCTGCGTACGCCACCCAGGCGGAAGCCTACTACAACCAGTGTCTCGATCATTATGAAGACCATCCCGAGTGTTATCGGGGGCTCGCCGTATTGTTGGCTCAACAGGACCGGCAGGATCAGGCTTTCAGGCTGCTGGAAGGCTGGAAGCAAAAGAGTCCGCAGTTAGTGGAGCCCAATATTGCTTTGGCACAGCTGCACGGCGAAGTGGGGAACGACAAGGCGTCGGAGGAGCATCTGCTCGACGCGATTGCCAAGGATACGACGCATCCCCAAGCCCGTGCCGCGCTCGGAAATCTGCACGAAACGCGTGGGGATCACCAGCAGGCACTGACCAACTACCAGATGGCGCTTCAGCGGAACTCAGCACAACCGCAACTGCACGCCAAGGTCGCCTCCTTGAAGGGAGGAACCACGGGAAGTCCGCTGCTCACCGCTGACCCTTTGACCAAAGTGGTCACCGCTCCGAGCGAAAATCTCCGCTACTGATCGGATCGCTCTCGTGTCGGGGGGGACAAGCTTTGAGATGATCGAGTGCCCGTTCTAAAGCGACCACTTTATCAAGGGATTCCTGGTATTCTGCCTCGGGAATCGAGTCGGCAACAATGCCGCCTCCCCCGTGATAGAAGACGTTTCGATCTTCGATGATGAAGGACCGGATGACCATATTCAGATCCATCGATCCTGCGTAGTCGAGATAGCCGATCCCCCCAGCATAGACACCGCGCCGCACAGGCTCTAAGCGGTCCAGAATTTTCATCGCCTCAATCTTGGGCGCACCGGTCATCGAGCCTCCCGGGAAAGTGGCCCGTACGAGATCAAGTGCGTCGCATTCGCTCTGCAAGTCTCCCCGAACGGTCGACACCATCTGGAAGACCGTCGCATAGGTCTCAATCTGCATCAGATCGGAAACTTCAATCGAGCCGAAGCGGCAGACGCGCCCGAAGTCATTACGGACCAGGTCGACAATCATGACGTTTTCAGCGCGATCCTTCGAACTTTCGCTCAATTCTTTTCGCAACGCGGTATCCAACGCTACTGTTTCTCCTCGAGGCCGCGTTCCTTTGATGGGGCGGCTTTCGGCAGTCCCCTGGCGATCCACGGCAAGGTATCTCTCTGGCGATGCGCTGACGATCGAAAATGTCGGTGTCTGCAGATAGCAGGCAAAAGGCGCAGGGTTGGTTTTCCTCAATTGACAATAGAGTTGCCACGGATCGCCCGTGCCGAGTCGATTCTCAAACCGTTGCGTCATGCAAGCCTGATAAATGTCGCCTGCTTCAATGTGATCGCGTATGCGTGTCACGGCACCGCAGTACTCCGCCGCATCGAAGCATCCGCGAGGTTCCGAATATTGATCCGAGTCCTGCGGGGTTGCGTCGACCCCGACGGGTTGCGACTTGCGACGGATCGTCGGGTTTTGCAATCTCTCACGGAGCGACTCGGTACTTTGCGCAGCCGCTGCACGCGCACCGGGCATGTTGCGGCCGCGGCCGACAGTTGAAATGTATGTTTCGTTTGTTGCGTGGTCGTGGCAAAGCAACTGATCGTACAAAGCGAAGTAAACATCAGGAATCGAGGAGTCTGAGGCCGTCTTGATCTTCTCGTCCGGACCACCCCAACTTCCCGCTTCGTAGCCAAAAAATCCGATGGCTCCGCCGAGCAGAGGAAATAATTCCTCCGTACGCGCTTCGAATGAGACGGCGTACTCACCGAGCAGTCCCCGCAGCGACTCGAGCACGTCGCCCCGCGAATTTTCTGTCGAAGGCTGCCGTGAAGTGCCAACGAGAGGGTTCATTTCTCCTGTCGCCGATGTGTACCGGGTGACTTCGATATCGACATCGAAAGGGTGGCTCCGGGGATCGTTGCGACGGGCCGCCAAGACTGCCACGGGATCCATTCCGATAAAAGAGAAGCGGCCCACTGCTGGCGCTCCAAGGCTACTGTCGAGCAACACGCAGCCACGTTCACTTGCCAGGGTCGGAATCAGGGTCCAAAACGGGGCAGAAATTTCGCATCTTTCAAGCGTGTGCACGGCGCAGGCTCCATCGCAAGAAACACGCTGCGATTTGGCGAAGAGAGTCGACATGTTGGCTGGATAGACAAAAAAGGTTCAGCCGGCACCCCCTTTTGGGGAGCCCTCGCTATCACTCGTTTTAAACGATTCGATTCACTCTGGCCACGGCCCCTGCCACAATCGATCGTGCGTCTCAGAGGAAGAGA
>JAQWPY010000055.1 GCA_029245145.1 Pirellulales bacterium | reverse complement strand
CCTGCAATGACTCATACTTTGAATTTTCATCAGGATTTAAATGCTCGGGAAGCAGTCCGATGGATTGGGCTAAATCGAGTGCTTCGCGTGCGGACGACTGATCATCGCGGCCCTGATGGGCCAACGCGAGATGAAAATGATAGCGTCCGGTACGTGGCTGAAAGAGGGTCGCCTGTTGTAAATCGCGAATTGCCTCGTCGAATTGGCGATTTTCTATGAGGGCCATCGCCCGCGTGTCGAGCAATTCGATTTTCGGTCCGAGCTTCTCAAATGCCAGTCTTAAATCCTGCTCTACCAACTCATCGCTTTGGCCGCGCTTGATATTAAAGTAGGCCCGATTATTGGCGACCATCCCCTGCTCATATTCCGAAAGTTTATCCCAGTCCATGGCATCGAGAAGAGCAACCGCCTCAGTTGTGTCTCCTTGCATGTCGCGCACGAACGCCTCTTGAATCCTCACCTTCCAATCGTCCGGGTATTCTTTCTTTGCCAAATCGAGCCATTCAGACAGTTGTGATATGTGGGCTGGACTCGCATCCTGTGGATTACTCGTCATCGCGGAAAAGAGGATCGTGCAGATCGCTCTCACATTTTTTTCATCGACCATTTCGTTGCAAATAGACATTGCCTCTTCTAGTTTTCCATGCCGCAGGAGATACGATGCCTGCTGGAATCGCAACGGCGGGCGCTGTTTCGCGGCAAGCTCATATTGCTTTTCACTCGCCCCCAACAAGCCTGCCGTCTCAAGGACCTTTCCAATTCGAACTCTTTGGTTGGCGGGCACCGGTTCACCATACTGTGCCAAGGAATCCAACATCTTTTTCTCGAATTTCCTGAGTTCGATCGGGCCTCCGAGTTTCGCTTCAATCGCCATCATCCGCATCGTCGGAAGGCTCGTTGGGGCCACGCGTTTCAGCTTTCGCAACCAGTTGCGACCCGAATTAGATTCCTGCCGCTCGAACAACATCTCGCAATATCGGGCGAGCAAATCGATATCGTCCGGGTATTGAATATTGAGTTGCTCCATCAGATCCTTGCACTCCCTCCAGCGATCACTCATGTAATAGAGTTCGGCAAGCGCCAGCATCTCCCGCCGCTTCAACGCACGGTCCGGCACCATTTCAAGCAGGCGGATGCCATGCTGTCGATAAATCGGTTCGTCCCGCTGCGCCAGCAAAAACCCCTTAAGCCGCGTATCGTACTGCGACAACTGCCCTCCCACACGATTTGCTTCAATCAACCCGAGGGCTTGCTGAAAGGACTGGTGATTCGGTTGCGACGAAAGTACGCGCGCCAATGTTTGCCTGGCCCATACGGCGAGTGGTTTATTCTGCTTTTCTTCTGTTTTGTTTTCCTCCAGAATGCCGCTCAAATGCGCAATCGCCGCATCGAGTCGCTGGTTGTCCACGCAGAAATTTACGTACTTCGTGTGAACATTCACATTTTCCGGGTCCGCCGCGACCGCCCGATAAAGATAGTGTTCGTTGAGGAGTCTGGGGGTGTATTTGGTAAAACGACTGTAAGTATCGGCCAACAGGGTTTGCGCCTCAGGGGACTCTGAAAGTCTATTTTCCGCAAACTGCAAATGCCGAAATGTCGAAAGCGGGGGGCGATTTTTTGCAAAAAAGTCAATCAACGCACGGGCCGAATTCACATTATCTGCATCGAGTTGTACCGCTCGCTCTAGCGATTCTTGCGCCGCGGCTTGGTCGCCCATGAATGCGAGGATACGTCCACGCCAAATCCAGTTCGAGACGTTCTCCACCTCGTCCCAATTGATTTTTTTCATCCACTCGCGGGCCGTTGCATTGTCTCCAGACAACGCATGTAAAAGGATCTGCGTTTGGATCATGCTTGCCGGCACGACGTCGAGCCGATCAATCACATCCTGCGTTTCTGATACACGCCCCTCGCTGATTAACAAATTAGTTAGCTTTTTCGCAATCTCCAGATCCATCGGGCCGAACTCCAGTGATCGCTGATAGTGTTCGATCGCTTCCTCTGTTTTTCCCTTCAAGTCCGCGATCAACCCCTTGAGTTGGTGTAACCGGTGCCACCGCGGTCGAATATCCTCGATGGTTACCGCCAAGGTTTCAACCTCCTGAAGCCAATCCAACTCTTCTGTTTCCAGGCTATTGGACCAGATGAGATAGCGAGCCCGTTGATGGGTCCAAAGGTCGCTGCCACGACCAAACGTTTTTTCCGTTTGATCAAGCGCTTGAAGTAGTGCGTTTTCCGAATTCTTAAGCAAAGCCGACTCGAAACGAAGTTCCGCAATCTCTCGACTGTCGGGGCTCAGTATCTGTGCCTCCACCAAACAATGATCGACTTCCTGCATTCCGCGGGAAATCGCAAAATGTGCGCGAGACAGACTCAACCAAAGTGAAATCTGATCCTCCACTTCGTGCTTTCGAATCAAGGGCTCAAGCGATTTTAACTTCGTCACCGCATCGAAGCCTCCCAAAGCGGAAATCCACTCCATCCGGGCCACGAGAAAACGAGGCCGGTCTTTCCATGGGTCCTCTGACCTTGTCGTTACCTGCTCCAAATACTCGAGGGCTTCACCAGGTCCCGATATTTTCGTGACACTCGCAAGATAAAGGTCCTGGATATCCTCGCTGTCCGGATACTCCACCAGAGACCCTTCGAGTTTTGCCAGGGCTTCATCGTTCTTGTCATCAGCAATCAATGCGCGAATCTCGACCATTGCTTTATCGATCGCCTCGATATTCTCTGATTCATAAATACCGCGTTGCATGCGGCGCAACTGCTCGTTGTATCTCGGAGATTCCTTGCCGAGTTCGAAGAGCAATTGCATGTAGGTATCGCGTAATCTGGTATCGGCAAAGAATTCTTCACGACCGATCAGTTGCTGAAGTCGGCTGAACACGTCGATCGCTTCGTCGTACTTTTGCATTGCCATGAGCGACTGGCCTTGGGTACGGAGCCCTGCGGGGGATCGCGGGAAATTACTCAAGAGACGTCGCGACGTAGCTAATTGCCGATCCCACTGACCCAAATTCTGATAACAGAGGGCCATCAGAGCATCGATTTCGGCAACCGAAGTTTCAGAAATTGCCAACATCCGTGGCCGAAGATCTCCGAAACGCATCAATGCCAGGGTCCATTTTCCTTCGTGCATCAGCAGTCGGGCTTCTGCCATATCGATCGATTCGCGATTTATGTTGAGTTTTTCCATGACCTCAATCAGGGCACGGGCCTTGTCGGGGTGATCTGCCACGAGATGCGCTGAGAACAACTCCACAATCAACTCGGGATCGTCCGGAAGTGCCTCCAACCCCTTCTCGATGTAGGCAATACCATTTCCTTCTCCACCACCACTCTCGCGGGAAATCCGCGCCTGATCAATATAGAGTTGTCTATTCTTCGGTTCGATTTTCTGAGCCCGCTCAAGATATTCGAGCGATTTGTCGTACTGTTTCTCCCGACTTTCCAAAACGGCGATGCTCCGGAGACACTCGATATGCTCGGGATCAATGTCCAGACATTTTTCAAAGCTTGGCCGCACCTTCTCGTAGTGCTTTCGTCGATGCTCAACCGAACCCTCTTCGTAGTATCTTCCCCGGATATGAAAGGCATCTGCCGAATCGGGGTTGAACTCAACCATTTTTTCAATGCCCTGATCGGCAAGCTCCGCATCCTTGCGGCCCTCACCCCGCTCCCGGTAGGCCATCGCAAAAAGCAAATAGGCCTTGGGCATATCCGAGACCAGCGCTTGTCGGGGATTGAATACTGCGGGAATGGTACCCTTGATGTAGCCTATCAGGTCGTTTGCCTTATCGATTGCCTCATCATACTGACCGAGCGCGCCAAAACTGTTCGCGTAAATGTACTGTAGTTCCGGATCGACAACATCGCGGGCATACAGGGCCTCCACTTGCTTCTGCACCAGGGCATAGGAGCCCTGTGCCATCAGCACATGGATCAAACGACGGCGAAGATCGTCACGTTCCGGTTGACTTCGAAGCAACCGCGACAACTGATGGAATGCCCGCCGCTTCTCCGTGAAGGTGGCGTCGTCCAATTCGGCAATATCGGCCGCCAGCACGGCAACGTGCTCACGAGTCTCCTGGTCGGACGGCTTGAGCGCAAGATACTGGTTGAACATGGGCCAGGCTTTTCGCAACTCGCCCTTCGCCTCTTTCTCCTCCGCCAGCTCGCGGATTAACGATGCGGAACGTCCCGAGTTCAGGTACCAAAAGCCGTATCCGCCGCCGCCCGCGATCACAAGGCTGATGGAAAAAATAACTAAAAACTTGAGATTGATTCGCCGCATCTCTTTTCCTTCATTCCCGTTCATGATTTGCCTTGGGCATCCCGAAATCTTCGCTCATTACAATCATCTCTTTCAATGCGTCTCTGGTCCACTAGTCATTGACCCGAAACCGCATGGCGCGCGTGAACGGTTCGTTTCAGCGTTTCTCTCTTACCCGCCGTCCCACCGGTACCCGGCAACGAACTGGCTGGCGCGCTGGCAATAAGGGGCTAAAAGGAAGGAATTTTACCAGGCCGCATGTTACGAGGCCGAGCACATGACGCCAGCACACCCAGCGTCGGCCCCCGCCCTGCTCGGTGGCAATGGGAGCAGGTCGTTGACACCAGCGAAACATCAAAGCCACCACCCCCTAAAACCGGTCGAAAACGCGAAAACTAAGTGAAACAAACACTTTTTCCAATAGTAACCACCACTCGATGGGTGTCAAATAATCGGTTCTCATTCACGCAGGCATTCAGTGCTTGCAGTGCCTGCGTTGCGCAAAAAAGGTTAAACCAGTCCTAATTACGCTCGATGTTTGCGATAAGTTCTGCCGATAATAACGATCGTAACGAGTACGGCGAGCTCTAGGGGGGAATCGCCGGACCACGGGTGTACCGCAGGAAGGATATAACATTCCCCCCAATGTGTAACTCTATAATTCAAAATAATTTACAGAATCCGTGTGCCCGCCGTTCTCGCGATGCGGGAGGGTCCACCCGGGTGAGAGTCTCGGGAACCTTTGTCTGCCTTACCCTGCTGCTCGCATCTCTCGCCCCGTCGCTTGTGGAGGCCGGGTTTCCGCACCGTCGAGCTGTCGTGCAACCAAGAATTGAAGGCCCCGTAGTCCCAGCACCGAAAAATTGGGGGTATCGCCCCACTCGTTGGATTCGCTGGGAAACCGACATCATCCACCCCTCGCTCGGCCCAATTCCTGCGGACGCGAAGCAGGAAAGCAAACAGGCTGAGGAATCCGAAGACGCATCCGACGAAGATCAGTCGGGTACTGCTGCAAAAGCCGACGATGCGAAAAAATCGACCGGTGATTCGCCGATCAGCGACTCGGTTTTGCCGCCACTTCCGAGCGATGATTCCACCCTCCCACCTCTGCCGAATCTCGATGAGGATTTACCGCCCTTGCCCGGCGAAGACTTCAAAAAAGAACCCTCCGGCTCCTCGCAAGAGACGGGGCCTGACACCGCGCCACTGCCGTCTTCACCAGCAACGCCACCGCAAGGTCCTCAGGGGCCGGCATTCCGGGATCCGGACGCCAGCTTCGCTCCGTCGTCAACCACCGACAAACCGAGTGACAACGCTCGACCAGTGCCCTCACAAAAGCAAGGCGGCCCGATCCCGACAAAGCCGGAAACAAAAAAACCGGCGACGAAGCCGAATCCGCCTGCCGGTAAGCCCGCCGCGCCTGCAAGTGAGCCGCCGAAGAACAAGATTGATGTCCCGTTGTCAGAACCCAAAAAAGATGATGGGTCAGCCGGCGACACCCGTTGGGAGAAGCGAACTCGAGAAAAACCGGCACCGGCAGACATCAAAAAAGCGGCTCCCGATAAAAAGCCGGGGGAACCCTTTTACGATCCGGATTCGATCTTTGATGAGCGGGCCGCGCGGATGCAGCACAATTCAAACCGCTGGCAAAAAGCAGGCACAACGCGAGAAGAACCGCAAGCAACACATCAAATCGAGCGAAACACACGACGTATGCCGAAAAAGGATGGAATGTTCAGTCCTATCACTCTGTCGGCGCCAGCCCACCGCAAAGCGGTCGGCAACAATCAGACGACGAACGAAGTAATACAACCTGCAAAAGAGAAGGAATTCTCCGAGCAGGATTGGGCGCGAAAGCACGGCAAGCGTCAGTCCAATGCCAGCGGATCGTGGAAGCAGGCAGGCACAGGAGCTGCCGCACCGCGGACACCGCGGATCGACCACGCCGTACGGCCCGCCAGCTTTGAGGTCCCGATCGCTCCCACGACCCGCTCCGATGTCAAACCGGTCGCGCAGAGCAATCGGCCGGAGGCCGATCGCCCACCGCGTGCGGCACCTGTAGCAGTAACCGGCGAATCGCAACCCGCTGGCCCGTTGCCACAAATGACTCCCGCAGATTCTCACGTCGAGCCGCAGAACAGCAATGCAACCACGATCGCACCCAAGGCTCCTCTCGCAACCCAAAACCCTCGGGTCTTCCGAAATCCGATGCGCGACCCCTCGGCCGGGGACACCGAAGACCAAGGCTCGGGGAAAAACCCTTTGCGATCCAGTTGGCATCAAGACACTGCTGCGGATCTCGACAACAAACGCTCCAATCCACTCCGTTAGGGGCAAGCGGTGCGGTGCACACCGCCCCCTTCCCGTCGCTTGCGCCGCCTGCTGTACTGTGGGGTATGTTCCTCTTTCCCGATGCAACCGAAGAAGAGGCGGCGGCCCACCCGCAGTACATGCAGCTTGCCCTCCATGAGGCAGAGCAAGCCGCAAAATCGGGGGAAGTCCCCGTCGGAGCGGTGATTGTTCGAGGCAGCCAAGTAATCGCCAGCGCGCACAATCAGCGTGAAACCCTCGCTGACCCCACAGCCCACGCAGAGATGATTGCCATCACCCAGGCTGCAAGTGCACTTGGAGATTGGCGACTTACCGACTGCGTCCTCTTCGTCACACTCGAACCATGTCCGATGTGTGCCGGGGCCATCTTGCAGGCACGCATCCCCAAAGTCATCTTCGGAGCCCTCGATCCGAAGGCCGGTGCGGTCACCTCACTTTACCAACTACTGGAAGACCGACGATTAAATCACACGGTGAGTGTCACTGAAGGCGTCCTCGGTGAAGCGTGCGGTCGCATCCTCAGCGATTTTTTTGCCGCCCAGCGACAACTAGGGAAAAAATAACCTGCCGCCCGCATAGGGTTACGGCGAATGGCTACTGCGTCGCGTCGATCCCGTTGGCGGCACCCGCCGGGGTCATCATGTTGCCGTACAACATCGACATCCTGTCCAAATCTGCTTGGTCGACAAAAAAGAATTCGACACTCCCGTCGCAATAGGCAACATTAAAGCCTTCCTGATGAAAACTGCTCGGCCGACCCGTGGCCGAAGCATCGGAACCGGTCACATCGTTAAGCGTATTGGTTCCACCCAATTCTGCGACCAGCCCCTGACTCGTCTCGCCCGACGTATTCCAATCGGTGAGACTGGCACTCTCCGAGAGCAACATGGTCTGACGTTTCCCGTCCCGGATATCCTCCAGTCCGACCGAAGGAGCACCGGTTTGGCTTCGATCGTGAAACACGGCCGTCCAACGTTGATCCGTGGTATTGCCCGATGTGGTCGTCGGCTCCGATCCACCAGAATCTGCTTGTCCCGCGTTCACGGCATAACCGAGTTTTGCCTCGGTGCCCGTCTCTGCCGGATTACTGGGACAAATGAACATTTCGATTTGGTCAGCGGTGGTGGTACCGGAACCCCATTCACGGTACCGCTGCTGCATATCGAGATATGGCATAATCTGGACAGCCCACGGTTGCCCGGTGCCTGTGGATCCGGACCACCATCCGGCAAATCGGCCTTTTTTGATCGCGTGATTTAGGTGGGCACCGGCGAGGTCCTTCATTTGCTTGGAACATTGGGTCTGACGGGCCTGCTCCTGACCGCTCATCACGGCGGGCAGCAGTAAGGCCACGAGCATGCCGATGATGCCGATCACGACCAAGAGTTCTACGAGCGTAAAACCGACGTCCCGATGGGGACGTCGCCGTATGCGATCCGCTGGATTGTGCATCATATGCCTCGTCTTGCTCTGCTTTGTTCCACTGCCCTTGCAGGACTTGGAGATCACCCTGTGAACCCATTGTGACAGTTTCCGGCAAATCACGCCAGTCTTTGCCCAATATACCCACAAAAAGGTTCATTTTCTCCCCCGCGCGGAATGTTGCACCGAGGACAACCCTGCGGATAAATCTCTGCGGTGACGGAATTGCTTGACCAGTTCAGCCCTCGATTGCTACGCTAAAGAAGAGCATCATTCGTGGAAGGCATATTGCTATTTTCTACGAAAATCATCTGGGCAGTTTGAGCAGAGACCTATCGATGCAAACCGAAACCATCTTGCGCCGCCGCATACGGGGATTACCCTCCGCTCGCACCCGCACCGGTTTCACGCTCGTGGAACTTCTGGTGGTGATGATGATCATCGCGATGCTTACGTCGATGATCAGCTTCGCTATGTTTCGCTCGATGCAGGCAGCCCGTGAGGCGAAGACGCAAGCGCTTATCTCTAAACTGCACAATGTCGTCTCTCGCCAGTGGGACACCTACGTCACCCGGCAAGTAGCGGAAGGTACGCCGGAAGATCAATTGGCGGCAATTCGAGAACTCATTCAATGGGAAATGCCCGATGCGGCGGGCGATTTGGTCGACGCGCCCGCATCGTTGATCAATCAAAATATCACAGGTACTGTCAACGGCGCATCGGGGTACATCGATGCCCAATGCCTCTATCAATTAGTACTTCAAATTGCAGATGATGACCTCGATCGGATCAACTTTTTTTCTGACGATGAAGTGAAGGATCTCGATGGCAACGGCAGCCCGGATGTCTTTATCGACGGATGGGGTGAGCCGATCGGCTTCATCCGCCGACCGACCGGTTTTCCCGCAACGCTCTCCGATCTGAACGATTCCGACAGTCCCGATCCATTTGATCTCACCGATTCACCGGCAAACGGGGTTTATTTTCCCCTCATATTCTCCGGTGGTCCCGATAAGGCGGGCGGACTCACCGCTTCGAGCGGAACGCCCAATGCGGGAAACGCCCACCTCGATAACATCCACAACCATCGGATCGATGCGCGTTTGCGTTGAGCGCAGAATCGACTATTCCCTCCCGGCAATAATTCCCCACCGGAATTCGGGATCGGTGTGAGCCTCAGCCTCTCCTGGCCGTTGGCTGATGGTAAAGGTTGCAACGCGAGCGAAAAATCACGTGTTGCAATCGGGTCCGGCACCAAACACGGATTGTCCAAAAAGGTACGCGTCAGAACGTACTTCGAGTAACCGGGCGACAGTTGACCGGAGTAAAAAGTCACCCCAGGTCAATCGTGGGCAGCAGTCGCACCCGGCGCAGATCACCTTGTGGTTTTTCGACCACCGTGGCACCGTGGCAATGAAGACCAAATCACTGGCGCGGATTATACCAGCCTACGCCGGCACACCTAG
>JAQWPY010000065.1 GCA_029245145.1 Pirellulales bacterium | reverse complement strand
TGAATCGGTGCGGAAGGCCAGTTTGGCCAACTCAAAGAGGTTCTGAATCTTCGTCGAGAACTCGAACTCCCGATCGAGGCTCAATGAATTGTCGACCTTCGGTTTTGTCGTCTCAAGCCAGAATTCGTCGTGCTGAAGCTGGGCCTCGAGTTCCTGGATCAGCCCGCGATATGTTTCGGCGGTGTGCGACGTGTCTTGGGTGTCTCGGTGCCGCGCAAGGTCTCGCCGCAAACTGGCGAGAATTCTCTTGTCGTCAGCGATCTGTTGCTGCTTTTGCCGAAGGTCCTCTGGTCCGAAAAGCAGACTGAAAATCTTCTCCGCATCATGCATCGGGGAAATGGCCGCACCGCGAGCATTCCATGAGCATCCCCAGCCCCGGTCATAGATGCTGAAACTCAGGAAGGGAAAACGCGTTGCTCCTCCCAGCGCGCCTGTCAGCACCTGGTCTAATGAGATCGTATTGTGAAATCCGCTCGCCTCGGGGTGTGGTGCACCGGTCAAAAAAGATTTTTCCGAATCGTGGTTGCTGGTTTCCATTCCCGGATGATAGAGATTTTCAAAAACGGTGACTTTATCCTGCAGTTGCAGTTCCTTCAGGTAGCGCGAGCTGTCCAGTTGCCCGGGCTCAGTCGGGAAAAAGTTTCGCTTATAGAAGCCCAGTGAATTGCAGATGAAAATAATTCGCCTGGGAGGTGGATCTTTCGTAGCGCTCGCCCCCGCGCGTAGCGTATGGAGCGCCAGCGGTAGAGCCGCACCGACTTTCAGAAACTTTCTCCGCTTCAGCGATTCGATCACTTTTTAATTTGCTCCCCCGCAAACGAAAGCATCAGCACTTCTTTGACCAGGTCTTTCATTTTACCCGCATTCCCAATCCGCTCATACAGTGCGACGCGCTCGGCCAACGATGGCGGACGACCATTGGCATACTCAAAAAACTGCTTCATGAAGTTGTAAGCGATTTTCTTCTCGTTGGCCAACAGAATATTTTTAAGTCCCCGCACATCGGTAAAATCGTCTCCCCCGATTTGACCCGATGAATCGACCTCGCCTGCCAAAGAAAAATAACCTTCTCTCTGGAATCCGAAGGTTCCTCCGTGCGCCTGACTGACGCGGTAGCGTGTTCTCTCCTGACCCACCGCATCAAATCCTTCGAGTGCAAAACCATACGGATCGATACTCCGGTGGCAGGTAGCGCACGATTCGTTCTCCTGGTGGAGCGCCATCTGCTGGCGAATCGTTTTCGCTCCCGAAGTGTCGGGCTCAATCGAGCTGACGTTTGCCGGGGGCGGAGCGAGCGTATTGCCCACAACGTTTTTTGAAATCCAGGCGCCGCGACGGATGGGTGACGTGTCGAACCCGTCGGTGGTCACTTTGAGAACACTCCCCATCGTCAACAATCCTCCTCGCAGTGATTCGGTAGGAAGCGCAGTCTTTCTCAATCGCTGTCCGGTGACCCCCTCGATTCCGTAATGTTGCGCAAGTCGCTGGTTGAGGAAGGAAAAATCGGAGTCGATCAGATTGCTCACCGGGAGGTTTTCTAGGATCAAATGACGCAGATATGCCTCCGTTTCGAGCGGTAGATAGTAATCGAGCAGGTCATCGTAGGTGGGGTAGAGTTTTAACGACGGAGTCACCTGCCTGAACGATCTGAGGCTGAGCCACTGATTACAAAACGAATGGATCATGCGAGTCGATTTTTCATCATCGATCATGCGGTCGATTTCATTGCGAATCAGGCCTTTTGTAAGTTGATCGCTCTTTGCAAGGCGTAAAAGTTGCTCGTCGGGAACCGAGAGCCAAAGTGTGCGAGCCAGTTCGGCAGCAATTCGATAGGAATCGTTATCGTATGGTCCCGGTCTCAACAGAAACCGGTGCGAACAGAGAATCGCCTTGATGCCCAACTTGGCGGCCGATACAAAGTCTCCAGTCTCGCGGTACACCTCGCGGCTCATCTGTAGATAAGGTGCCAGCTCATCATCGTGCAGGCGGGAAGAAAAAGCCCGGTCGGCAAAACGGTGAAGAATGCGTTTTAAGTCCCCTTCGGAAGATGAAGCCACCTGGACCCGGATCGGCTGAAGCGGCTTGGAAACGTTGGAGACCACATCAAGCTTTCCAATTGAGGCAAGGCTTTGCTCGCCGGTGGAGTTCGAGTCGGTAATGAGAAATTTGATGAACCTTCTGTCGGTGGGGGCGGGGAAGTGAATCCGCTGCTCGGCGGCAAGTCGAGTCAGCAATTCACCACGGACGATGGGCGCACCCCAGTCAGTTGTGTCGTCGGAGGCATAAACGTCAAAGGTTTTCACCTGACCGCTCCCGTCGCCACCGGAGGGAGTCGAATAATCGAGCCCTGAAATTTGCGCTTTTTGCGGATTTTCAATCATTACGAAGTGCGGGGGCTCAGCCGGATGGGGACTGGTTTGCGATTGCCAGTAGGTGCGGTTCGATCCGTCGAGCATCTGCTCTTTCTCTCGGCCCTCCTGAAAGCTGCTGACCGAGAGCGAACCGCCGATTCTCCCCAGAGCCGATTTTTGTGAATCGGCGCTCACGCGATTACGCACCGGGGTGTCCAGTTTCAATCCGGAGAAGGTTTGTGCAAAGGGAAGGGGTGGCCACTGGTGAAGCGGGCCACGCACTCCCAGTCGTTCGATGTAGATGCCCTTTTGGGTGTTCTCCTGTCGCCACGTATGCCGGCTATAGCAATGCACCGAGACGCTTTCGCCCGGGTGAAAGAAACCTCGCACCTTGTACGAAGCGACCTCCCGGTTGCCGATCGAGATGACACCGATCAGCCGTTGTGGCTGCGGCCGATCATCCGCGAAATAATATTTTCCGGCGTGTACCTGAATGGTGATGTCTTCCTCAAAGTCGCCCACCTTTGCCGCGTCAAAAGTCAGTTCGTACCACCCGGGGACTGGCGGCGCAAAGTCGTCATAGAAGAAAGAGTAATTGTTTCCATTGTTTGCCCGTGTCCACGAAAACAGGATTCCCTTCCGGTAGGGCCGCGTGTAAATGTTGTATGTGTGATGACTGTCCCGGATCCGGTTTGTATTCCAGATGATTTCCGGAAGAAATCCACCTTGCGGAAATGCCGCTTCGAGCATTTGATCGGTGGCTGCAAAATAGGCTGCCAATTGTTGACTGGTCAGCGTGATGCGACGGTCAGCGTCAAAGCGATGGGTGCCGCGGGCACTCGGAATGGATTTTGCAATCTGTAGCTCTGTGCCGAGTAGATCGTTGACACTCTGATTGAATTCAAAACGGCTGATCCGCCGGTGAACATTGGGCTCTGCTTCGATTTGCCTGTCGGCGAGCCAACGCAACATGCGAATTCGTTCTTCTTCGCTCGGTTGATCCGCATTGCGGGGCGGCATCTTTTGGGTGATCAGATGCTCAAAGGCGAGTGTGGCATCAAAGGTCGGTTTGTTGCAAAGTGCCTTGAGGTCGAGACCACCTTCCTCGACTCCATCGGCATGGCAATCAAAACAATAGGTTTTGAAAAGTTCGGTTGCCGGTTCTTTGCCCGTCACCTCTGTGCCGGGGAGCAACGATAAGATGCAGCCGATCAACAGCGAGCCGGCGAGCTGAGTGCCCGTTTTTCGGCGGTTGCGGAACCTCGATTCGGTTTCCATTTCTGGATCCAGTGCAGTGATGGGTGATCCATCGAGTGCTGACCGCTAACCGCTCTCGACGAGCTGCCGGACAAGCTCTGCGACGCGGACGTACGGCGATTGTTCGCCCTGGGGGATGACCCTCTCCACCAACCGGCCTTGCTGATCGTACACGAGGATCGCAGGAATGCCGACCAACCCGAGTTTGCGATAGACCTGATCGGCATCTTCGGTCATCAGTACGTTGTCGAAGGTGGCTTTTTGCTTCTCGAGAAATTTCAGTACCGGTGGGACCAAACGGTCAATTGGGGCAAGTCCCTGATTGTCAATGTTCAAACTCATGCAGACCACGTTTTGCGGATCGGCCTCGCGATGCAACGTTACCAGATGATGAAAATTCCGCATGCAGGGTGGGCAGTAGGTGGCCCAGACGTCGACGACCACCACTTTCCCCCTTTGGCGGGCGATGAGATTGCGAAAGCCGGCGAGATCCATCGGCTGCAAGTCGACCTGCCCCGGTGCGCGAATTCCCGGACGGCCTGCATCGCCGGAGGGATCGGAACTCGAGGAGCATCCACCGAGCAGCAGGAGTAAAATCAGCATCGACTCCGCGGCTCGCCATCCTTTACAGGATGGCGGGGGGGCTTTGCCCGCCGTTCGAACGGCAACCCCAGACGATGGGGCATCGCAACCATCACTTACCAGCGCGTGTCGCATGAGTCTAGTTGAGGACTTTCTTTGTTCCCTTCACCACCGACTTACTGTCGACCTGTCCCTTGGCAAACGCCCGGTTGTCCCTGACTCGACCGTTGACGTACGTCATGACCGTCACATCGGCTTCGGGGGCGATATCGAATCCATCCGGTCCGTCCGGTAAGTCCTTCGCCGCACAAATGACCACATTTTTGAAGTCATGTTTTTTGGCGAATTTCTCAGCTGCGGCCCCTGCCTCATCGGCATTCTTCCCCAGAATGTTCACGAAGGATGCCATTTTCTTGTCCGCGTTGTTGGCGATCAGCGAATCGATTTTTTTGACTAGACTAGCCAGGTCATCTCCGGTGCTACGTGCAAAGACCATCACCACCGGACGACTGCCGAGTCGTCAGCGATAGCAAAGCGATTGATCGAGGGGCACGCCATCGTCACAACCACCCTTTTTGACCACGTTGAATGGCGGTACGAAATCACCCTTTTGCAAACCGCTTCGGATTTCTTCAGCGGTCGCCTCGCTTAAGACCAAAAGGATTGTTGTCAGGACTCCGAAAGTCGTGAGGAGTATTTTTGAGAAACGCATAATTCGTCCTTTGTTCACTAAATCATGAGCAGTAAGTCATCGCCACGCAAGGCAATCTTCCTGTCGATGGATCGATTATATCCGGCGTCATGCCGGAGAGCAAAAGGGAAGCAAAAGGCACTCGTGTGTCTCGTCAGGCCAGGAAGCGTGTCGAGGCGTGTCGAGGCGAGATGCGCCTTAAAAATGTAAAAAATTGTCGATTTGTGGTCGTCGGCAACCATACCGCCCCGTGAGCCAATCGGATACGATAAGGGCGATGCCTCACGTTTCACCTTTGCGAATCTTTTAGGAGCTGCCCGTGGCATTTTCTCAGGCCTTGTTGTTCGCCCAAGAAGCCGCGACCGAGTCGAGCGGTGCGATCATGACGATCGTGATCGCGCTGGTGGGTTTGATTCTTCTGGCGAGCATCATTGTCGTGATGCTGTACGGAAAATTGTGGTTCCGCGCTTACATGTCGGGCGCCCATGTGCGGATGGCCAGTCTGATCGGCATGACGTTTCGGCAAGTGGCTCCACGGGTCATCGTGGAGGCCAAGATCATGGCGGTACAGGCGGGTGTCGGTAGTGATCCTCAAGCCGGGATCAGCACCGATCGACTGGAGGCTCACTACTTGGCCCGGGGCAACGTGCCCAACGTGATCAGTGCAATCATTGCGGCGCATCGGGCGGGTATGGATCTCGATTTCGATCGAGCGGCAGCGATTGATTTGGCAGGCCGCGATGTACTCGATGCGGTCCGCACGAGTGTATATCCCAAAGTGATCGATTGCCCAGACCCACAAAAATCATCCAAAGCGACATTGAGTGCGATTGCCCGCAATGGGGTGGAGTTACGGATCCGCGCACGAGTGACCGTGCGTACCAACCTGGTACAACTGATTGGTGGTGCGACTGAAGATACCGTGGTGGCCCGGGTCGGTGAAGGGATTATCACCTCGATCGGTTCGGCCGACAGTCACCTTGATGTGCTTGAAAACCCGGACCGTATTTCCAAGGCGGTACTCGCCCGTGGACTCGACGCGCAAACAGCCTTTGAGATCGTCTCGATCGATATCGCAGATATCGATGTGGGAGAGAACATCGGGGCTCGCCTTCAAGCCGATCAGGCCGAGGCGGATACCCGCGTCGCCCAGGCGACGGCCGAGCAGCGACGGGCCGAGGCGGTGGCTCAGGAACAAGCGATGAAGGCGCTCATTGCAGAAAATCGCGCCCGCGTGGTGTTGGCTGAGGCAGAGGTCCCCAAGGCGATGGCCAACGCGTTCCGCGATGGTAATTTTCACGCCGGTTCGGGGGGGGCATAGTTTACAAATAGGGCGTCACTTTGGATCACCTATTCAAGGGGATTTCCGCCACCCTCTTCTTCATTGCCCTCCTCAAGTAATTGGTCGAAGACGTTCGGCTTGAGGCCCTCCTGGTTCGCGTCCGAGGAAGTTTCATCGCCCGTATCAAGCAGGCTCTCTTCTTCTGCCTCCGTAAGTGTTCCCTCGTCTCGGTTTTCCGATGCCTCGCCATCTCGTTCGGTTCCCTCGATCGGAATGACCGACTCAGCACTATCAGCTTCCATTGGGCGGTCTTGTCCCGGCTTCGCTTGGACGGACTTGCCGAATCGCTTGCGGTTCATCCGGCTTTGCTTCTCGGCACGACCGCGTTGCACCTCGATTCTTGTCCCTTCAAGCACATAGCGATCTGGACCTTGAATGCGGAGCAGCGATCGATCGACGGCAGGCGTAACGTTTCCCATTTCCAGCTCCCGCCGAGCGGCTGCGATAAACTCCTGCTCGGCTTGCTCGCGACGTCCCAGTTTGAGGTAGCAAAGACCGCGAAAATAATGTGCCCTCGGGTCGAGAAGGCCCGTGTCGATCGCGGCGGTCAGATAGGCGTAGGCTTCGAGATAATCGCCACTGTTGTATGCATGGACTCCGCTCCCGTAGAGTCGGTTGAGGACCCCATCCTCCTGAGCGACTGCCGCTTTCGTGAAAAGGCTCAGCAGGAGAACCAGATAAAAACCGACTACCTTCTTTTTAAGCCTCATCTCGTGCAACATCGTTTACGACTCCCAGACGGAAATTGAATAACTCACTGGCATCTTTTCGCCTGCTTCCACTGTAATTGAAGATCGCCAGCGGTGGCCGCTTTTGAGCGGGTAAAAGAAAAATTTACGGGCAAGAGTTTCTGCGACCAGAAATCGAATTCCCGTCCTACCGTTCCCAGTTTTACGCAAATATGCGTTAATTTTTGGGCGAGGTGGCGGGCTGGCTCGTTGGGAGGGGGGCGAGCAGGCAATCTTCAATCACACGAAAAATTTGCCTGGCAACCAGCGGTTTTTTTCCTCCGAACGATGCAATCGCCTTGCCGCTCGGTTCAATAATTTCCACCGCATTGTCCTCTGCATCCATCGCTTCTACGCCGTTGAGAACCATCAGGTCACAGTTCTTCTGCTCCAGCTTCGCAAGGGCTCGAAGGCGAGGATCTTCCGTTTCCAGTGCGAAACCGACCACCCATCGCTTGCCTTTCTTTTTACCGAGCGTTGCCACAATATCTTGGGTCTCTAAAAACTTCACCTGGAGCGGGTCACCCGTTTTAGCAATTTTTTGCTCCGCGATTTTTTCCGGCCTGTAATCGCAGGGTGCGGCGACGCCGATCATGCCGTCGCAGGCATCGAATAGCTGATTGCATTTCTCCAACATTTCCTCTGTCGAAGTGACCGCGTGGAGTTCCACATTGTCTGGATACGCAATTTCCACAGGCCCGCTTACAAGTACCACGTGGTGCCCCGCTTCGAGTGCGGCAGCGGCCAACGCAGAGCCCATTTTGCCACTCGATGCATTGGTCAGGTAACGCACCGGATCAAGATATTGTCGAGTCGGGCCGGAAGTGATCAATATCTTTGCCATACGGCCACCACTAATGATTCGGTCCCGCGAGCCGCTGCTGGATGATCTCAAAGAGAGCGTCTGCCTCGACCATCCTGCCGGTTCCCACCTGGCGGCAACTGAGCCAACCCTCTTGCGGTTCGATGCACTCGATACCATCGGCTTGTATTTGCTGGACGTTGCGTTGCACGGCAGGCTTTTCCCACATAGCGGCATTCATCGCCGGAGCAATCAAAATAGGACATGTGCAGCAAAGCGTGAGAGTGCTTAGCAGGTCATCTGCCGCTCCGAGTGCAACATTGGAAATAAAATTAGCAGTTGCGGGTGCGACGCAAAAAATATCTGCTCGCTGCGCAATTTCGATATGAGCGCCGAGGGGATACTGCCGAGAAGAGAAGGTGCGGGTTGCGACCGGTCTGCCGGTCAATGCTGCGAAGGTAGCGGTCCCCACGAACTTTGTGGCGGCGGGAGTCATCACCACCGAAACCGCTGCCTCGGCCTGGGCAAGTTTGCTCACGAGAGCAGCCGTTTTATAGGCGGCAATACCACCACTGACGCCAATGAGGATTTCCCGATTCTTTAACGACATACAATTCGCAGCGTGCGATCTCCGTCGGCAACCGGTTCCTAGAGGCTTTCAAGATCCAGTTCCGGAGGTCCTCCGGCAGGTTCTTGTTCTTCGGCAATGCGGACATTCGAAGAATCATCGAGAAAAATCTTGTCCTGCAAAATCTCCTGAACAACGATCTCCATCTTGTCGTCGGTCTTGATGTCGACCAGGGGACGACTACCCCCATTGAGCGCCACGAGTCGCTTTTGAATAAGCGTCGAAAGCTTGAATCGCCCGCCGACCTTGTTGACAATTTCCTCTTCCCGCAGTTCATCCAACATAAAAGCAAAACTCCAGATAAAAATTTGTACCCAAAGAAAATGCCGAATCCAACGTAAAAACGATTCGGCAGCGTTGGTTTTCAGGGTGTGTCGACAACCTTTGTTTCGTGCCCTTCCAAGATATCACAGAGGTCTTTGACCGCTCCATCGACCTCTCCATTCACGACCACATGCCGATAGATATCGATGGAATCCATCTCTCTTCTCGCCACTTCGAGTCGCCGTCGGATTTGCGATTCCTCCTCGGTGCCACGGGCTCGCAACCGCTCCCCGAGCTGTTCAAGCGTCCCGGGCCGGACAAAAATGGTCACTGCGTCCGGGTAGTGACCGAGGACCGCCCTGGTCCCTTCCACATCAATCTCTAAGACTACCCAATCGCCGGCTTCCAGCCTAGGGGCAACTTCGCTCTTGAGCGTCCCGTACCACTCTCCACCACCATAAACTTCGAAGCATTCCAGGAACTCACCATCATCGCGTTTTTCCTGAAATTCCGCTTTCGACAGATAGTGATAGTCCTGTCCATCCTTCTCGCCCGGTCGGGGCGGCCGCGTAGTGGCCGAAACGCTCCATCGAAGGGGTAGATGGCTTTGGCGAAAAACATTTCCCAGAAGGGTCGATTTTCCGGCACCGGACGGACCTGAAATGATAACCAGTTTGCCCGGCTTGTTGTTTTCTGTTTGGCCCATGAGTTTTTTGCCGTGCTGAAGTACCCGTGTCGATCCAACGCAGAAGCGGCCAGCTACTCGATATTTTGGACCATTTCGCGGATTCGCTCAATCGCTGCTTTGATATCGATCACGTGCTTTGAAATTTCGGTATCGTTTGCCTTCGACCCGATCGTGTTGGTCTCGCGAAACATCTCCTGGGTCACAAATTCAAGGCGACGTCCAATGCCGTCTTCGGCGTGAATCGTATCGCGGAACTGTTCGATGTGACTTTGCAAGCGAACGACCTCTTCTGAAATGTCGCTGCGTTCGGCGAAGAGAGCGACCTCCCGCACAATGTCAGCCGGTTCGACCGAGGTTTCGTGGGGTGCCAACAGTTTTTCGATACGCGCCTGCAATCGCGATGTATAGTCTTCCGTCACTTGAGGTATCCGATTTTCGATCAATGCGATCGCACTGGTAACGGTATCGATATTTTGGAGCATATCTTTTTCCATTGCCTGACCCTCGACTCGCCGCATCTCATTGAATTGTTCGAGTGCGGCCCCTATTGCCGGTTCTGCCAGGGCCCAGGCATCCTCGCTCGATCCCGTGACTGTTGCTTCCTCCACAACTCCGGGCAGATGCAAAAGTGACCCGAGCGTCACGTCGCCCTCCATGGGATGATGCCGATGAAATTCCTGCAATTGTTCTCGATAGCAATTCAGCGTTTCAGCATTCAAGCGATAAGTCGCTTGACCATCGCTACTATTCACACGCACCTGAAGGTGAATCGTTCCCCGCTTCACAAATTGCCGGATAATTTTTTCAATCAAGGACTCTCGATTTGCGAGCCAATCGCTCAGCCGCTGGTTGATTTTAAGATAGCGGTTGTTCACCGCGCGAACTTCCACTGATACCGACCGAACGTCGTCCGCGGTTTCCGCCTCGCCGAAGCCGGTCATACTGAGAAGCATAGAATGCTCTGCGCGGGTTGAACGCGCCAAAAACGATTTTGATTGTCGCAAGCGTCGAGGCTATTTTTGCGGCGGCTCTTCGGTTGGCTCCGCCTTTTTGTTCTTCGCCTCATCCGTTGCCGGAGGCGTGGTGGCCGATTCATCGGTTGAAGAGGCCGCTGCTGGACCACCGTCGCCGCCCGTCTCTGCCGTCGAGGCAGCGCCGCCGAGTTCAGTGGTTTCGCTGCGGGAGCCTCTGAGTGTATTCGAGAAATCGGGTTCGCTGCTTCCGGTCATGATTCGCACCGCAAAGACGCAAAATACGATCCAGAAAAAAGCCGTCCACATGGTGATTTTCGTGAAGGTATCCCCCGCTTTTGCTCCGAAGGCACTCTGTCCTCCAGCGCCGCCGAGGGCACCGGCAAGGCCACCGCCTCGGCCTCGCTGCACCAAGACGAGAAGGATCAGGAAAAGTGCAAAGCCTATAAGTGTAATGACGATAAAAAAATCTTTCATCATCCGATTCCTACGGTCATTTCGATTGACAAAAACAACTCTATTTCGGAACTCCGGCGACAATGCCTAAAAAGTCTTCCACCTTCAAACTGGCACCCCCGACTAAAGCCCCATCGACATCTTCCAAAGAGAGCAATTCCTTTGCATTCTCCGGCTTGACGCTGCCACCATACTGAATCCGCACCGCGCCAGCGACCTGGGCATTGTAGCACTCTTCGATCATCCTGCGAAGATCGGCGTGAACGCTCTGGGCCTGTTCGGGAGTTGCCACTTTTCCGGTGCCGATTGCCCATACCGGTTCATAGGCAATCACGATATTCGGCATCTGGTCGGCCGACACGCCGGCCAGCGAACCGGTCATTTGCTGTCGCACTACCGCCTCGGTTTGGCCCGCTTCCCGCTCAGCCAACAACTCGCCCACACAGAGAATGGGGCGGAGGCCGAGTTCCAGGGCTGCGTGGACCTTTTGATTGATCATCGCATCGGTTTCACCCAGAATATGTCTCCGCTCGCTGTGGCCGAGGATCACGAAGCGACAACCCACATCGACGAGCATTTCACCGCTCACTTCACCGGTAAAAGCGCCCGATTTTTCAAAATACATATTTTGCGCACCGAGCGCAACGGATGAATCTTTCAAAAGGGGCGCAAGCGTTTCGAGATAGACAAAGGGCGGGCAGAGGGCGAGGTCTACGGTACCCTCGGATGCAAATCGCTGCACAATCGCTTCGACAAGGGAAACCGCCGCTTGCCGATTGAGATTCATCTTCCAGTTCCCGGCAATCAGTACTTTTCGCATGATGTTTTCTTCGGTATCAAAGGGTTTTGGGGGTGTTTTTGTTGACGAGTTCGAACATCTCGCGGAGTTGATCGGCGAGCTGTGCGTATTGCTCGGGCAGTAAAGCCTGCGGTCCATCCGAAAGTGCCTCGGCGGGCGCATTGTGCACTTCAATATGCACGCCATCAGCGCCCGCTGCGACTCCCGCCAATGCACAGGCGGGGATGAAGTCGGGTCGACCTGTTGCATGGCTCGGATCGACCACGACCGGTAAGTGCGACATCGATTTAATGGCCGGCACGGCCGCCACATCGAAAAGATTGCGAGTCAGCGAATCGAATCCCTTGACGCCGCGTTCGCAGAGTATCACATGGGGGTTGCCTTGCGAGAGAATGTATTCGGCAGACATCAGCAGGTCTTTCACTGTCGCGCTCATGCCTCGCTTCAGTAAAACCGGTTTTTGGGCACGTCCCACTTCCGTGAGCAACACAAAGTTCTGCATATTCCGCGCGCCGATCTGGAACATGTCGGCATAGCGGTCGATCAGTTCGATGTGCCGTGGGTCGAGAACTTCGGTGACGACGGGCATCCCGTACTTTTTGCCGGTATCAGCCAGAATCTTGAGTCCCTCTTCGGCTAACCCCTGAAAGGCATAGGGGCTCGTCCGCGGTTTGAAAGCGCCGCCGCGGAGCACGCTCGCTCCTGCTTCGGAAACAGCCCTGCCAATGGCGTCCATTTGTGCTTCAGTCTCCACCGCACACGGACCGGCGATTAAACCGAGATGGCCGCCACCGAACTTTGCATTTCCGGTTGCCACGATGCTTGGCTTCGGGTGTGCCTCGGAACTTGCCAGCTTGAAGGGCGGCAGCACGGGAACGACCTGAACGACCCCGGGAATTGCCTCGAACGGTGCGGCCGAGATTTTGTCTTCGTCACCAATGACACCGATCACCGTACGATAGGTTCCGCGACTCAGATGAGCCTGGAGACCGAGCGACTCGATTCTCTCGATGACGTCGTCGACCTGCTGGTCGGTTGCCTGGGCGCCGAGGATGATAATCACAACAGGACCTGTCGATGGCGAGAAGTGGAGAACGTAGGGGTTAGAAAATATACTGTTTTAGACCAAGCTGCGGCACGGGGGGCGAAGAGCGAATCTGCTGCGATGACGCCAATCGGTTTGCGGATAACGCAACTGTCGAAACAAAGGCAGGTTTACGAAATCGGGGCGCTCGCCGCGTAAGAACCCAGAATGTCAAGCCGGAGCGCTTTCTTGCCCAACGAGGCGATTGCCCGTTTTACCTTGACGTCTTGCTGATGTCCCTGCAGTTCGATGAAAAACAGGTAGTCGCCCCCAGAATCCGGAATGGGGAAGGATTCAATCCAGCTCAAATTCACGCGGCTCCGTTTGAAAATCGACATTGCATCGGCCAGCGTGCCGGGCCGATGCTCCAACTGAAACATGATCGCCGTCTTGTCCTTTCCACTTCGGGGGGGCGATTCGTGGCTGATGACGGCAAACCGCGTGAGGTTTTCCTCATTATCCTCGATATTCGTGGCGAT
The DNA here is from genome assembly GCA_029245145.1 of Pirellulales bacterium. Classification (GTDB taxonomy): domain Bacteria; phylum Planctomycetota; class Planctomycetia; order Pirellulales; family UBA7805; genus UBA7805. The sequence continues at coordinate 621 of JAQWPY010000065.1, read as the reverse complement.
CGCATCCAATCCATACTGGATGCCCGCCTGGATGCTGGCGATCGCCGCCGCCCCTGGTTTGTCGCTCGCCACCTGGGCGGCTGTAGAGGTACTGGTGACCTCGACGGTGCGTGCAAGGGGAAGGTGCGTTGCCAGCCAACGACGACATTGTGAGAGTGCCTGAGGGCGACTGTACACCTCCTTCACATCTCCCCGCGTTCCATGACCGAGGAGGTTATGGTGGATGCGTAACTGAACTTCGGCACTGATCTTTACGGGATACCGGATAAAATTATCGAGCGTATCGGCAATTCTTCCATCCGTTGAATTCTCGACCGGCACGAGCCCATAATCGGCAAGCCCCTCGTGTACCTCCTCGAACACCGATCCAATCGTACCGACCGGAAGAAATTCTACGGTCTGACCAAAACGATGAATCGCCGCGAGATGACTGTAGCTATAAAGCGGCCCGAGGAACGCAACGCGTAGCATTTTCTCGATGGCGCGAGAGCCACTGATGATTTCACGAAAGATGGCGCGGATACACTGCTCCGAAAGAGGCCCCTGCGACACCTCGACGGCGCTGGAGAGCACCTCTTCTTCCCGGCCCGGGGAATAGACGACACTCCCTGCCGCGTCTTT
>JAQWPY010000038.1 GCA_029245145.1 Pirellulales bacterium | reverse complement strand
GCGGGATCGACAGCAGACCGCACAGGCGACAGACCGAATTAAAGAATGGTGGCCGAAGCCGGGTCGAGACAAACGCCGCCGGTCAGAAGATTCCACTTTTCAGCAACCGCAAGCAAGGCGGCGGGATCGAAACAAGAATTGAATTCATCGTCCTCTTCCTCGAATCCAGCCGAAAGACGCTCGAAGTGAAGTAGATCGATACGGACATCGTACTCTAAAAGGCTTTCGAGTTTTGCGAGGTCCTCGGGATCTTCCAGAACCTCTTTCATCTCTTCCTGAATCTCAGCGATCTGCTCGCGAATCTGATCGTCCTCGATATAACTCAAATCGATCGCAGCGAACGCTTCCTCGGCAAAGACCGTACCCGATTCAAAGTACCCATCGGGATCGGCCACAACCTGCTCGAGTTTGTAATGGCCGCGGATACCCTCGATCGCCTGGACTACTTTTGCGGCCAACGCCCGCTGCGATTTTTTATGGAACAAAAGATAAGTTTCACGCCAGCGATATTCCGGATTATCAAAAAGCGACATCAGGCCTCCCAGTCCTCTCCCGGGGTCTCGAGACCACCTTGCCAACGATCAAGCGCTTCGAGCGCTTCGTCCCGTTCCTCGACTTTTGCCCAGACGGCCTCTCCCTGCTCCAGGCGGATTTCATATTTACCCTCTGCCATGCAATCTTCCTCACCACAAAAATGGGGGACCGAGGCAACCCACATGATGCGATACAACGGAATATGTTTATCATCCACCGTACAGAAAATGGACATGAATCAATCCCCTGAAAACACACTCTCACCCAGGATACATACCGTTTGCGCCGAGCCAGACGCCGGCAATCAACCTTCTTCTAATGTGGCGAACGCCGACCCTTTGGGCAATGGCAAAAGTCGTTTTTCCCTGGCACTTTCCCGAAACCGGGTGCAGCACGACTGTCCTTCAACGTATTAATGGGGCTCAATCCGCCCGTTCCCTCGCCAAAAACGAATGCGTACAATGAGCCTTTCACCCGAGGCTTTTTCTTCACCACTGATCCAGGGCCCGGAGCCGAACCCGGCCGGGGCAGAGGAGGTTTTCCCGCATGTTCGCAATGCGACCTGTCGTTTTTCTTTATTTTGTATTCTTTTCGTTCGTAGCACACTCCGGCAGTCGGGCAGACGAGTGGAAGAGCGGTATCGAATGGAAGGTGCCTCGTGTCGTCGACCCGGGTCCGGTAGGGGGCCCTCCTGCCGACGCCACCGTGTTGTTTGACGGCACAGACATGTCGGCGTTTGATGGGGGCGAGAAGTGGAAGATCAAGGACGGATACGTGGTGGCCAATGAAAGCGGCATTTCCAGTCGTCAGCCTTTTGGCGATTGCCAACTGCACCTCGAATTTGCCTCTCCACTCGAAGATCAGGGAACGGGGCAGGGGAAGGGGAATAGCGGAATCTATCTCATGGGGCGTTACGAAGTTCAAATCCTTGACTCGTACAAAAACGAGACGTACCCCGATGGTCAGGCGGCAGCGATTTACAAACAAAGCCCGCCTCTGGTCAACGCAAGCCGTTCACCCGGTCAATGGCAAACCTTCGACATCATCTTCCGGAGTCCCCGGTTCTCCGACGACGGAAACGTTTTACGGCCGGCCTCCATCACCGTTTTGCATAATGGCGTCGTTGTTCAGAATCATTTTAAATTGGAGGGAAGTACCGCGTGGGATAGTCCACCTGCCTACCGACCTCACGCCGATAAACTGCCGTTCCACATTCAGTACCACGGCGATCCGGTCCGTTTTCGCAACATCTGGATTCGGGAACTCGATTCCGGTGCTGAAAAAATTGAGACGAAGGACGCTTCAGCCACCGGCAATGCCACTCCACCTCAGCAAGTCGAACTCTGGGACGAAACGGTACCACACGCCCGGGGCACTGCGCCCGAAGATCGACCCTTCATCGATGTCTATCTGCCCGCAGCGGACAAGGCTGTCGGAACCGGCATCATTATTTTTCCCGGTGGGGGCTACGGAGCTCTGGCAAAAGGGCATGAGGGCCATGCGATCGCCGAATGGCTCAACTCACTGGGGATTGCTGCATTTGTGTGCGATTATCGCCATCGCGGCAAAGGCTACGGGCATCCGGCCCCGTTGGTCGATGCCCAGCGGGCCATTCGCCTGGTGCGGCAACGCGCCGAGGAATGGAACCTACAATCTGAAAAAATCGGGGTCATGGGATTCTCCGCAGGCGGTCATCTGGCCTCCTTAACGGCAACTCATTTCGATGCGGGCAATCCTGCGGCTGTAGATCCGGTGGACCGGATGAGTAGCCGCCCCGATTTCCTGGTACTCGGTTACCCGCTCGTCGCGCTCGGAAAACCGTACACCCACGCCCGTTCGCAAAGGCATCTCCTCGGTGAAAATCCGGATCCACAACTTCTCGAGATGCTCTCGAGTGAAAAACAGGTCTCGAAAGACACCCCGCCGGTTTTCCTCTGGCATACAGGCGAGGACACGGGCGTTGTGCCGGAGCACAGCGTTGCCTTCTACCTGGCTTTACGAAAAGCGGGGGTCCCTGCGGAACTCCACATTTACGAAAGGGGACGTCATGGGCTGGGACTCGCCCGGTCAGTGCCCGCCGTCTCCGACTGGACCGACCGCTGCACCGTGTGGATGCAGAACCGTGGACTACTCCCCCAGAATGATTAATTTTATCGATCGCCCAATTCGGTCGAACGATCTCGGGCACTTGTCACAGTTGCCCGTACGAGATCCTGCAGATCCCCTGCCTCCAGCGCGGCCAAACCTGCCACGGTAGTGCCTCCGGGACTGCTCACCCGCTTGATCAGTTCGTCCGGCGCGATGGCTGTATCCTGAAGGTAGGCGGCCGTCCCCTGCATCGTCTGCAGTGCCAAGGCCGCGGCACTCGACTCCGGCAGGCCGCACTCCGTGCCGGCGGTCGTCAGCGCTTGCAGAAAGGCACAAAAGAATGCGGGGCCCGAACCGGAAAGCGCCGTAACGGCATCGAGCTGCTCTTCGGCAACGCAGACACTCATCCCTACGCTCGAAAGCAGCCGATCTAAAAATTGTCCATCCGCCTCGTCGGCTCCCCGACCCAAGGCATACCCGCTTGCGCCTTGCCCCACCAAACACGGCGTATTGGGCATGACCCGTACGAGTCGACTTCCCCGGGTGAGCCTCTCCGCCAAGTAGGCGAGGCGGATTCCGGCAGCGATCGAAATCACCAGATGCGAGTCATCAAGGTGCGAATTGATCGCCTCGACCACGCTCTCGATCTGCTGCGGTTTGACCGCCAGCACCACGGTGCGGCACTGCTGCACCAACTTGAGATTGTCGTCCGCGACCGTCGATTCGGGCAAAAGTTTCACAAATGCTTCACGCGCATCGGTAACCGGATCACTTGCCCAAACCTGATCGGCCGCGAAAAGATCCGCATGCACCAACCCTTTTGCAAGCGCCCGCGCCATCTGGCCCGCCCCGATAAAACCGATCATGACAACCGCCTCTCCTCTACTATTCGCACGTGCGTCAACGCTTCGACCGCAGATAACCGATCCCTTTTCTCGCCGAGGTGACCATGCTAAGCAAAACGCCAGCGGCCGAGAAGCCACCTGATGCAAGGAAACAGCCAAAAGCACAATTCTCGGAGCCTGCCATGCAAGCGGTACCGGCGCTGCCCGCACGACTCGGACCGCCCCTCGGCGCGAGGGGAGCCGAAATGCCCTGGACGCCAGTTTCGCGTTCTGGGAAGCTCTCGCCCCTGGATTTCGCACATTTTGCAACACCACGATGCAAAAAACATATCGCGCTTCCTACGGAGGACTCCCACGGTGACATTCCGAGTACATTTTCATACCGCGATGCTTTTCTTGTTACTGATCACTATCGCACATATCACAGTCGCACACACGAGTCTGCAAGCAGAGGATTGGTCAATCCGCAAAATCAATCCCTTCGGTTCGCGTCCCAGACCGCAAGAGAAATCGAGCGATGAAAAACCTCAGGCACAAAAGAAAAAGCCGGCAGAAGTCGCCGAGGACGACGATACCATGGCGCGTCCTTTGACGGCAGTCGAGATTCGCAGAAGTTTTTCGCGGATCGGACAGGAAACCGCTGCGGCATTTTCGAAAACGCGTGCGGCACTGACTCCAGAATTGCAATGGTTCCGCTGGGAACCCCCGCAGATTCGATTTCCGAGGTTGCGGCCTGAGGCACCATCCGAACCGGGAGTGCCAGCCGAGGTGATATCACAAAAAAATT
>JAQWPY010000022.1 GCA_029245145.1 Pirellulales bacterium | reverse complement strand
CATGTGTGCAAATGTGCCTACACGTTGCGCGGTACTTTGGGCGATCCGTCACGCTCGAACCGTTTGTCCGCTCTGCCACGGCGAAACCTTTCCGGATGTGCCGACTGCTCTGGTGGAAGCGCGAAAAAACCTTGTTAAACGCAGACATCTTTCATTGTGAAATCCCATAGGCCGCTGATAATTGAGAACACCATTTTCCGCCCGCAGCTGCCCGTTGAGGTATTGGCACGGCGGCAGGCTACGCAGATTGCATGGAGTGGGTAATAGCGGTGCGAGACCCCGAAGCTCGCGGCGAATTACCCCAGAGAAAGAGCGAAGTAGTCCTGGCAAATCCCCTAGGCCCCGGAGCTGAGAACGACGTTGAATCTCGACGGATTATTCGCACCGTTCGATCCCCCACAGACCAATCTGGTCGACCGCCTCCGTTATTGGGCGGCGCAGCAGGGGGAGCAGTTTGCATTCGGTTTCACCAGCGACGGTGAAGACGAAATTATGCTTTCGTACAGCCAGGTCGAAACGCGAGCCAAGGCCATTGCTGCGCATCTCGTCGAAGCGGGCATGCGTGGCGAGCGGGCACTGTTGCTCTACCCACCGGGACTCGATTTCGTCACTGCTTTTTTCGGTTGTCTCTTTGCGGGCATGGTGGCGGTCCCCGCTTACCCGCCGCGGCGCAATCGCAACATGGGGCGCATTCAGGCAATCAGCGATGATGCGGAGGCGCGCATCGTTCTTTCCGTCAGCGAGGTTACCGATCGTGCCCAGGGTCTGCTCGACGAAGCGCCCCACCTCCAGTCGCTCACTTGGTTGGCAACGGATGGCATTGCCGACGAGAAGGCCGCTGGATGGCAGGAGCACAGTCCGGCTGGGCAAGACCTCGCCGTTCTCCAGTACACCTCGGGTTCGACCGGGATGCCGAAAGGGGTGATGCTCACACACGGCAATCTCATCGAAAACTGCGCGTTGATTACCCGGGGATTTGAGACGACTCGCGATGCTTCGGCCGTGACTTGGCTACCGACGTATCACGATATGGGACTCGTCGGCGGTGTGTTGCAGCCGCTATTTATCGGGCGCCCCAATGTCCTTATGTCACCTATGGCGTTCCTGCAAAAGCCCATCCGTTGGTTGCGTGCGATTGCAAAATATCGAGTGACGATTGCAGGCGGTCCCAACTTCGCCTACGCGCTCTGCAACGAAAAAATTACTCCCGAGCAGTGCGAAGGACTCGACCTGAGTAGCTGGAGTGTCGCCTTCAATGGAGCTGAGCCGATTCGGGCAGAAACGCTCGAAGAGTTCACCGAAAAATTCTCCCCCTACGGTTTTCGCGCCGAGACGCACTATCCCTGTTACGGACTGGCCGAGACCACGCTGATGGTGACCGGTAGCGTAAAGACCGAGTCGCCGGTCGTTGCGACGTTTGATGCCGACGCCCTGGAGCGACATGAGGTGATTCCGCTCTCAGAGAGCAAAGCAGCCGACCAGGAACGAACCGTGAGGCGTCTGGTGAGTTGTGGCAGGCTCTTTTCCAATACCGACGTATTTATCGTCGATTCCGAAACGTGCGAGAGGCTTGGGGAAGGGAAGGTGGGCGAAATCTGGGTTTCCGGTCCCTGTGTGGGGGTCGGTTACTGGAAGAAGCCGGAAGAGACCGAGCGGGTGTTCCATGCTCAACTTGCCGAGGATGATCGACATTTTTTACGAACTGGCGATCTTGGTTTCCTTGTGGATGGTCAGCTTTTTGTGACCGGTCGCTGCAAGGATCTGATTATCGTTCGCGGACGTAATCTTTACCCACAGGATATTGAAAAGACGGTCGAATCAGCGCACCCGTCGCTCCAGCCGGGAGCCGGGGCTGCATTTTCCGTCGAAGTAGAGAACGACGAACGGTTGATCATCGTTCAAGAAATCAAGCGTCAACATCGCCGGACAGACCACGAGGAAGTTTTCGATTCGATCCGTCAGTCGGTACTCGAGGAATACGATGTGCCTCCTCATACGATCCTTCTACTCAAGGCGGGCAAACTTCCCAAAACATCGAGTGGAAAGATTCAGCGAAGTGCCTGTTGTCAACAGTACGAGGCCGGCACGCTCGAGGCAGCCGGCCGCTGGTCGATGGAGACTGATTTCTCCATACGTCGGCCTCAACCGCCACTCCACGTGAAGCCCGAGTTGGCGGCGCCCTCGGTGGCCCGCACGATCCAGTCGTGGTTGGTTGATCGTATCGCACAGCAGATGCGCAAAGACGTGAGTGCGGTCGATGTTCACGAATCCTTCGATCGCTTCGGACTCGATTCGATCGCGCTGGTGAGCATTTCGGGAGAGTTGGAAGATTGGCTCGGCCAACCGGTCTCTCCCACGCTGCTCTACAGTTATCCGACGATCGCCGCGCTGTCGGAATACCTTGGAGAAATTCTTATCCACGGATCGATCCAGGAATCGCAGACCCGTCTTTCGCGACGTAGTCGCGGGGAACCGATTGCGGTGGTTGGCTTCGGTTGTCGTTTTCCCGGGGGCGACGATCCACTCGCTTTTTGGCAGTTGCTTCGTGGTGGCTTCGACGCGGTGAGCGAAATTCCGTCGGACCGTTGGGACGTCGATCGATTTTATGACCCCAACCCCGAAGCGGTTGGGAAAATGTATACGCGACGCGGTGGGTTTCTGCGTGCCGTTGATCTTTTCGATCCACAATTCTTCAGCATCTCACCCCGCGAGGCGGTAGGGATCGATCCACAGCAGCGTCTTCTGATGGAGATCGCTTGGGAGACGCTTGAAGATGCAGGGCAACCACCCGAATTATTAGAAACCGGGCGCACCGGGGTCTTCGTGGGCATTAGCACCTGCGACTACTCGCGTATTGGTGAACGTACGCGACACTTCGGTGGCATCGACACCTACACGGCCACCGGGACGGCAACCAGTATCGCCGCGGGGCGGTTGGCATACTTTTTAGGCCTCCGCGGTCCCTGTATGGCAATCGACACTGCTTGCTCTTCTTCTTTGGTGGCAGTCCATCAGGCAGTGGAGAGCCTTCGCAAAGGCGAGTGTAACTCGGCTTTGGCTGGAGGGGTCAACTTGATTTTAGAGCCTGCCGCGATGGTCGCTCTCTCGGAGGTTCGAGCGCTTGCACCGGATGGTCGCTGTAAAACGTTCGATCAATCGGCAGATGGGTATGCGCGAGGAGAGGGTTGCGGAATGGTGTTGCTCAAACGCCTTTCCGATGCGGTCAAAGATGGTGATCGCGTTCATGCGCTGATCCGCGGCTCTGCCGTCAATCACGACGGCCACAGTAATGGTCTCACGGCGCCACACGGGCCGTCGCAGGAGGCGTTGATTCGAGAGGCGATTGCCGACGCGGGTGTTGAAGCGAGCGATATCGACTATGTCGAAGCACATGGCACCGGAACGTCGCTCGGTGATCCGATTGAAGTTCAGGCGTTGGCAGCCGTTTTGGGTGAAGGTCGCCCCACCGACAGTCCCTTGCTTGTCGGGTCGGTCAAGACGAACATCGGGCACCTTGAATCGGCGGCGGGCATTGCCGGATTAATCAAAGTAATTCTCGCGCTACAGCATGGCGAAATCCCGCCCCATCTCCATTTGCAGAACCCGAATCCTTATATCCCGTGGGACGATCTGCCAATGGTCGTGCCAACGCAGAAGCAAGATTGGCCCGTACGTCGCGGTCCGAGAACAGCCGGATTGAGTAGTTTTGGTTTCAGTGGCACCAATGCCCACCTGATTTTGGAACAAGCTCCCGAGTCGCATGCGGTGCCGCCTGCCGAAGTTCGACCGGAACACCTCCTGGTCCTTTCGGCAAAAAGTTCACATGCGCTGAGTGAACTGACCGACCGCTACTGCGACCAACTCGAGAATGCAGAGCATTTTCCCGATGTCTGCTACACGGCCGCGACCGGCCGCGCACACTTTCCTCATCGTGTGGCGGTTTTGGCGAAAGATACCGCGCAAGCGCAAAAGCTGCTCGAGGCCGCATCCAAAGGCGAGCGAGCCGCGGGCCTGGAGCGAGGGAAGGCCGATAGGCAAGTACCCGGCAAGATCGCCTTCTTGTTCACCGGTCAGGGATCGCAATATGTGGGAATGGGACGCGAGTTGTATGAGTCCCAGCCGACGTTTCGCCAGGCGCTCGATCGCTGTCACGAGATTCTGATGGAGCAGTTCGAACTGCCTCTGCTGGATGTTCTTTATCCGGCTGACGGAGAGGCATCGCCGCTCGATGAGACGGCCTACACGCAGCCCGCACTCTTTGCCATCGAGTATGCACTTTACGAGCTCTGGAAGAGTTGGGGCATCAGCCCTCAGCTCGTCGTGGGACATAGCGTGGGAGAGTATGTGGCGGCGCATGCAGCTGGGGTTTTCAGCCTCGAGGACGGACTGAAACTGATTGCCACGCGTGGCCAGTTGATGCAGCAACTTCCCAGTACGGGCCAGATGGTGGCGCTGATGACCGGGGAAGCCCGGGTCGCACACGCAATCGCTCGCAGCGGAAGGAGTGATATCTCGATTGCGGCAGTCAACGATCCGAATCAAACCGTGATATCGGGAACGGATGAAGCCATCGATCTGGTCACCACCGCACTGCAAGCAGATGACGTGCGGGCGAAACGGTTGGTGGTGTCTCATGCGTTCCATTCGGAATTAATGGAACCGATGCTCGATGATTTTGAGAAAGTGTGTCGCGAAGTCCGGTTTGCGGATCCTTCGATTTCCATCGTTTCGAATGTGTATGGCCGCGTCGTTTCGACCGAAATTGCCACCCCGGAATATTGGAGAACGCACATCCGCGAGACGGTTCGTTTTGCAGACGGGGTTCGTCAACTTGAGAAACAACACGTCAACATCTTTCTCGAAATCGGGCCGAATCCGATCCTTACAGCGTCGGGGCGCCGCTGCATGAGTGGTGACGGTTACGTTTGGGTGCCCAGTTTGCGCGAAAGCCGCGGAAATTGGTCGCAGATGTTGCAGAGTCTTGCCGATCTCTACGTTCGCGGTATCGAGATTGATTGGGAGGGGTTTGACCGCGACTACGTGCGCCGCAAGGTTGCCTTGCCGCACTACCCGTTTCAGCGGAAGCGATTCTGGATTGATACGTCCGAAGGAGATTACGACGATTCGGACACTCCTGATGAGTGGAAGCCGAATACGGAGGCCCGCGGACGATCGCGCAAGGCGGACGACTTACGCGAGGGACTTTATGAACTTGAGTGGCAACCCCGTTCGAGACTCGATCAACATTTGCCTCCGCAGCCGCACAGCGACCTGAACAATCCTCCTGCGATTCGAGAGGCGAGTGCGGCGGCAGAGTCCCGCCTGCAACAACAGCTCGCGCTGCCGCGCTATCAGGACTTCGATCGGGAACTCGATCGACTCAGTTCGGCCTATGCCGTCAGTGCGGTGGTCGGATTGGGTTGGGTGCCCCAGTCTGGCGATGCATTCACGGTGGATGCCTTAGCGGAACAATTGGGTGTGCTTGCTCAGCACCGCCGCCTCTTCACTCGGCTCCTGGAAATCATGGTGGAAGAGGGGATTTTAGAGTCGAGTGAGCAAAAGTGGTCGGTCGTCACCGAATTTCCCACGTCGACGAATCCCGAGCAGATGCGGTCGCTCCTGGTGGATCGGTTCACCGAATGCAGCGCCGAACTGGAACTCCTCGGACGCTGTGGCGGTGATTTAGCGGGCGTGCTTTCGGGCAAGGTGGATCCGCTGCAGTTGCTCTTTCCCAACGGTTCGGCCGAACTGGTGGAGGGGCTCTACCAGGACTCGCCCTTTGCGCGCACCCTCAATGCGTTGGTCGAGCAAGCAGTCATGGCAGCCGTGGAACGATGCGACGAAAGTCGCGCCATTAAAATTTTGGAAATTGGAGCCGGTACAGGCGGCACCTCGGCTCAAATTATCCCCCGACTCCCTGCCGAGCGGACCGAGTATATCTTTACCGACATTTCAGAGATTTTTACCCGCAAAGCACAAGAGAAATTTCAGGATTATCCGTTCGTCCGGTACGGAGAACTCAACATCGAAGAAGATCCCGCAGCCCAGGGATTTGCCGACGGTCAGTTCGATTTGATTCTCGCGGCCAATGTGGTTCACGCGACAGAGGATCTGAGCGTGACCATGCAAAATATTCGACGGCTACTGGCCGAGGGCGGGATCGTGGTTTTGCTCGAAGGGGCGCGTCCGCAAAGATGGCTCGACCTGATATTTGGTTTGACTGAGGGTTGGTGGCGATTTACCGATACCGAACTCCGTCCGCATAATCCGTTGATCTCGCCCGAACAATGGGTCCGCCTGCTCGAGTCGTGTGGCTATCATAGTGCGGTTGCCTTGCCCGAAGAATCGCTGGAAGAACTTGAAGAGCGGCAACTATCGGCTGCTCCCCACGTGGTCGTCGTCGCACAAAACGACCAAGCAGTCGCCGAGCCCACCATGACCGATCGCAGTGAATCTGCCGAGGCCGAACAACTGGCGGGCAGGTGGTTATTGCTGGCCGATCGTGAGGGGGTCGCAGCGACGGTGGCCTCGCGCATTGAAGCGGACGGAGGTCGCGCTATTTTGGTGCGTTGGAATAGCGATTACGAAAAGGTAAGCGACACCGATTTTCTTATCGATCCTTCTAAGGCGGAACATTGGGGAGACGTCTTCACGGAGTGTTCGGCAGACGGAATCGATTCGCTCAGCGGTATCGTACACTGCTGGAGTCTGGATAGTGCAGAAACCGACGCGCTGAATGCCGAGCAACTCGATCACGCCATGCTAATCGGTTGTGAGACTTTGTTGCACTTGATCCAACAGGGTCAGCAAGCGGGGTGGGCAAACCCGGCGCTGTGGATGGTGACGCGTGGTGCGCAGCCGATCGGAAAGAAACGTTCGGCAGTTGCTCAAACTCCCCTTTGGGGACTGGGGCGGGTACTCGCCGAGGAGTTACCACAACTCTGGGGTGGTCTAATCGACATTGATCCCGATTACTCCACAGATTCAACGGCCAATATTCTCTGGGAGGAATTGCGAAATCCCGATCACGAGCGACAGATCACCTATCGTGATGACCAGCGTTTCGCAGCGCGTCTCGTGCCGCGTCATTCGGGGGGGGGTATCACCCGACCGTTACGATTTAAGACCGATGCAAGCTATCTCGTGACCGGTGGCCTCGGTGATTTGGGGCTCAAAGTGGCAGGTTGGATGGTGGAGCAGGGAGCACGCCAGATTATCCTTCTCAGCCGCAGCGAAATGCCACCCCGCGCCCATTGGCCTGCCCGTGCTGCCGAGGACCCGCGGTTTGCAGAACGTGTTGAGGCGATACGGGAAATGGAGCAAAACGGGGCGCGCGTCTTGACACTGGCAGGTGATGTCGGTGAGGAGGGCACGCTTGGGTGTTTGCTTGACGAAGCTGAAAACAATGGCTGGCCGCCGCTTTGTGGTGTCATTCATGCTGCAGGTGTGGTCGATGCAGATCAACTCATCGATCTGGAAGTCGAGAAATTAAGAACAATTTTGCGCAGCAAAGTGAGAGGGACATGGTTTCTACACCAAGCATGCCGAGATCAGCAACTTGACCTCTTTGTCAACTTTTCGTCTGGTGCTTCATTTTTGGGTTCACCGCTACTCGGCGCCTATGCGGCTGCCAATGCTTTCCTCGATGCGATGGCACATTGGCGACGTGCGGAAGGCCAGTGTGCACTCACGGTGAATTGGGGATTCTGGGACGAAGTCGGGATGGTCGCGCGAAGCCAACGAGAGACCGGTCGCGGTTTTGCGCCGCAAGGAATGTACTCGTTTTCACCCGAGCAGGGTCTGGCGGCCCTCAAGTGGTTGCTCGAGGAAGAAGCCATCCAAACGGCTGTCATGCCGGCGGATTGGCCCGAGTGGTGGCAGTTCCACCCACGCGCCGCCAAGTCGCCGCTCTTTGCGAATTTAGTGCAGATCGAGACGGGGCAACGCGTCACGGGTATCGCGAGCGAAGTATTGGAGGAACCATCACTTACGCGGGAGATGGTATCGGCAACGGCGGTCGAAGAGAGGCCCCCGTTGATTGAACAATTCATTAGCGAGCAACTCTCACGTGTTTTGAGAATTGATGTAAATGAACTTGATTTGCATCAGTCGCTCGGTAATCTTGGCATCGATTCTCTGATGGCTGTGGAACTGAGAAATCACGTTCAGGCAAGTTTGGGAATTGTGATTCCGGTTGCCCAACTTTTGCAAGACCCGAGTATTTCCCAACTCGCGGAGGGAATTCTTCAGCAACTCGATGATGTACCGGTCGCCGTGCCCCAGGTAGCGGTTGCCACTCACGGGGTCGAATCACAATCGGCGAGCGCAGAGGAGGAGTTGTCGGCAGAGCAGGCGTTGGAGAAACTGGATGCGATGTCAGATTCTGAAATTGATACAATGTTGAGCCAAATGCTCGATGGAGAAAAGGAAGATAGATGAGCGACGTGGTAAAATCGAGCGATAGTCAATCGGCAGAGCAAAAACGTGCTCTGCTTGAAAAGCTGCTCAAAGAAAAAGCGGAGAAGCAGGGTAAGACCGGATCACTTTCTTATGGTCAGCGAGCACTCTGGTTTATGTACCAGATTGATCGCCAAAGCTCAGCCTACAATATCATGTATGCTGCGCACGTTCGCGCAGATGTAGATTTTTCGGCGCTCGAAAGTGCATTTCAGAAACTCGTTAATCGACATGCAGTACTCCGCACGCACTATCAGGCGGTGAGTGGGCTTCCAGTGCAAAAAGTTCATCCGGAAGTGGAGGTCAATCTCGTCCGCGAAGATGCACGGGATTGGGACCGGGACGAATTAAATCGGCAGATCGAAGCAGAGGCCGACCGACCTTTTGACTTGGAGGCGGGTCCCGTTTTTCGGATCAAGCTTTATGAGCGACGTGGCGACAGCCATGTTTTTCTTTTCACTTCCGCTCATATTTCAAGCGACTTTTGGTCGTTCGACCTGCTTTTTGACGAGTTGGAGATTCTATATCGCGGCGAAATTACTAAAACGCCTGCCGACTTGCCTCCAATTCAATACGAGTACCCGAGCTTCGTGCAGTGGCAAGAAGAAATGCTTCAGGGGGATCAAGGCCAGAAACTCTGGGACTACTGGCACAAGCAGTTGGATGGTCCCTTACCGAACCTCGATTTGCCAACCGATCGGCCGCGTCCGGCGGTGCAGACCTATCGCGGTAAGAGTCACACGTTTCAGTTGCCGGACGATTTGGCCAATCGCCTCATGGATTTAACGCGCGAAGAGGGGGCAACGCCGTTTATGACGTTGCTTGCGGCCTACCAGATTCTGCTCTACCGCTACTCGGGGCAACAGGACATTCTCATCGGTTCACCCACCGCGGGAAGGAATCGTGCTGAATTTGAGCAGATATTCGGATATTTTCTCAATCCGGTCGTCTTGCGTGCCCGTATAGATCCCGAGATTACTTTTCGCGATTTCTTGACGCAGGTGAAGTCGACGGTGCTTGATGGTTTGACCTATCAGGATTTCCCTTTCCCGATGCTCGTCGAGCGATTGCAGCCGCCTCGCGACGCAAGCCGCTCGCCGCTGTTTCAGGCCTCGTTTGCCTGGGATAAGCCGCGAAAATTATTTCAATATGAGCGGGGGGCGGGAAGCTTTACGCCTCCCGAGGACATTTCCACATTGGGTCTGATGCCCTTTGCCTTGGGGCAGCAGGGTGCCGCCTTCGATCTTACGCTGATGATGCTCAGTATGGGCGATTCACTCTCCGCGGCGCTGCAATATAACTCGGATCTTTTCGATGAATCGACTATCCTGCGCATGGTGGCGCACTTCGAGACGCTTCTGCAGAGTATCGTCGCCGATCCCGATGCGAGCCTATCCGTATTGCCGTTGCTCTCGGACGATGAAGAAACTGCGCTCACTAGGCAGTGGAATCAGACGGAGGCTGATTATCCCCAAGATCAGTGTTTGCACCAAATTTTTGAAGAGCGTGCTGCCGATGCCCCCGATGCGATCGCAGTACGGTATGGCGACGAAAGCCTGAACTATCGAGAGCTCAATGAGCGTGCGAATCAACTTGCGAATTTTTTGTCCGCGAAGGGAGTTGCGCCCGAGACTTACGTGGGCATTTATCTTGAGCCATCTCTCGAGATGGTCGTTGCAATCCTTGCAATTCATAAGGCGGGTGGCGCATATGTTCCATTAGCTCCGGGAACACCCCTCGAGCGGATCGGCATGATGCTGGAGGAGAGTTCGGCTCCGCTCGTGCTGACGCAAGAGTCTCTTGCCGATTCGCTTCCGGATACGTCGGCCGAACTCGTGCAACTCGATGCCGACTGGGAATCGATCGCGAAAGAATCGAGTGACAATCCCGATGTATCTCTCGAGCCCTCGCAACTGGCGTATGTGATCTTCACTTCCGGTTCCACGGGCAAACCGAAAGGGGTGCAGATCGAGCATCGCAGCGTTGTTAATTTTCTCGAATCGATGCGTCGGAGTCCCGGAATAACTGCCGCAGATACGCTGCTTGCGGTCACGACACTATCGTTCGATATCTCGGTACTCGAACTTTATCTGCCACTGACCGCCGGGGCGTCGGTAGTTTTGGTGGGCCGCGAGACCACCAGTGACGGTAGAGCACTGGCGCAAGTGCTCACTGACAGCGGAATCACGGTGATGCAGGCGACCCCTGCAACGTGGCGACTGCTTATCGAAGCCGGCTGGCAGGGAGATTCCCGTTTGAAGATCTTGTGTGGTGGTGAGGCGATGCCGCGCGATCTTGCCGAGCAGTTACTCGAGCGATCAGCGAGTCTTTGGAACATGTACGGACCGACCGAGACCACTATTTGGTCGGCGGTCTGCGAGGTGGAGGCAGGTGAAGGCCCCGTCCCGGTGGGCAAACCAATTGAAAACACCCAGATTTATATTCTCGACGAAAAGCTCCATCCGGTCCCCGTCGGTGTGCCCGGTCACCTGCATATCGGGGGAGACGGGTTGGCCCGCGGCTATTTGAATCGACCGGAATTGACGGCCGAAAGATTTATTCCGGACCCGTTCGATGGTGGAAACTCGGAGCGGATCTATAAGACGGGAGATTTGGCCAAGTTTCGTCCGGACGGCACGATCGATTTTCTCGGCCGGCTTGATTTCCAAGTCAAGGTCCAGGGCCATCGAATTGAACTCGGCGAAATCGAATCGCAGTTGAATCGACATCCGCAGATTAAACAGTCGGTTGTCATGGCGCGGCAAACGGGCAGCAAAATTGATGACAAACAACTGGTGGCGTATACGATTGCAGACGGAGATTCACCGAATGTGAGCGACCTACGAGATTTTCTCCGAAAAACGCTGCCCGATTACATGCTCCCCTCGATCTTTATGTCGCTTGATACCTTTCCGCTCAACCCTGCGGGCAAGGTAGACCGTAAGGCATTACCCGAACCGGAGTCGATTCGGCCCGCGCTTCGCGTCGAATATGTCGCCCCAAGGGACTCAAGCGAAGAGGCAATGGTGTCGATCTGGTCGGAGGCGCTCGGAGTGGACCAAGTGGGGGTCAACGACAATTTCTTTGAGTTGGGCGGTGCTTCGATTCAGAGCCTGGAGATTGCAGATCGTGCGGCGGAAGAAGGACTTGATGTAACTCCGGCGATGCTCTTCCAATATCCCACGGTTGCCGAACTCGCCGCAGCGGCCGGGAAGATCGAGGCGCGTGAAGAGTTGCTGGAAACGCCCGCTGAAAAGACCGTTGAAAATCAGCGAGAATCCGCCCGTTCGCGACCGCAAGCCCGCGGGGCGACCGAAAAACCCGCGAGTCACGCCAATACGATGATCGAGAGTTTGGGTGTCTATCTTCCGCCCACCGAGGTGAGTACGAAAGAGTTGATAGGTGGCTGCAAGAAGAAAATGTGGTTCCCCTTGGAATACATGACGGGAATCAAGTCTCGGAGGATGGCAGGAAAAGAAGAGTTTAGTATCGATTTGGCGGAGAAGGCAGTGAACGAGTGTCTATCGTACTCGAAGTACAAGCCGGAACATATCGACCTGATTGTTTGCTGCAACATCACGCGAAGCGACGCGCATTTGAAGGTGTCGATCGAACCAAATACCTCGCTGCAAACCAAAAAGCGGTGCGGACTGAGTAATGCGATTGCGTTTGATATCACCAACGCTTGTGCCGGGATGTTTACCGGAATGCAGATTGTCGACTCCTTCATCTCGGCCGGCCTCATTCGGCGCGGGATGGTGGTGAGCGGTGAATTTATCACCGGGATTACGCGCACCGCCCAACTTGAAATTACCGAATTTCTGGATCCCCGTTTGGCGTGTCTTACTGTAGGCGATGCAGGTGCGGCGATTGTGATGGAGTCTTCCGGGGGGACGGAGGTGGGCTTCCATGAACTCGATATGTATACGCTCGGAAAGTATGCATGGATGTGCATCGGTCGGTTGACCGAGCAACCTCACGGCGGTGCCATCATGATCGTGCCTGATCCGATGGAGCATACGTCCGTGGCAGTGCGTTATTCGGTGACCCACGCCAAGCATACGTTGGATAACAGTCGTCATCGTCCGGAGCAAATTCAACGATTGATCATGCACCAGACCTCCGAACGCTCATTGCTCGATGGCTCGAAGGCGATCAACAAGGCGTTCAAGAAAAAGGTCAGTACGAAAGAAAACACGATCAACAACCTGGCCCAACGCGGCAATACTGCCAGCACGAGTCACATGGTGGCTCTTTGGGACAATACGCTCAACGGAACGATTCAGTCGGGGGAGAACGTCGTTTTCGGGATTACCGGATCGGGACAGACGATTGGAACGGCCATCTATACATTCGATGATTTGCCGGATCGCTTGCGGGCGGCGAAGATTGATGGACAAGTCCCCGACAAATTGGCGGACCAAGAGGCGCTCCCACCGATTGCGGCACGAACCGTACCACGAATTCGCATTTCTTCAGTGGCGACATTTCCGGAGCGCGAACCTCTTTCGGAAGATTCGGTCGATACGGCCGTCAGGGCAGCGGAAGACTGCTTGGAAAAAACCTCGTACGACCGTACCGATATTGAACTTCTAATTTTTGCGGGGATCACGCGCACCGCCTACGTGTCGGAACCTGCCCTCGCCGCGATGGTTGCCGGAAAGATGAAGATGAACGATGTCATTGAGGATGAACTCGACAAAAAAACGTTTGCCTTCGATGTGTACAACGGGGCGATGGGTTTCTTGAACGCATGTCAGATTGCTTCGGAAATGATTCGCGCCGGAAAATATCGCAACGCAATGATCGTGACATCGGAAGTGGAAGTGAACCGTGAAATGCACCCGGACCGCCTTCTGGAAATTGCGGAAACGGGCTCGGCGATCATCCTCGATACGACTGCTGAGAATCGCATCGGCTTCAGTCGGTTCGATTTCCACTACGATTGCGACCATATCGATGCCCGCCGAGCCATTGGAGGTTACCTCGATGGCAAGCCGTGTCTCGATCTTCAAGTCGACGCCAATTTGAACGAGATCTATCTGCAGATGATTCCCGATGCGGTTGAATCGATTCTCAACGAAGAGGGGCTCGAACTCTCAGAAATCGACTTTTTCCTACCACCTCAGATTTCGCCGGAGATGAACGCAAAGTTGCCGAATGTCCTCGGTGTGGAACCGCACCGATTCGTGGACGTCGCGCGACCGAAGGCCGATTTGTTCACTTCGGCGCTCCCCTATTCGCTCGAGTATCTACAGAGAGAGAAGTTGGCGAAGCCGGGACAAGTCGGTCTGGTCATTCACGCGGCATCGGGTTTGCAGGTGGGTTGTGCAATTTATTACTTTTAGAAACATCCAACCGCTTTTCTCGGATTGCACGAGTAAACGATTTTGAAGTACTCCCTTTCTCATGCGTTCGTTCGCTATCATCGGGGCCTCGGTCGCATGCCGCGCCGTTGGAAGCCTTGGCTGATGTCTCTCTTGATGTCGAATATGATCCTTCCTTTCTTTTTTCTCAAAGATCATTGGGAGCCGTGGATTGTGTTGGGGACGGCGCTGTTGACCGGCGCAATGTTTATCGTACTCACCGCCTACCGTGGCTTTACGCGTCTGCTCGGTTTCGGCCACGTGCCTTGGATACCTATGATCGTCTACCTCATTCTCCAACTCCCCGGTGCGTACGAAACTGATCGTGGTACCTGGTTTTTGTTCTGGCTCCAGGCGGTGATTGTACTCGACATCGGATCGATCATTTTGGATGCTGCAAATGTCATCCGATACTTTCGAGGAGAGCGAGAGGAGATGGTAGCGGGACTTGACTAAACCGCGATTTGCCAGTGATCTTCACCGTTTATTTTGAAAGGCGCATTTTTTATGGTGCAGCATCCCGAGCTACCCGCGCACACGGTGGATGTGTGGTACGCCTGCGTCGAAGATTTGGTGGCATGCGATTCTTACGAAAATCACTGCCGAATTTTGAGTCGTAAAGAGCGAGAGCGAATTGAGCGATTTGCCTTGCCCCGGGTACGGGATGAATCGTTGGCAGCGCGACTGCTTGTACGCCATGCCCTTTCCACCTATACGGATGTACGTCCGGTCGATTGGATTTTTGCGGAAGCCAATCGCGGTAAGCCATTCGTAAAGAGCCCTTGGCCGAATTTCAGTTCATTCAACTTAGCGCACTCGGCGAATCTTGTGGTTTGTGCGGTGGCGGCAGAGGGAGAGATCGGGGTCGATGTGGAAAGTCTCGACCGTAGCACAACCGGAATTGCCCTGGCTAAACGCTTCTTTGCAGCGGCCGAGGTCGAGCAGTTAGTCCGTATGCCGGACTATCTGCAGCGGGAATTCTTTCTGCGGATCTGGACGCTCAAAGAGTCCTACATTAAGGCGATCGGTGACGGCTTGTTGATGCCGCTCGATCAATTCTTCTTCGACATTTCTCAGGATGGTCCCGCCCGATTGCATTTGATCGAAGGGTCGGAAAAGGCTGCCGGCGAATGGTTTTTCGCGCAGATTGGCCTGCCTAGTCGACATCATATCTCTCTCGGCATGCGAAATAGTGAGACTCTGCAACAAGGTGGCAAAGAACGGATCGTCTGCCGTTTGCGAAAACTCGACTCGGTGGCCGGTCCTCCCGTCGATCAGATCATCTCCGGCGGAGGAGAGGGCGGACTGTTTTTCGAGTCAGCAGCAGATTGACGGTGGTCGAAGCCATTTGCCCCGGACGCGGGGGCTGTTTCGATTTCTATAAAGGTACACTAACGGACCGCGCCTCGCGCTGCTATCATAAATCGCGCCGAGGAGAAGCGCTTCTTTTTATGATTTTTTGGAGGTGAGGAAACTATGGTTTCAGGGAAAACAGCGTTTGCCGTTCTGCTTGTGTTTTTTATCGTCGCTCAGCCTCTGGCTGCGGAGGAAACTGAGAATGGTAACGACAATCAACAGGATGGATGGGCATCACTTTTTGATGGCAAAACACTCGAACTTAAATCGTGGAAGACCTTATAACCCATGCTAG
>JAQWPY010000016.1 GCA_029245145.1 Pirellulales bacterium | reverse complement strand
ATCGGCTGGATGGCAAGGGAAGGAAAACTGACCATCCGGGAAGAGGGCCGCCGGAAATTTGCAACGCTGCTCGATTGATCGCGATCTGTCATCACCTCGCTGCGCGAGTCACTCGAAAAGGGGAGTGGCTGTGGACCGCTTTGGTGGATGATTCTGATAAACCGGGAGACGATCCACCGCGTTTTGGATGGCATCGACTTCTTTCTGAAAGTACTTCCCATCGGTACCACCGAAATCTTCCTCCAGCTGCGCTGAGGTCCAAAATTTCCGGAAATCCGCAACCGACGGCACAAATCCCTGCACCGTAAACGCTTCGGCAAGCTGTTGGAGGGTGATTTCCCCTTCGACCAACGCCTGATTTAGGCGGATTCCCGCGCGATTCGCCACCAGGGCGGCAAAACTAAATCCGACTGTTTCGCGCGCCCGATCAATTTCATCTTGAGTCGTCATCTCAATCGCTTGGTCGTTCCCTATCAACTGAGCGAGCAAGCCGGCCGAGATAAAGTCTTGCAAAAGGGAAGTGCGCCGGTGGATCGTGGCATTTCCCACGAACATTTCCCGAGAAACCGATGAGACGAGTCCCTGGTTGGTTTTAATCTCTGCCGATATCGGTTCGTATCGTTGGCTCAGATAGCCGCGATCGAGCGCAATGGCCAGGGCAAAATAGAATACCTTGATGGCATCCTCTTTATCTACCTTTGCGGCTGCGGCGGCCGCCGCGCGAACATACGCATCGGTGAGCCGATCCAAATTCAACGACTCCTCACCCCGAGAGTCTGCCACTCTCCCGAGCGAACGCAAAACCATCATCACAGCGCGACGAAACTCGGTTCGCCTGCGTATTTCCTCCGCCGACGGGCCCGACGAGGGTCGTTTCGGTTTCGATCGGGCCACGCTCGCAAGCGCACTGCGGCAGAGAACGCGTGACATGTCGCGGGCCGAACGATCCGCCGGCTGTGCTTTGGCGAGCCAGTTATAGGCGTCGAGTAATCGCTGTTGAACGCTTAGCGGAACTTGCGCAACCGAATAAAAGCCGGGGGCACGAATCTGATCAGCAACAAGATTCATTACCAATAGATTTATTGGATCGTAGGCCAATTGAAACGATCGGGCATTCGATTGGTCGTCACCTAATATGGGACGCATCAGGCTCTTGCGATTCGGACTGTGGGCTGCACCGAAATAATGTCCCAATTCATGCAACAAAACTTCGAGGCGCTCCGATTCACCGATCCGGGGTCCGTGTTCGCGAATGAGAATGTGAGACCGAAGAGGACCGCGGGTTGCGCCCAACCGCTGCCTCCCCGAGCGTACGTCGTACTGGCTTGTGAAACCAATCACAAGGTCGGCAGGCCGCGCGGGAACTTTGGCCGTAAATTCACTCAAACTCAGATTAAAATCCCGAATGCTGTCCTTCGACTCCCATCGCGCGATTGCAACCACCTCAAGGCGTACACCGCAGTAGTACTCCAGAAGCCGCGAAGCCGCCGCGATCCTCGCCTTGATTTTTTTCTCCCACGTTTCTCTCTTCGTGCGTTCATCGTCATCCACCGATATTTTTATTTTCAGCGTCATCGGCGTCCGCTGATTCAGCTCTCCCTTCGGATAGGCCGAGGTGGTTTGTGGTTTTCCGAGCAGCACCCGCTTCAGCCCCACGCGGCCGGCGCCATCGGTGGAAAAACGGTAAATGTTCTCCGGCCACAAATTACTACGCCCGGATGATTTCGGTGCGTCGAACCAAACGTCGACCGCCCCGGTCACCGAAACTGGCACCGAGGCACCGACCGGAAGCGTAAGCGGCCTAAAAGCCGATGCATCCTCACCAAAGCGGATCGCAACCGGTTGATCGGCCTGGTTGTGCAAAATGACCGTCTCAGCAGCAACGTGAGGGTGAGGCAAGACTGGAGCAATCACGAGAAGTAGGAAGATCGCGACCGGCGTCAAAGTTCCTCCAGCACTAAGGCGAGAGCAATTCAATCGAGCTCCTCCACACGAATAAGGGCATCATCCCCGACCTCAACGGCCGGGGACGCATCGCGACTAAACCAAACCTTGTCGAACGGCCCAGACCGCCGCTTGCGTCCTGTCGGACACCCCTATTTTACGCAGAATGTGCTGAACGTGCTCCTTGACGGTCTCATAACTGATACTGAGGGCCTCGGCGATTTGCTTATTCGTCAAGCCGTGAGCAAGTTGGTGCAGCACTTCACTTTCCCTTTGAGTAAGGGTCACCTCAACATCGATCGGCATGCGAGGCGTCGACAACGCACCGGTCACGCGCCGCAAATCCTCGCGGCGCCATACCATTTCACCTGTAGCGGCCTTCCGAACCGCCGAGAGCAGCGTTTCCTTGTCCACGTCCTTGAGCACAAATCCATTGGCACCCAACGCGACACTGCGGGCCATATAGGTTGCATTGTCGAAGGTTGAGATCATCAACACCGGCAGATCAGGCTTTTCGTCCTTCAACCGACTCAACACGTTCAGCCCATCCCCGTCGGGCATCCGCACGTCGAGGAGTACCAGGTCGATTTCGTGCCGGGCCACCTGCGACATGGTCTCGGCCCCGGAGGCAGCTTCTGCCACAATTTCCACATCGGTCCCGGCAAACATTGCGTTCAGGCCCACTCGGACAACGTGGTGGTCGTCAGAAACAAGAACTCGTACTGCCATCAGATCCTCTTACTGAAGCGATTTCATTCGCCGTAACAACTTATACTGAGCGACATTAGGGCATTCTCTGAAAGAAAACCCCCAGAGCCCCCCGTAGTACCCGCAAAAGGGGTACCCCCACAGTGTAGTAGACAAGACGGAATGCGACCACCATTTAATCAAAAATTTTGTTAATCTGTCCCAGCGGCAGGCTTCACTGTCGGGACAATGGATAAAATAGCCCACTCATATGAAAGAAAGGTACGATAAGCGTGCAGGAAATCGCAATTCTTTAAAACAATACATCTAGCATGGTCTATATTTAGAAGGTGCCCCTTCTCCGTCCGCGAGCAAACCCGATGTCTGAACGCCAAGCCCACTGTCACCGCAAAACCGGCGAAACCGACATCGAGGTGCATCTCGATCTCGATGGCACGGGAGATGCCGAGGTGTATTCGGGGATCGGATTTTTCGATCACATGCTCCAGCTGCTCGCCCGCCACAGTTGCATCGATATGAAGATCGCTGCCAAGGGGGACCTGCACGTCGATCAGCACCATACGGTCGAGGACGTCGGCATCTGCCTGGGAAAAGCCGTACAAAAGGCCTTGGGTGATAAAGCGGGCATTCGCCGCTATGGCAACTGCACATTACCGATGGACGAATGCCTTTGCACCGTGGCGCTCGACCTCAGTGGCCGGTACGCCTTGCGATTCAGTGCCGATTTTTCCGCCGCAAAGATTGGTGACTTCGATACCGAACTTGTAGAAGAGTTCTGCCGTGCATTTGCATCCAATGCACAATGCAATCTCCATATCCTTCTCCATTACGGACAAAACAACCACCACATCAGCGAAGTCATCTTCAAAGGCATCGCGCGGGCCCTCCGCATGGCGGTGGAACTAGATGGAAGAACCAGCGGAATCCCGAGCACCAAAGGCATCCTGAGCGAATAGCAGACGCCTTAGCGTTCGTTCACATAGGTTTCCAGGAATCGAGCGAGCATCTGGAAATCGGCTCCCGAAGGAATGAACCTTACGGTGGTGATCAAGGTTTCGGGGTTGACCAGTTCCTCAAAGGGCACGTAGGTAAGCTCGAGTTGCCCTTTGATCGAAACCATGACGCCGTTGCGACCATCTTCCACCAACGCACGATAGGCACCCACCCCCAACTGACTACCGAGCATCACATCGTATGCGTGGGGCTTGGCACAACGGGATTCGTACCCCAACTGCAGTGGCGTAATTTTTTTTCCGCGTCCGGTTTGTCGCGTGTATTCCTCGGCAACCATCCGGGCCATCTGCCGCCCGAGATCAATTTGAGCAATCGAAATATGCCCATGGTCGTCACGAGGCACGCCTTCCAGATACTCCTGGGGTAGATACTCCGCCAAACCCTCCGCGATCACAATCACGCCAAATTGCTTGCCGTCCTGGTCCTCGCGGATCCGCATCGTATCGACGATGCGATTGATCACGTTGCGCATATGCATTATCGGACGCATCGTCATCTCGCCCGTCTCGGCATCGACCACCTCCTCTTCGCTTCGATACTGCCCCACGATATCTTCGACACTGATCACGAGGCTTGCCTCCCCGGCAATCGCAGCGCCGTAGGCGAGCCACCCCGCACTTCGGCCCATTGTTTCGGCCAGGAAATAGGCCTTATTCGCCTCGGCGTCCATCACGACATTCCGCAATTCTTCGGCTAATGTCTCCACCGCCGTAAAATAACCGAAAGTGAAATCGATCCCCGTATAATCGTTGTCGATCGTCTTGGGCAGATGAACAACCGGCACTCGTTTCGCATCGTCCGGCAGACGATCCTGATACATTTTGAACTTATTGGCGGTCTTGAGCGTGTCGTCGCCACCGATGGAAATCAACGCATCGACTCCAATGCTACAGAGTCCGTCATAGACCGCCTTAAGCGGAGCAACTCGCTCGGGATCATCGAAGTGCGCTGGCGATGAAATCAATTTCCCCGGATTGTCCCTCGCCGTGCCTATCAGAATCCCCTGCGAGTTCCGCGTTCTTCGAAGCGTCGCCTGATCGACCAGCAGGTAATCGCGGTTTTCCTCGAGCGGCCGATCGGGACCGAACTGAATCAACCCAGAATAACCATACTTAATTCCCACCACCTCAATGCCGTTGCGCAGAAACGAGATCGCAGCGGCCGAAATCACAGCATTTGCTGCCGGTGCGGGGCCACCCGCAAATAAGATTGCCACACGACGAAAATTAGTGTTCGCCGCCGGCGGCGGCGAAAGAGAAGACTGATCAGACATTCATACTCTCCGGCTCACAAATTGGACCGAACTCTTTTTGCACAGAAGAAGCCCCATTGTAACTGCGGTTTTCAAATCGAAAACGGGCCACAGGTCGTCAATCCCAGGTCCGCTCGACAAACGTCGTGTCGATCCGCGATTCCGCAAAGGCAGCATGCCGAAGAATTTCCTCATGCCGCGAACAGGTTGTCGCAATTCCCTCGATTTGAAGTTCACCGAGTGCCCTTAACATGCAATCGATGGCCTCCTCCCGAGTGGGTTGGTGCACGATGAGCTTTCCCACCATGGAATCGTAGAAGGGCGATACGGTATATCCTGCATGTGCGTGAGAATCAAAACGGACGCCGAGGCCGCCGGGCACAAACATCTTCTCGATATGGCCCGGGCACGGCTGAAAATTCCGCGAGGGATCTTCCGCGTTTATCCGGCACTCCAGGCTTGCACCCTCACACTTGATGTCTTCTTGACGGAACGGGAGTTCTTCGCCGCTCGCAATACGCAATTGCGTTTTGATCAGGTCGATCCCCGTTACCATTTCCGTCACGGGATGCTCTACCTGGATCCGCGCATTGACTTCGATGAAGTAAAACGACCCGTTCTTATCCACGATAAATTCCACGGTGCCGACATTCGTATAGTTGGCCGCCCGAATCATCCGCACAGCCGCGGCGCAAATTTCTTCACGCGTTTTTTGCTCCAGATGTACGGCGGGACTTTCTTCAATCAGCTTTTGGTGCCGTCGCTGGACGCTGCAATCCCGTTCCCAGAGGTGCACG
>JAQWPY010000001.1 GCA_029245145.1 Pirellulales bacterium | reverse complement strand
AAACCAAAAAAGGGAAGATCAATCAAAGGGTCATTCCACATCGAGTGCCTGCCGGAAGCAGAACGCGAAGAGCAAATCCCACTCGGCAGACTCAACCGCTTGGAGTACCGAATCTGCAGTTGGCCCTCGAGCGGCCGCCTGGCAGCGGTCGACAAAATCAAAGGGGTTCCAATCAGCGGTGCCGGAAAATATTTGAGGTGCAATTTGGTGCGCTGCTGCCGCAAGATTCGAAAAAATAGGGTGGGGACCGACGCGGCGAAACCAATACTTGGCATTCCCGAAATCACCTTCGCAGCGATGCATGATCCCATGCCAATAACTTCCCGTGGGCGTGTCGATCTGCTGGCTCACCTGATGGGATTCATCGAGAAACTGATGCCTTAGCCAAAGTCCGCTTTCACACGCCTCTGCCATCGAAGCGTCCTCGACCGGTCGAGGGGCCACGGCCGAGGTGAAATCGAACGCCTCAAGTTGCCTTCGTGCAGCGGTCGGGGACTCCTCCTCGAGGAGGTCAAAAATCGGCGGCGGATAGTCGGGCGGGGTGGGAGTCGACATGGCGGATGTTCTCTTCGGTGATCGGGACCACATTATAGGGTGCGCTCGAGCGTGCGGCGATAACGCGAAAAACAGCCCGAATGGGCGGGAAGACAGCTTTTTCTGGAAACTTGCCTGCCAATCGTATCTTGACTCGTTTATTCAGGCACACTAAATTACGCCCTCCCGTCGGAAGTCGGCCTGCCGTCAGTGGTTGCATCCAGTAGCTGTGATCCGCCGCGCGATCAAGCGCGATCAGGCCGCACGCGAAGTGATTCCCTCCCCCCCGACTGAACTGCTCCCCTGAAGGAACTCGTTGATGGCGAAGCGAAAAAGCACCTCCAATGCTCGGAAGAAGAAACGCGTTTATTACTTCGGTGCCACCCGCACCGAGGGCCGCAAAGAGATGCGGCTACTTCTCGGCGGAAAGGGGGCCAACCTGGCGGAAATGACCAGTATCGGTCTTCCGGTGCCGCCCGGCTTTACGATCACCACCGAAACGTGTGCCGACTACAATTCGGCCGGACAAAAATTTCCGGCCGATACGCTGGCTGCAGTCAAAAGAAACGTTGCCATTCTCGAAAAAGAGACCGGCAAGCGATTCGGCTCTTCAAGCAATCCATTGCTCGTTTCCGTCCGCTCCGGAGCGGCGGTGAGCATGCCGGGCATGATGGATACGGTACTCAACTTAGGCTTAAACGACAGCGCATGCGAAGGCTTGGCAAAGCTTTCGGGCAATCGCCGTTTCGCGCTCGACGCCTACCGACGTCTGATCAATATGTTCGGAGACGTCGTGATGGGGGTGGATCATCATTATTTCGAAGCCGAATTTGACCGGATCAAGAAAAAGCATGGCGTCGTCGAGGACACCGAACTGGGAGAAGAGGGGTTGTCGCAATTGGTCGACGCCTACAAGAAGGTGTACAAGAAACAGACGCGAGAAAACTTCCCCCAAAGTCCCATTGCCCAACTGGAAAAGTCCATTCGCGCGGTGTTCGATAGTTGGAATGCGTCACGCGCGATTGCCTATCGCCAAATCAACGAAATTACGGGATTGCTCGGAACCGCGGTGAATGTCCAAACGATGGTCTTCGGAAATATGGGGGACGATAGTGGCACGGGCGTCGCCTTCACTCGGGATCCCTCGACCGGGAAAAACCAATTCTACGGTGAATTTCTCGTCAACGCCCAAGGGGAAGATGTCGTTGCCGGCATCCGGACCCCCCAGCCTGTGGTCGAGATGAAAAAATGGATGCCGCAGGTCCATAAAAAGTTGATGCAAATCAAGACAAAATTGGAAAAGCACTACCGGGACGTACAGGATATCGAATTTACGATTGAGAAAAGTAAACTTTTCATTCTCCAGACGCGCAACGGAAAACGCACGGGTGCCGCAGCGGTAAAGATCGCTTGCGACATGGTGAAGGAAAAGTTGATCAATCAAAAAACGGCCCTGCTCCGGGTGCCTGCTGGCGACCTGAATCAACTTTTGCTTCCGTCCTTCGATCCGAAAGCGGCACGCAAAGTGCTCAGTACCGGGCTCCCGGCATCACCGGGTGCTGCGGTCGGCAACCTCGCCTTCACGGCTGAAGATGCAACCGAACGGACAGCGGCGGGGGAGAGTGTCTTGTTGGTCCGCAAAGAAACCAGTCCGGAAGATGTCGAAGGAATGCACGCCGCCTGCGGTATCCTCACAAGCACCGGCGGAATGACGAGCCATGCGGCCGTCGTGGCGCGAGGCTGGGGCAAGCCGTGCGTTTGCGGGGCGGGCGAAATCCAGATCGATGAAAAGAAACAACAAATCACCGTCGCGGGCCAGAAGTTCGGGGCGAAAGACACTGTTTCTATCGACGGATCGACCGGCGAGGTGATGGCCGGCTCGGTGGCAACCCACTCGCCTTCACTGAGTGGTGATTTTTCGAAGTTAATGCGCTGGTCCGACAAATACCGCACCCTCGGGGTGCGCACCAATGCGGACACCCCGGGAGATGCCAAGCGTGCACGGCAATTCGGTGCCGAGGGAATCGGCCTCTGTCGTACCGAGCATATGTTTTTTGAAGGTGATCGGATTCTCGTTATGCGGGAGATGATCCTTGCCGATAACGAAGCGGCTCGCCGCAAGGCACTCAAAAAACTGCTGCCATTCCAACGGAAAGATTTTGTCGGCATTTTCAACACGATGAAGGGCTTTCCGGTCACCGTGCGGTTGCTCGATCCGCCTTTGCACGAATTTTTGCCGCAAGACACCAAGAGTCAAACCGAACTGGCAAAGAGGCTCGGAATCAAAGCGGCGGAAGTCAAACTGCGCGTTGAACAGTTACATGAAATGAATCCGATGCTCGGGCACCGGGGATGCCGCCTGGCGGTCACCTATCCCGAAATTTTGGAGATGCAGGTAACTGCGATCGTCGAAGCGACGATCGCCTGCAAAAAGAAAAAGGTGGATGCGCGGCCCGAAATCATGATTCCCCTGATCGGCACTGCCGCCGAGTTGGAAACGCTCCGGCAGTTGACCACTGAAACGATTGCTCGAGTCAAAGCAGCGAAAAAACATAGTGGAAAACTCGATATTCCGGTCGGCACGATGATCGAAATTCCTCGTGCCGCACTGACGGCCGATCGCGTTGCCGAACATGCGGACTTCTTCAGTTTCGGCACCAATGATCTGACGCAGATGACGTTTGGCTACAGCCGCGATGACGTCAACACATTCCTACCCGACTACCTGAAGCAGGAGATCCTCGAACGCGATCCTTTCCAATCGCTCGATGCGATCGGGGTGGGACAACTGGTCCAGATGGGTGTCGCCAAAGGCCGGGGGAAAAAGCCGGGACTCAAATGCGGCATCTGTGGCGAACATGGTGGCGATCCGGCAAGCATTGCTTTCTGCTACGCGGCCAAACTCGATTACGTGAGTTGTTCTCCCTTCCGGGTGCCGATTGCCCGATTGGCCGCCGCGCAAGCAGCAGTGCAATCCAAGTAGCAGCCACCGCCCGGCTGTTCGTCTATTTGCCGATACAGAACTTGGAGAAAATCCGGTCGAGCATATCGTCGGTATAAATCGCACCGCTGACCTCGCCTAGCGCGTCGAGCGCAATGCGAACTTCCGCTGCGAGTAGTTCATGCCCCGATCCCGTCTGCAGAAGTCCGATTGCCTCAGCCACCGAATCGGCTGCCGCTTTTACACTCTCGCGGCATCGGGCAGCGGTACTCGAGACGACCGCTTGTCCCACGACCGAGTCTGTCGTTAAGCGTTCACGCAATAAAATACGCAGGTTTTCAAGTCCCGCACCGGTGCGACTGCTGGTGAAAACATCAACCTGCATCTCGAGTTCTGCTGCGTTTGCCGGCAGAGTCGCTAAATCACATTTGGTCATCACGACCAAACCGCCCGCTTGCCGATGCAAACGAACCGCCTCAAGCTCTTGGCCGCCGATCGATGCGGTGACATCGAGGCAAAGCACTTTGAGGCTTGCCGATTCACTCTGAACCCGGGTCATCGCATGTGCCTCTCGGTCGACGGCCCGATTTGCGTCGGGAATGACTCGGTCCGGGTCTCCGCCGGCGACACCCGCCGTATCAATCAACTCGCACTGCATCCCGTCGAGCTGAAGGGGGCGGGCGAGATAGTCGCGAGTCGTTCCCGGCTCCGGTGATTCCAGGGCAGCTCCTCCGGTCAGACAATTGAAGAGACTGCTTTTGCCCGCATTGGGCTGCCCCAAAAGTACGACCCTTCCTGACGTCGAGGTCTTATCCCGCTCTTTGATTTTCCAGAGTAGCGATGTGGTTTGTTCGAGCGCCTGATGTAACCTTTGATCGAGAATCGCATCCTCAATCGCATCAATCTCTTCATCCGCGAAATCGAGCCCTGCCTCGATCTCGGCCAGAAGTTCCAGCAAGCTTTCGCGGATCACCAAGAGAGGGCCGCTCAGACCCCCGGCCAGTTGCTTCAGGGCAACTTCACACTCGCGCGCCGATCGAGATTCGATGACGCCGAGTACTGCTTCGGCCTGAGTCAGATCAATCCGGCCTCCCAAAAACGCGCGTAGCGTGAATTCGCCACCGCGTGCCAATCGCGCTCCGTGCCGGCAGGCCTGTTCGATAAGAGCCTGCACAATCGGATCAGATCCGAGAAGGTGTATCTCGGCCAGGGGCATCCGAGTAAAGCTACGTGTATCGGGCCAATAACAGAGCGTGCAGGAAATACATCGGCCCGCCGCATCGATCTTAGCCCACCCCGGCAGCACCATCGGGCGTGCGACCGCAGCCAATGCTACCTCCGCCTCCCGCTGCCCCTCCTCCCACACTCCGCTACGAGTATCGAACACCGCAGGACGCCAGAGTTGCGCCAGCGCGGAGTGAATCTCCGCGCCACACAACCGGACCACGGCCCGGGCCGCAGGCCCCGGTGGGGTTGCGACCGCTGCAATCAGGTCGTCCGCTGCGTGGTTTCCAGCACCCAGCATCTCTTCTTCCTCACTCCCCGATGGTCGGTTTCACCGCAGAACTGCGCCACTGCTGACACCTGCTGATGCGGGGACTGAAAGTGCCCGGCTGCGACCTATTTTTTTCGACGCCGCTTTTTCTTCGCTTTCTCGCTTCGCGCCTTGGCCGGAGCCACCGACGATCCTTTCCGTTGAGGACTTTCCTCCTTCTCCGTTTCGTTTGTGGCGACTGGCGACGATTTCGGAAGCAGTTTGCGTTCACCGATTCCCCATAAACTCGAAACGATGAAATAGAGACAGAGACCGCTCGGTACCTTAAAAAATAAAAAGCCCATAAAAACCATCATGTACTTCATGATTTTTTGCTGCATCGCTGACTGCTCATCGGTCGGGGGAGGCATAAACAGCTTCTGCTGGAGAATAAAGAGAACAATAGTCACCAGGGGAAGAATATTGAGATAAGGACCGAGCCATCCGCTGGCAGACGTAAGAAAAGGCAGAGGAATCAGCGTATCCCATCGCAAGAACATATCGGGCGCCGCCAGATTATCAGCCCAAGGAAAAGATTTACTTACCAGCGGTGCCTGGCGAAGAGCAACGTCGGTCATCAACGCGCGATAGAGGCCGATAAAGATCGGCATTTGAATAAAGAGCGGCAAGCAGCCCGCGAGCGGGTTCACTTTTTTCTTGCGATACAGGTCTTGCAGCGCTTTACTGCGCTTTTCCATATCCCCTTTGTACTTTTCGGAAACCTTCTTGATCTCGGGCTGAAGTTCTTGCATCTTCTGTGCATTGAGCGCTTGTTTCCGGCTTAAAGGGAACATGCACAAGCGAACTAAAACCGTCAGTAAAACAATCGCTACCGCATAATTCGGGATGATACTGTAGAAAAAATTCAATACATCGGTCAGCGGACGGGCAAAGAATCCCCAAATGGCCCACCCGTAGTAAATCAGCTCGGACAGATTCACCGACTCCGGAAAACCGGGTGTTTCGTATTGTTGGAGCAGACTTCGCTTTTTCGGCCCGGTGAAAATCTGGAATTTCTGACGTAACGTCCCCTGTGGTTCAATCGTTTTCGTCACACTCGATAGCTGGGAGGTCACGTTGGTTTTGTAAACCTGCGATGGCTCCGGAGGGCGGTCGCCGACCACAATTCCCTCGTAACTCTTGAAGTACTGGTTTCCTTCCTCTTGTTCATCAAAGGGGATGAGGATGGCGGCAAAATATTGGGTCTCCGTTCCAACATAGGCGAGCGGATTCGACTGTCCGGAGGCAAGTTGCAAATTCACCGCACCCGACTCCTTCGATTCCAATTGCTCCACAATCTCCGCAGTGCTGATCAGATTTGCGCCGTCGACAAGCGAGTGCGCGGCAACGTCGCGCAAGCCACCGCCACCCCAGCTTCGCCCAATTTTTCGCGAATACCACCAGCCTTCAGTCGGCATCCCGGTGGGTCCACCTAGTTGATACGCAATCTTTCGCTTCTCATTACGCGTATTCTCAATGGCCAACTCCAACCAGAGGTGATAGGCCTTGTAGTCCGGGTTTGCGCGCTCGCTCTCGGGAACCGCCGCCAATTGAAATCGTTTGGTAAGGACCAAATCGTGCTGCGGGAGCGGTAATTCGAACACAACCTCTAACGGTCCCTGCTTCGTTACCTTCCAGTGCGAATCTCTCAGCGCCGCACCTTCAATCACCGGTTCCCCGCGAAGTCGCTTTCTCTCGTCGATCTGATTGAGCCTCAAAACCAACGAAAAAGCATCGTGCAGTCCCGGCTGAAAACTTTCCAAGGAGTCTCCGCCCATCTCCGGTTGCATGATCGCCAGCGGGCGGGCGGTGAGTGTCACCGTGAGTGGATCGGCGGGTTGCCCGTTACGAACAAAGGTCACCTTCAATTGCTCGCCCGGCTTCGATTCCTTCAAAATATTTTCAAGGTCTTCAAGCTGACCGACTGCACTTTCCGATGTGCCGAGCGTCACCCGCTGAATGACATCGCCCGCTTGCAATCCGGCTTGATCGGCGGGGGCGCCGCGGCCGACAAATTCGACTTGCCAACCTTGCGGATGCGGACTCCCTACCAGGTGCCCCAGATAACCGCGGTGATCCTGTATGTCACGGTACTGTTCGCTGTTCAATTCCAGGCGAACAACACTGCCACCGTAGCTCGAGAGCGTGACCAGCGCACGAGCATCGCTCTTCGGATCGAGCGAACCGAGACCAATATATCGCAGCGGGTAACGCTCCTGGGCGCCCGGCGTGGTGCGCGACTCCGGCGGCTCCACCTCGTTTTGCTCTTCCCCGGCGGGTAACTCTGCCCTTCCCTCACCGACCGGCGGTTGCACCGATGGACTGGTCGGCTGGGATTCCTCCGCGGGCACTTGATTGGGTTCTTTTTTACTTCCACCTTCTGCGTTCGCTCTCTCCTTGTCCTCGAACTGCTCCGGGACTTCGGGTGCTGGAAAAAAGCGGTCGAAAATAACTTGCGAACCAAGCAAGACCATCATAGCAAGCGCAAGAAATGAAAAAAATCTTCTATCCACAAACAAAGTCTCCGTCAGCAAACCGACAACAGGGCGGCACCTGGACACCGCCAAGGACTACTTTCAAACTTCGATTTCGAAGACGAAAGTGAAAAAACATTCTGTTCCTCATAGATCATTGCTCGCTGCTCCGATTGCAATCAACGACCCGCACGTAGCCGATCACCGAGAAAATTATCGAGCTCTTGAATGCTGTAGATTTTCTCAATGGTTTTTTCGTAATCGTACTCAATGCGCCGGTACTGCAAACCTTCGTCCGTGAGAATCACATAACACGATCGCAGATCGCCATCGCGTGGCTGGCCTACCGAGCCCACATTGACCATGATCTTTTCATCCGTAAACGAATATTCGTTTTTTACATCCTCCGGAGAATAAAACCTCGAGCCCTCGGTAAAGATACCGGGCACGTGCGTGTGTCCCTGAAAGCAACTTCGCTCAAAAAGGCTGAAAAGTTTTTCCATCTTCCGTTGATTGTAGATGTCTTCCGGAAAAACGTATTCGTTGAGCGGGTTGCGCGGTGAGCCATGCACGAATAAATAGCCTTCCTCCTTACGGTTTCGCGGGAGTTCACCGAGGAAATCCCAAAGACGCGCATTCTCCTTCGCATTCTGCCTCGGGTCTTCCAATTGTTCCCGCGTCCAGAAAATGGCGCGCTCCGCACCGGAGTTAAAGCCTTCCGGGTCAAATAAAGCGCCCTGATCGTGGTTACCCAACAGACAGGCATCGCAATCCATGACCAAATCGATACATTCGCGCGGGTTCGGACCGTAGCCGATAATATCGCCAAGGCAGTAAATCTCGGTGATCTCCTGCGCTCGGATATCTTTCAGAACCGCCTCGAGGCCCTCGAGATTACTGTGAATATCGCTGATCAATGCACGCTTCACGGCCAACGGGTCCTCAATACGTCTCTCATGCAGCGGACTTATTTTCTCTCAGGCGGCTTTTCTCGGGTCCGCTCCCTGGGCCGCAATCGGCGAGCGTCCTCGATCCCACAATCTTTCTGACCGACCGCTCTGGACCCACATGTGTGTAACCATTTTTCACACAACATTTTACGAGCAAGCCGCTCATCGTATGCTGCCTGTGGGGTGCGGTCAAGCGGCCCGCCCTCCGTCTGGCGGCTCGGTGCGCGAGATAACAATGTGAACAGCGAGCGGTTCCATGAGTTCATCGGATGTTGATATAAGAGTGGGTGCTACCTTCCACTCGGCGTTGCCCGATGCCGAGCCATGATTCCAACCCGTGATTTCAATCGCATGAAAATTCTTGCTCTCGAAACGAGTGAACGCCGCGGGATGATCGCTGCGTGCAATGCTGACACCTGTCTTGCCACATTAAAGCTGCCTGAGGATAGCCGCACTGCAGAGTCTCTCGTGGTGGGGATTGAACAAACGTTGAACCGCTGCCAGTGGACCCCTGCGGACCTCGATTTGATTGCCGTGACTCAAGGTCCGGGGTCGTTTACCGGGCTAAGAATTGGCTGCGTGACGGCTAAAGTTTTGGCCTATGCGACCGGTGCCCAATTGGTCGGCGTCAACACACACCAAGCCATCGCGGGGAATCTAAGCGCGGGATCGCCCCTTTGGTGTGTGATCGATGCGGGAAGGAACCAATGCTATGCTGCCCGCTATGCGATGACTCCCCACGGACCGGAGGAACTCATCGGTACCGCGATTCTGGAGATCGATGACTGGGTAGCACAACTCGAGCAAGGCGACCGTGTCAGCGGGACACTACTCGCAAACTTCAATCGTCCGTTGCCGGCAGGAGTCACCACCGTGGCCGCCGAAGACTGGGCACCGCGTGCCGAGGCCGTGGCAGAGATCGGCAGGCAAGCGGTTGCGCAGGGGCGAAGTGACAGTCATTGGGAATTTTCGCCACACTACTATCGATTGAGTGCTGCAGAAGAAAAACAGCAGGCAACCTCTGCCGATTAGTAACAATCAGCTTCCGGCCAGCTTCCGGCTTGTGGTTCAGTGGGACGTGCCTTCGGACAAATCTTTGCCCTCTCCCACGAGAGGCTTGCTCAGGAAGAAGGGGATGCCACCAACCGCCACAAGGATCGTCACTAGCCGATAGGCCAGCGACACGAGCAAGCCGAGGGCGCTGGAAAACCCGAACAGGCGGTAGAGGGAAGCGAGGGTCGCCTCCAAAGCACCGAGCCCTCCCATCGGTAATGGCACAGCCGTCGCGAACAGCGCAAGAGGGACCATCACGAAAAGCTGGGCGAAGTTCGGCCCTTCTCCCGGTAATCCGGTCGCAATGAGCCAAAAGCCGACGACCGTCAGCAATTGTGTCCCGAGCGTGATCAGAGTCGCAACAAGTAAAGTGCGCCGATGCTGTGAGTACCGGGTAAGAGCAACGATGATCTGTTCCAGGTATTTCTCGACGCGTGGAATTCTCGAAACGCACATCGCGACGCGTCCGAGTGCTAGCTGTCGCGGAAAACAAAATCCGAGCGTCGCCAACAAAAAACCACCGCTCGATAAAATGAGCAGTACATAAAGTGACTCCGTCGCTTGGTGCGCTTCAGCGAAATACCCTTTCCAAATCACAAGCCCGACCGTTGCCAGGAGAAGAAGCCCGTAGAGGCCGATCAAGCGATCGACCAAGACACTCATCACCGCTTCGGTTCGGCGTCCGGCGTGATCTCGAGCCAGGAGAAATGCCTTGAAAACATCGCCTCCCACCACACCGAGTGCGAAAAAATTTACAACATAACCCATGCAGCCCAAGCGAATGGCTTCGCGCAGGGTGAAGCGAATTTCTAAAACGCGCACGAGCAGATACCATCGCAAAAAAGTGAATAACGTGGCAGAGAAGAGCACGAGGCCGGCCAACCCTAAGCGAAGCCAATCCTTTTCTTCGCGCTGCAACTGCTCATAGACCTCGGCATCCGTTTGAAATGTCGACCAGAGGAGGTACGCAATAATGCCCACTGCGAGGGCGATCTTGACGCAGAAGGTAAGCCAACGTTTCATAAAATAGCCGTAATTGCGTCTTCGCTTTTGAATTCCATCCGGCGCGCATTGTCCGTTGACAGTTTCCCTCTGCGTTGATAGAGTTTTTGACATGCCTTGGCAATGCCGAGCGGGCAGGTAGGACGCGATTCGGTGGCTCGATAGGCGTGCGATTTTCGGGGGATTAGCTCAGTTGGGAGAGCGTCTGGCTGGCAGCCAGAAGGTCAGCGGTTCGAGCCCGCTATCCTCCACTTAACGAACCGATTCTGCGGTCGCCTCGCTTTTGCTTGAACCGATCTGTCGCTCGCACGGTGCTAGCGTTTCTTCATTGGCCGGTTTGCACCCTTCTTTGCGGCACTCTGCGGCCGTACGCAACGATAGCACTCTCGGTGAAAACGCTCTGGCACCTTCGTTCAAGCATCTGCTAGACTCCCGCCCCCCGATGGTGCCCTGTCCCCTGTCCTTCATAAACTTCTGTTCCATGCCACGATTCCTCCTTTCCACTGTGTTACTGCTCAACCTTTCCCACGGGCTGATGACGCCCGAATCGTCCCTGGCAGCCCCCTCCTGGTGGAATCGTTTATGGGGTTCTGGTGACTCAGCTTCCGTCGACAGCGAGGCGCTGCAGAAAACCTATCGGCTAACCAATGAGCAGGGACCCTGGATGATCATGGCACTTTCATTCCGCGGTCCCAACGCAATGAAAGACGCAGTTCAAACGACGCAAGAACTCCGCAAAAAACACAAGCTGGACACCTACATCCATCAACAATCATACGACTTCTCCGAGTCATTCGTCGGCAGGGGCGTTGATCGATTCGGCAAGCCCCGGCAGATGCGGCACCAGCAAAACACAGCATTCGAGGAAGTGGCTATCCTGGTAGGCAACTACACCTCGGTGAACGATCCCGACGCCCAGCGAGACCTCGAGAAGCTTAAGTCGTTATCGCTCGATTCGCTGAATAAAGAAGAAAAAAAACGAAGTCGCTCGTTTGATGAACTGAGACGCATTCAGAATGAATTACTTAAAAAAGACAAAGGTCGTACCGATGGAGTGATGAAGCTTGCTTTCATTACAACCAATCCTCTATTGCCGGATGAATATTTCCGGCCTCAGGGTGTTGATCACTTCGTCGCCCAACTCAACGAGGATATTGAGCACAGTCTGCTGGAAAATTCGGGAAAATATACCGTAAAGGTTGCAACCTTTACGGGATTCTCTGCCGTGAATCCGAAACATATCCGGGATGTTCAAGAAAGAGGCATACAGTCGAGTCGTCTAGAGAAGGGGGCGATCAAAGCCCATCGGCTCACGATCGCGCTTCGCGCCAAGGGCTACGATGCCTACCAATTTCACGATCGCAAAAAGAGCATCGTAACGGTAGGAAGCTTTGCGACACCGGGCAATCGCCCCGACGAGGAGCAATTTCGCTATGCACCCGAGGTTCAGGATATGATCGATAGATTTTCCGCCAAGCAGAAAGCGTCGACAGGTGAACTGCAGCACCCGGGCTTGCAAACGGGCATCGCACCCGAGACACTGCTGGGGATTCCTTTCGATATTCAGCCCGTGCTGATCTCCGTGCCTCAGCGATCTGTAAGCAGTGATTTTGCGAGGCGGTCTTACGATACCCCGTAAAGTAAAATGCCCCACCTTCCTCTGTTGGTCCTAGGCACGCACAACGTGAAAAAGGGAGGGGAACTGGTTGGCCTCTTGGAATCGCTACCGATCCAAGTCCGCACGCTCGCTGATTATCCACAATCGATCGATGTGATCGAAGATGGAACGTCTTTTGCGGAAAATGCGGAAAAAAAAGCATGTCAGCAGGCACGCCACCTCGGCTGTTGGGTCCTCGGTGAGGATAGCGGGCTGTGCGTTGATGCACTCGAGGGACAACCGGGGATTTATTCCGCAAGGTTTTCGGGTAGCGAGGCAACGGACGAAAAAAATAACGCATTGCTGCTCGAAAAAATGCAAGCGATCGAGAACGGCAAACGGCAGGCACACTACGTTTGCCACATCGTTATTTCCGATCCGGAGGGTGTCGTCCACGGAACGAGCACCGGTCGATGCCAAGGATGGATCCGTCGGACGGAAGTTGGCCACAACGGATTCGGGTACGATCCCCTGTTCGAAATTCGTGAGTACCATCGTACCTTTGGCGAACTCGGAGGTCATTTGAAAAGCGCGATCAGCCATCGCTCGCGCGCGGTCGCTCTGGTTGTCCCAAAAATACGAAAACTTTTGCGCCGCGGAGTTTTACCAACAGCATGATCGCAGTTGAGCGGCAACGTTATGTCTCCGTCTGTTTTTTCCTACTCGGCTACGTGATCACCATGGCTGCGATATTCTACGGAATGCTTTCTGCCAGGGAAGACCAGCGAGGGCGATCGGCGGGCGAGGCCGAAG
>JAQWPY010000044.1 GCA_029245145.1 Pirellulales bacterium | reverse complement strand
ATGGCCTTATCGACGTAGATCCGGTAGCGATAGTCGGACTCTGGATACTCCTTGATTTCGCAGTTGCCCACGAGGTCGGGCAGGTGACTCTGAAGTTTCTCGAGATGTGACCGCAAACGGGATCGGACCGAGAGCCCATTCGGGTCAACCTCGTTCTCGCCGGACTCATCATCCAGCGGAGCGCAAGCACAGCTAAAAAATCCCCAGCGAGTAAATAGCCACATGAAGCAGGCCCTTTCTTAGCGAATCGAAGTCTAGGCCCCTTTATATCGAAGCAGTGGTGGTGTGAAAATGGGACCAACGCGTCGTTTTGGTTTATGCCGATTGCCGCAGGCGAAAAACGTGGAGTGATAAATGAACAATGCTGAGATGCAAAAACAGAGAATCGATCCGGATGGCCTTGATGAGTTTTCGGTTGTGTTTACGGAACGATCATTGAATCACATGTCGCAACGATTCCGCGGCGCGATGCGTGAGATTAATGCGATGCTCAAGGCAACCTATGCCGCAGACCGGGTGGCGGTCGTTCCGGGGGGTGGAACGTTCGGGATGGAATCGGTTGCGAGGCTTTTCGCGACCGATGAGAATTGCCTCGTGATACGCAACGGATGGTTCAGCTATCGGTGGTCGCAGATTTTCGAGGCGGGCTCCATTCCTGCCGACTGCCGCGTCCTTAGTGCCCAGCGTTGCGGTTCGTCTGCTACGGCCCCGTTTGCTCCGGCGAGCCTTGAATCGATTCGTGAGGCGATTCGAAAACACCGCCCAGCGATCGTGTTTGCTCCACACGTGGAGACCTCGAGCGGCATGTTGCTGCCCGACGCGTATCTCGCGGAGTTGGGGCAGTTTGTTCGCGATGGCGGAGGCCTGTTTGTTCTCGACTGTGTTGCAAGTGGCGCACTGTGGGTCGATATGAAGAAGTTCGGTGTCGATGTCCTGATTACCGCCCCACAAAAGGGGTGGAGTAGTACCCCGTGTGCGTCCCTGGTGTTGCTTTCGGAAAGAGCGGCGAATCGTGCTGCCACACTTCAGAGTTCGAGTTTTGCGTGTGATTTAAATGCCTGGCTTGCGATCATGCAAAAGTACGAGGAGGGGCATCATGCATACCATGCGACAATGCCGACCGATGCGCTAATCCAGTTTCGTGATGCAATGCAGGAGACGATCGAAATGGGACTGGAGGAGACGCGACAGCGGCAATTGGAGCTTGGCGGCGCCGTGCGCCACATGCTTGCAGATTACGGATACGCCAGCGTTGCGGCGGAAGGGTACCAGAGCCCGTCGGTGGTTGTGAGCTATACGGATGATGCAGAAATAAAAAATGGATCAAAATTTGCGTCCGCTGGCATGCAGATTGCGGGCGGAGTCCCATTGATGTGTGGTGAGGGAGATGAGTTTTCCACTTTCCGAATTGGGCTGTTTGGGCTCGATAAATGGCGTAACATTCAAAGCACGTGCAGTCGCCTGAGAGAGGCACTAGATTGCATTGCACAATAAAGCCAGGTGCGAGCGTACCGGGCATGAACCTCTAAAGTAATAAGCGGTAACCTTGGAAGAAAAGCAGCCTTATCAATTTGCCGATTTGCCGCCACGCGCGGACACCGGTTCGATCAAATGGGATCGTTATCGCGACCGCGACGTCTTGCCGATGTGGGTCGCCGATATGGATTTTACTTCGCCACCGGAGGTGATAGACGCTTTACATGAGCGGGTCGGTCACGGGATCTTTGGCTATACGAACCCGACCGACGCGGCGCTCGGCGCGGTGGTGGATTACATGCGGAAATCGCATGGAGTCGACATCGAGCCCGATTGGCTCCTTTGGACACCTGGACTGGTACCGGCTCTCAATACCGCGGCCCGGGCCTACTGTGAGGCAGATCAAAGCGTGTTGACGACCGTGCCTATTTACCCGCCCTTCCTCTCCGCGCCGCGGTATCAGGCACGCGTCCTTGAATTTGCCCCACTCGCCAATGAACAGGGAAGGTACAAGTATGATTGGCCGGCACTGGAGCGCGCGATCACCCCGCAGACACGAATCTTTTACATATGTAATCCGCACAACCCGGTTGGCCGGGTGTGGACTCGCGAAGAACTGTCGGAGGTGATCGATTTCTGCAAGGCCCATCAGTTACTTTTGCTTTCGGACGAGATTCATTGCGACCTCATCCTGCAGTCGGGCCTTACGCACCATTCGATTCTCGCTACCGACTCGTGGGCGCACGAAAATAGCATTACATTGCTTTCCCCGAGTAAGACTTACAATCTCTGCGGACTCGCATGCAGCTATGTGATCATCCCAAATCGATCGCTTCGTCGAACGTTTCATCGTGCGATGCGCGGTCTGTTTAATGAATTGAACTGCCTCGGCTATGCGGCGTGCGCTGCCGCTTATCGCGAGGGTGAGGCTTGGCGTGGACAACTGCTCGACGTGTTGCGTCATAACTACAAGATCGTCCGTGATACAATTGCCAGCGATATGCCACGGTTTCGACTCACTCCCCTTGAGGCAACATATCTTGCATGGATTGATACGCGCGATGCTGCAAATGAGCGCTGGAGCCAGATTTTTGAGGATCACGGCGTCGGGCTTAGTAATGGAAGCGAATTCGGTACGCCAGGGTTCCTGCGATTTAATTTCGGCACTTCAACGGCACAGGTGCGCGAGGCGCTCAACCGCATGAGCCAGGCGTATCGTAGCACCGGCATTTGAGAAAATCGCGCTTAGTCGCTCGATACGGCGTAGGGTAAACGTCTGCCCTGGATTCCGGCCAAGAGGTTTTCGGTTGCCATGTGAGTCATCTCGGACCGGTCATCGTGTGTTGCGGTTCCGATATGAGGTAGCAGAAACGCATTATTCAAACGCATTAATCGCGGTGGAATCACGGGCTCGTTTTCGTAAACGTCAATACCGGCCGCATGGATGCGCCTTTTTTCGAGCGCATCGATCAGGGCGGACTCGTCGACCACGGCACCGCGCGAGGTGTTAATCAATACTGCGGTCCGTTTCATGAGGTCAAGTTGTGGTTTCGCGATCATGTGGGTCGTCTCGGCGGTGAGGGGTACGTGAAGGGAGATGATATCGGCTTGGGCGAGCCCCTCCTCAAGCGTTACGCGGGTCGCGCAAATCGGATCCGCCTCAATCGCCGTCTTTAGAGATCGCGCAACGTAAAGGATTCTCATCCCCCATCCGGTAGCCCGCCGGGCCACCGCCGTGCCAATCTGCCCCGCACCGATGACGAGCAGCGTTTGATTGACCAACCGCAGGCCATAATCATCGTCTGGCTTGATTCCGGTCCAGCCCGTTTCGAGGGTGTTGGACGCACGCCGAATGTTTCGTGCCGCACCCAGGAGAAGCAACCAGGTGATATCGGCCGTCGGCTCCGTCGTTGCACCCGGTGTGTTGCCGACAAGGATTTGTCGGCGTCCCGCGGCCGCAAGGTCGACATAATCGACCCCGACGGAAAAGCAGCTGATTACGCGAAGCGAATCGCCCGCCGCTTGCATCCACGCATCATCAATTGGGCCATCTCCGGGGGTGACCAATACGCCATGGGCCCCGCGAGCGTGCGCCAGGAGCGTCTCTCGCGATAGGATCTCCGTTGACGGGTTCACCCAGACCTGCAGCCTCTCATCTGCTGTAATCGTGTTGATTTCAAGTCCGGGA
This sequence comes from Pirellulales bacterium, assembly GCA_029245145.1. Classification (GTDB taxonomy): domain Bacteria; phylum Planctomycetota; class Planctomycetia; order Pirellulales; family UBA7805; genus UBA7805. The sequence goes on along the minus strand of JAQWPY010000044.1, from coordinate 4,979 downwards.
AGCGGGAATGAGATGGCTACTCGCCGCAGTTCATCGTGCATGGTACGTCTGGAAATTGTCAGTCCGGATTGAAGGTGCCAAAATGGCTGACACCTTGGAAAAAGGTAAAACCATCCTATAGTAGAGTGTTCCCGCGAAAAGAGGTCACGACATGCACAGCGAATTTGATCTGATTCAGCGACAGCTTGAAGAGCAGCGAGACGGTATCGTTTCACATGCTCTCTACTCGGATTTAGACTCGCTCCGCCAGATACAAACATTCATGGAGCATCACGTCTTTGCGGTCTGGGACTTTATGTCTCTGCTCAAAGCGCTTCAGCGATCCCTCGGTAGTTTTGCGGTACCGTGGCTCCCCTCGAGCGACGTGGGTGCGGTTCGCTTTGTCAGCGAAATAGCATTGGGCGAAGAGAGCGATCACGACGGACGTGGTGGCTACCAGAGCCACTTTGACCTGTATCTTGAGGCAATGCGGGGGGCAGGTGCGTCGGCATCTCGTATTGAGCGATTTCTCTCGCGAGTTCGCGAGGGCCTTCCGATCGCAGGCGCCATCACCGAATCGTCGCTCAGCCTTTCGGTGGCATCGTTTCTGAGTTCAACGTTTGAGGTGATTGATCGGAATGACTCCGCCGAGATTGCGGGCGCATTTTTATTTGGCCGGGAAGATTTGCTCCCCGACGTCTTTACGGAGATTGTGCGGCAAATCTCGTTTGATTGTGGCGGAAGACTTGACGCGCTACTCTATTACTTGCAACGGCACATTGAACTTGACGCCGAGGATCATCAACCGGCCGCGCGGAGGCTGATCGAGTCTCTTTGTGGCGATTCGCCGGAGCGCTGGGCTCGCGCAAAGGAAGGTGCGTTTATCGCTTATAGGGCCCGTAAACGTCTCTGGGATGGTGCCCTGCAGGAGATGAACCATCAACCGCAACCGGCTTGATTTTATTGCGATTGATCATTGTGTTCTCTATTCGGTAACTGTGACGAGAGCGTTGATCGCAGTATTTCGGAATAGCAATCTTTGGTTGCGAAAAGTAGGCGGGCAGTTTACGATACTAGCGTAATCGTTTACGAACCGTTGGTGTTTTTGCTCCGGAGATTGTTATGTCACAACCTCGAGACCGCCGCACTTTTCTGAAGACGACCTCAGCCCTTATCTCGACCGGTGTACTCGGTTCACAGGCTGCGCGCAATGCACACGCTGCTGGCTCAGATGAGATACGATTTTGTGTCGTTGGTTGTGGAGGGCGCGGGACCGGAGCGGCAGCGCAGATATTTAATACCAAAGGTAATACGCGACTCGTGTCGGTGGCGGATGCTTTTGAAAAGAATGCCAAGAGCGCGGTCAAACGGCTTACGCGACACTCCGCCGATAAAGTCTCCGTTCCCGAGGAAAATATTCATTGGGGGCTCAACGCATATAAAAAAGCGATCGATAGTGACTGCGATTTAGTGGTGATTGCGACCCCGCCCGGTTTTAAACCGCAACAATTCCAATACGCAGTTGATCGCGGCAAGCACGTGTTCATGGAGAAACCGGTAGCGACCGATGCGCCAGGCATTAAACGGGTGCTTGAGAGCGTGGAAGCATCAAAGCAAAAAAACCTCATGGTCGCACTTGGACTGCAGCGGCGGCATGAACCGCGCTATATGGAAACCATTGAGCGGATTCACGATGGCGCAATCGGCGACGTTATCTGTCAACGGGTCTACTGGAACGGAGGCGGAATCTGGTACCGCAATCGTCAGCCCGGCCAGAGTGAGATGGAGTTTCAGGTCAATAATTGGTACCACTTTAACTGGGTCTGTGGCGACCAAATCTGCGAGCAACATATCCATAATCTCGATGTGGCTAATTGGGTGAAGGGTGATTATCCGGTGGAGTGCAATGGTATGGGCGGCGGCGAGCAACGGCTCGGCGGCGACCGCAGTAAGAGCCAGATCTACGATCATACGTTTTGTGAATTTACGTATCCCGACGGCAGCAAGCTTTTCAGTCAGGGCCGGCACGTTGCCGGGGCGTGGTCCCACGTCGGGGAAGCGGTCCACGGTACCAAGGGCACGGCCAACCCGGCCGGAAGTATCGACGGGTCATGGCAATTTTCGGGACCTTATCCCAACGGGCACCAGCAAGAGCAGCACGACATGATCGAGGCCCTGATGGCGGGCAATATCTATAACGAAGGCGAATACGGAGCCAAGAGTACCTTTACCTCTATCCTTGGACGCGAAGCATGCTATAGCGGACAGATTATCCGTTGGGACGAATTGCTTGAGAAGGGTCGTGATCTGGCACCCGGGATCGATCAGTTCACGATGCAGTCCCCTGCCCCGACCGCACGGGACGCTAGCGGCGAGTACGAAGTACCGGTTCCGGGCCAATATAATCCCTTCGCGTAACAATCCCGTGCACGTCCTGATCATCGACGATGAGTTTTCTGATGCATCGGCCGCGGGCGATGCGCTGCGGGCACTGATCAGCGCGCTCGAGGAGCTAGAAGTCGGTGCGATCACCGCCGCGTCGTACGAAGATGGTTGGCAGCGTTTTCTGGCCGATCCGAGCATCGGCTGCGTAGTGGTCGACTGGGACCTCACTCAGCAGCGGACCGATGGATCGCATTTGGTCACGGTGCTGATTCAATCGATCCGACGACGCAACGAAGCGATTCCAATTCTGCTTGCCACAGATCGACTGGGGGTAGAGGCAATCCCGGCTGCGATTCTCGGAGCCATCGATGGCTACATCTGGGTGAGCGAGGATACGCCCGACTTTATGGCCGGGCGTATTCGCCGGCAGATAGAGCACTATGTCACGCAGCTCACCCCGCCCTTTTTTCGAGCGCTGAGTCAGTACGCACACGAGTACCACTATGCCTGGCATACGCCGGGACACATGGGCGGAGTTGCTTTCCTGCGGAGTGCGGCGGGGCGTCAGTTTTTTGATTTTTATGGAGAAAATGTTTTTCGCGCTGATCTATCGATATCGGTTCCCGAACTCGGCTCGCTCAATGAACACAGTAGCGTTATCGGAGAGGCGGAACGTAACGCGTCGAAGACATTCGGATCGGATTCGACTTACTTTGTCCTGAACGGGACATCGACGGCTAATAAGATCGTCTGGCACGGTCGCGTGGCGCCGGGCGAGGTCGTGCTTGTCGATCGCAACTGCCACAAATCACTGCAGCAGGTGATTCAGATGATTGGCGCGGTGCCAATCTACTTTGTACCGTCACGCAACCGACATGGCATTATCGGGCCTGTCTCTTCGGATCAATTCAGCGAGGAATCCATCCGCGCCAAACTGAAGGCTTCGCCCCTGGTCAGGGGAGAGGGGCCGGAGAAGCTCGCCATGACGGTCCTGACCAATTCAACCTACGACGGTCTCTGCTATGACGCCGCAGTGGTGGAAGAATTGCTTCGCGGGGTGACGCGTAATCTCCATTTTGACGAAGCCTGGTACGCGTACGCGCGATTCCATGATGTCTATGCGGGCCGCTATGGCATGCACCCCACGGCGACCCACGCCGAATCGCCCGTCGTATTTGCGACCCAATCAACCCATAAACTGCTTGCCGCCCTCTCGCAGTGTTCGATGCTACACGTCCGCGACCGCCAGGTCCCGGAGGAGTGTCGGGTCGACCACGAGCGATTCAATGAAGCGTTCATGATGCATACGTCGACCTCCCCGCAGTACAGCCTGATCGCTTCGCTCGATGTGGCTTCTCGGATGATGCAACACGGCGGAGGCCGGGCGCTGCTGCAGGATGCGATTGAAGAAGCGGTGACATTCCGCCGCAAAATGAGTGAGATCTCCGCGGAGACCGTTGCAAGAAAAGAGGGCTGGTGGTTCACCCTCTTCCAGCCACTCGGGATCGAAAAGCGAAGCATGAAACATGCCACGGCACCGCTTGTCGCGCAGCAGGAGGGGTCGGCGGATGACGTGACCTGTCACACCTCCTTTTGGCTTCTCGAGCCGGGGGAGGAGTGGCACGGCTATGGTGACCTCCGCGAGCGGTTTGTGATGCTTGATCCGACGAAGGTTACATTGATGACACCGGGGCTCAATGTCGCCGGCGACTGGCAGGAAGAGGGAATTCCAGCGGCCATCGTGTCCGCTTTTTTGCAGCAAAAGGGAATAGTCGTAGAGAAGACTGGCAATTACGCGATGCTGGTACTTTTTTCGATCGGCATTTCCCGGGGTAAGTCGGGAACTCTGCTTTCTGAATTGTTTCGATTTAAACGGCATTACGACCAGGGTGATTCGCTCGAAGAGGTTCTTCCTGATCTGGCGAAGGCGAATCGAGACCGGTACGCGGGACTGACGATTTGCGATTTGTGCGACCAAATGCATGACCTTTTTAAACAGCGCGATGCCGCTGCAGTGGCCGCCGATGTCTTCGGTACGATTCCCGAGCCGGAAATGATTCCGAGCGATGCGTTTGCTGCGATGGTCAGCGGGCGTGTTGAGCGGGTACCTCTGCGCGAGGCGGATGGACGAACCGCAGCGGTAATGATTGTGCCCTATCCGCCGGGCATCCCACTGATTATGCCGGGCGAACGGATTGATACGAAAAAGACTCCGCGACTGCTTGAGTTTCTTGCGATGCTTGCCGAGTTTGACGGGAGGTTTCCCGGCTTTGAACATGAAGTCCACGGCGTGAGTGTTGTTCGCGACGGACCGAACGGTAACGTTCAGTACGAGGTGGACTGCATTGAGAAATAAGGCGAGGGAAGATGAAACCATCCAGCCCACTTCAGGTGATCGATCCGGCAACCGGCCACCTTACCCGCACGCATCCGGCCCTCGACGCAGCGGAAGTGGATTTCCGGATTGAGGCTGCGCACAATGCCTTTATCGCTTGGCGCCACGCCCCCTATGCCGAGCGGGCGGATGTCCTTCTGGCTGCCGCAGAACGATTACTTGCCGGGAAGGATCGCTACGCGGCGCGGATCACCGCCGAGATGGGCAAGCCCATCACGCA